>JBEIEH010000001.1:0-40603 GCA_040383055.1 Burkholderiaceae bacterium
GGCGCGGTGCCCACCGTGGCCGGCGGCGCACTGGTCTGTTTGCGGCCCACCGCTTTGAACAGGTCCACCGCCCAGCGCTGGGCGCGCATGCCCACATCCACCATCAGGGTGCGGGCGACCTTGATGGTTTCGGGATTGGTGGCGTTGAGCATGAACATGGCCGCTGCGTTGCCTGGGCGGAAGCTCTTTTGACCCATCTTGCGCAGCAGGTTGCGCATGTTCATGGTCACGTCGCCAAAGTCGATCTTGACCGGGCATGGCGTGTAGCACTTGTGGCAGACGGTGCAGTGGTCGGCCACGTCTTCAAACTCTTGCCAGTGCTGCAGACTGACACCGCGGCGGGTTTGCTCTTCGTACAAAAAGGCCTCGATCAACAGCGAGGTGGCGAGGATTTTGTTGCGTGGGCTGTAGAGCAAATTGGCGCGCGGCACATGGGTGGCGCACACCGGCTTGCACTTGCCGCAGCGCAGGCAATCCTTGACGCTGTCGGCGATGGCGCCGATGTCGCTCTGCTGCATGATGAGCGACTCATGCCCCATCAGGCCAAAGCTCGGGGTGTAGGCCTCGGCAAGGTCGGCATTGCGCACCGTCTCGTCAAGCGCGCGCAGGGCGGCGAGCGCCTCGCCGCGCATCAGCTTGCCTTTGTTGAAGCGGCCCTCGGGGTCGACCTTGGCCTTGTAGTCGGCGAACGGTCGCAGCTCGTCGTCGGTCAGGAATTCGAGCTTGGTGATGCCAATGCCGTGTTCGCCCGAAATCACGCCGTCCAAGCTGCGCGCCAGCACCATGATGCGGGCCACCGCCTCGTGGGCGGTCTGCAGCATCTCATAGTCGTCGCTGTTGACGGGGATGTTGGTGTGCACATTGCCGTCGCCGGCGTGCATGTGCAGCGCCACCCAGACCCGGCCTTTGAGCACCCGCTTGTGGATGGTGTTGCACTCGGCCAAGATGGGGCCAAAGGCCGCGCCGTTGAAGATTTGCTGCAGCGGCTGGCGGATCTGGGTTTTCCAGCTCGCGCGCAGCGTGTGGTCTTGCAGCTGCGGGAACAACGTTTCGACGTCGCGCAGCCAGCCGCCCCACAGGGCGCGTACATCGCGCACCAAGGCCAGCGCCTGCTGCACCCGGTCTTCCAGCAGCTCGGCGCTGGGAATGTCGTTGGCGTCGTCGGTTTTGCCCAGCGGCAAATGGCCCCGTTTGAAGAAAGCCTCCAGCGCATCACACAACTTGAGTTTGTTGCGCAGCGACAGCTCGATGTTGATGCGCTCAATGCCCAGCGTGTATTCGCCCATGCGCGGCAGCGGGATCACCACGTCTTCGTTGACCTTGAAGGCGTTGGTGTGGCGCGAGATGGCCGCCGTCTTTTTGCGGTCGAGCCAGAATTTCTTGCGCGCCTCGGCGCTGATGGCCACAAACCCTTCACCGGCGCGGCCGTTGGCCAGGCGAATCACTTCGCTGGTGGCCCGCGCGACCGCGTCTTCGTTGTCACCAACGATGTCGCCAATCAACACCATCTTGGGCAAACCGCCGTTGCCTTTTTTGCTCTTGGTGGCGTAGCCTACCGCCTTGAGGTAGCGGTCGTCCAAGTGTTCGAGGCCAGCGAGCAAGGTGCCCGAGCGGTTTTGCTCGGCGAACATAAAGTCCTTGATCTCGACGATCGAAGGCACCGCGTCTTTCGGGTTGCCAAAGAACTCCAAGCACACGGTGCGGGTGTGGGCCGGCATGCGGTGCACCACCCAGCGCGCGCTGGTGATCAGGCCGTCGCAGCCCTCTTTTTGGATGCCGGGCAGGCCGCTCAAAAACTTGTCGGTCACGTCCTTGCCCAGGCCTTCCTTGCGGAAGGTGGCACCGGGAATGGTCAGCGTCTCGATACGCAGCTGGGTTTTACCGTCAGCCGCGAGGTAGCGCAGCTCAAAGGTCGCCACCGGCGCGTCATGGATCTTGCCCAGGTTGTGGTCCAGACGGGTCACCTCCAGCCATTCGGCCTGCGGCGTCACCATGCGCCAGCTCAGCAGGTTGTCCAGCGCCGTGCCCCAGAGCACCGCCTTCTTGCCGCCAGCGTTCATCGCGATGTTGCCGCCGACACACGAGGCCTCGGCCGAGGTCGGGTCCACCGCAAACACATAGCCCGCGCGCTCGGCCGCGTCGGCCACGCGCTGGGTCACCACACCGGCCTCGGTCCAGATGGTCGGCAGCTTCTGCGCATGGCCCGGCGCCTGCACATGCTCGACCTCCGTCATGGCTTCGAGCTTTTCGGTGTTGATGACCACGCTCTTCCAGGTCAGCGGAATGGCGCCGCCGGTGTAGCCGGTGCCGCCGCCGCGCGGGATGATGGTCAAGCCCAGCTCCACACAGCCTTTGACCAAATGCGCCATCTCGGCCTCGGTGTCGGGCGTGAGCACCACAAAGGGGTATTCCACCCGCCAGTCGGTGGCGTCGGTGACATGGCTCACACGCGACAGGCCATCGAACTTGATGTTGTCTTTGGCGGTCAGGCGCCCGAGCACGCGCTGGGTTTTGGCGCGCAAGGCGGCCATCTCGTCGAACGAGCGGGCAAAGCGCTGCACCGCACCTTGCGCCTGCGCCAGCAACTGGCCCACCAGCGCGTCGCGCGCGGCGTCGTCTTGGGGAGTGCGGCGCTTTTCCACCTCGCCCAGGCGGTGGTGCAGAGCGTCGACCAGCGCTTTGCGGCGCTTGGGGCTGCCCAGCAAATCGTCTTGCAAATAGGGGTTGCGCTGCACCACCCAGATGTCGCCCAGCACCTCGTAGAGCATGCGGGCCGAGCGGCCGGTGCGGCGCTCACCGCGCAGCTCATCGAGCAGCGTCCACGCCTCGGAGCCCAAGAGGCGCGACACAATTTCCCGGTCCGAAAACGAGGTGTAGTTGTAGGGAATTTCGCGCAGACGCGGGGCGTCATCGTGCTCAGCCAAGAGCAGAGGCAAGGGCGTGGGGGCGTTCATGAAATCCTGAGGGAAAACCCGCGAAAACCGGGTCTGAGATGGTACCTCAGCGACAGAAAGCCCACTTGGGCCGTGGAAACCCCCTTGTCATGGAATTGAAAGCCTTTTGCAATGGCTTTTTCACGGGCGCGACATACGCTGAGCGCTGTTTTCACCACACCAGAGGAGTTTTCCCCATGTCACATTCCTTGCGTCGACTCTTGGGCGCCTTGGCCTTGGGCCTGAGCGCCACCGCCCCCGCCATGGCCCAAACCGAAATCCAGTGGTGGCACTCGATGGGCGGTGCGCTGGGTGAATGGGTCAACGACCTGGCCAAAGATTTCAACGCCAGCCAGAAGGAATACAAGATTGTCCCGACCTTCAAAGGCAGCTACGACGAGTCCATGACCGCCGCCATTGCCGCCTTCCGCGCCGGCAACGCGCCCCACATCTTGCAGGTGTTTGAGGTGGGCACCGCCACCATGATGGCCAGCCGCAACGCCATCGTGCCAGTGGGCGAGGTCATGAAAAAAGCCGGCGTCACCTTTGATGCCAACGCCTATGTACCCGCTGTGGCGGGCTACTACACCGCGCCCAACGGGCAGATGCTGAGCTTCCCCTTCAACAGCTCGACCACGGTGTTCCACTACAACAAAGACGCCTTCAAAGCCGCCGGACTGGACCCGGAAAAAGCGCCCAAGACCTGGCCAGAGGTGGCACTGGCAGCCGCCAAGCTCAAAACCGCTGGCCACAAATGCCCGTTCACCACCAGCTGGGTGAGCTGGACCCAGCTGGAGAGCTTCTCGGCTTGGCACAACACCGAATTCGCCACCAAGGGCAATGGCATGCGTGGCATCGACGCCCGTTTGAACTTCAACACACCGCTGCATGTGCGCCACATTGAAAACTTGGGCAACATGGCCAAACAAGGCCTCTTTGTCTACAAAGGTCGAGGCAACGCCGCCGATGCGGTGTTTGTATCGGGCGAGTGCGCCATGATGACCGGCAGCTCAGCGCTGTACGGCAACATCAAGCGCAACGGCAAGTTTGCGTCTGGCATTTCCACCTTGCCCTTCTACCCCGATGTGCCAGGCTCGCCGCAGAACACGGTGATCGGCGGCGCCAGCCTGTGGGTCATGTCCGGCAAAAAGGACGCTGAGTACAAGGGCGTGGCGCAGTTCTTTGCACACCTCTCGAAAGCCGAAGAGGCGGCCAAGAGCCACCAGCGCACCGGCTACCTGCCGCTGACCAAAGCCTCGTACGAGATGACCGAAAAGTCGGGCTTCTACAAACAAAACCCGGGCACCGATGTGTCGGTCGAGCAGATGATCCGCAAGACCACCGACAAGTCGCGCGGCATTCGCCTGGGCAACTTTGTGCGGATCCGCACCATCAACGATGAAGAGCTCGAACAGGTCTGGGCCGGCAAGAAGACCGCCAAAGAGGCACTGGACGCAGCTGTCAAGCGCGGCAACGAACAGCTGGAACGCTTTCAAAAGGCCAACCAGGGCCGCATGTAAGCCACCGCTGAGCCACCGCCTGGGTGGCTTGGCTCCCACCGGTGCCGGTCGCCCGCCGCTGCGCGGGTGACCGCTTTGTTGTTGTGTCCCCATGGAAAAACGAGTCCGCTTCCGATCGGCCTGGCTGCCTTGGGCGCTGGTCGCACCACAGCTGGCGATTGTGCTGGTGTTCTTTTTTTGGCCGGCGGGCCAGGCGCTGTACCAAAGCGTGCTGGAGCAAGACGCTTTTGGCACCTCGACCGAGTTTGTGGGCCTGCAGAACTTCGAGCGCCTGTGGGCCGATGAGACCTACCTCGAATCCTTCCAAATCACCGCGGTGTTCTCCGTCCTGGTGGCGGTGTGTGGCCTGTCGATCGCCTTGTTGCTCGCGGTGATGGCCGACCGGGTGATCAAGGGCGCTGGTGTCTACAAAACCCTGCTGATCTGGCCCTACGCGGTGGCGCCTGCGGTGGCGGGCGTGTTGTGGCTGTTCATGTTCGCCTCGCCCATGGGGGTGGTGGCCTATCTGCTGCAGGCCTTGGGCCTGGAGTGGAACCACATGCTCAAGAGCGAACACGCCATGGCACTGATCGTCATGGCCGCCGTGTGGAAGCAGATTTCCTACAACTTTCTGTTCTTCCTCGCGGGCCTGCAGTCGATCCCGAAATCGCTGATCGAGGCCGCCGCCATCGACGGCGCTTCGCCCGCGCGGCGCTTCTGGACGATTGTGTTTCCGCTGCTCTCGCCGACCACATTCTTCCTGCTGGTGATCAACGTGGTCTACGCCTTCTTTGACACCTTTGCCATCGTCGACGCGGCCACCCAGGGCGGTCCTGGCAAGTCCACCTCCATCCTGGTCTACAAGGTGTACTACGACGGCTTCAAGGCACTGGACATGGGCGGCTCGGCGGCGCAATCGGTGGTGCTGATGGCCATCGTCATCGCATTGACGGTCGTTCAGTTCCGTTATGTCGAACGCAAAGTCCAGTATTGATCATGATTGAACGACGACCCATTCTTGACTTTGTTGCCCACGCCACGCTGATTCTGGGCGTGGCGGTGGTGGCGTTTCCGGTCTATTTGACGCTGGTGGCCTCGACCCAGTCGGCGCAGGAAATTGCACAAAGCCGGCCGCTGTCGCTGCTGCCGGGCTCGCACTTTTTGGAAAGTTACCGCCTCGCCCTCTTCGGCGGGGAGACCAGCATGGGCAGCAAGCTGCCAGCGGGCGGGCCGATGATGCTGGTGAGCCTGATCAGCGCGCTCATCATCGCCATCGGCAAGATCGCGATTTCGCTGCTGTCGGCCTTTGCCATCGTGTATTTCCGCTTTCCGCTGCGCAACCTGGTGTTCTGGATGATTTTTGTCACCCTGATGCTGCCGGTGGAGGTGCGCATCGGCCCCACCTACGAAGTGGTGGCCAACCTGGGCATGCTCAACAGCTACGCGGGCCTGACGGTGCCGCTGATCGCCTCGGCCACCGCCACGTTTTTGTTCAGGCAATTCTTCCTCACCGTGCCCGACGAGCTGGTCGAGGCCGCGCGGGTCGACGGCGCCGGGCCGATGCGCTTTTTCTTCGACGTGCTGCTCCCGATGTCGGCCACCTCGATTGCGGCGCTGTTTGTCATTCAGTTCATCTACGGCTGGAACCAGTACCTCTGGCCGCTGCTGGTGACCACCGATGAGAACATGTACCCCATCGTGCTGGGCATCAAGCGCTTGATCGCGGGTGAGGCCTACACCGAATGGAACGTGGTCATGGCCACCGCCATGCTGGCGATGATTCCGCCGGCGCTGGTCGTCATCCTCATGCAAAAGTGGTTCGTCAAGGGCCTGGTCGACACCGAGAAATAAGCACACACCATGGCAAGTCTGAGCCTTCACAACGTCATCAAGCAATACCACCAAGGCAAGCAGTCGCTGCAGGTGATCCACGGCGTCAGCGCCAGCGTCCACGACGGCGAATTTGTGGTCATCGTCGGGCCATCGGGCTGCGGCAAATCGACCCTGCTGCGCATGGTCGCGGGACTGGAAGAGATCACCCGCGGCGAGATCCGCATTGGCGAGCGGGTGGTCAACACCCTGGAGCCGGCCGAGCGCGACATCGCCATGGTGTTCCAGAACTACGCGCTCTACCCCCACATGAGCGTGTTCGAGAACATGGCCTATGGCCTGAAGATCCAGAAACTGCCCAAAGACGAGATCCGCGCGCGGGTGGACAAAGCCGCTGGCATCCTGGAGCTGTCCCACCTGCTCGACCGCAAACCGCGCCAGCTCTCGGGCGGGCAGCGCCAGCGGGTGGCCATGGGCCGAGCCATCGTGCGCCAGCCCCAGGTGTTTTTGTTCGACGAGCCGTTGTCCAACTTGGATGCCAAGCTGCGCGCTCAGACCCGGCTCGAAATCCAGAAGCTGCACCGCGAGCTCGGCATCACCAGCCTGTTTGTGACGCACGACCAAGTAGAGGCCATGACGCTGGCCCAGCGCATGATCGTAATGAACGGCGGGCGCATGGAGCAGTTCGACACGCCCGAGGCCGTTTACAACCGGCCGGCCAGCACCTTTGTGGCCAGCTTCATTGGCTCGCCACCGATGAACCTGCTTCGCCACGCGCCCGGTGGCGCGGCCGGGCAGATCGTCGGTATTCGCCCCGAACACATGGACCTGACGCCGGGCCAGGGCTGGGCGCTGGTGGCCGAGACGGTGGAGCTGCTGGGCGCCGAGCGCTTGGTGCATGCGCGCCTAGGCGAAGAATCACTGACCTTGCGGCTCGACGAATCGGTGAGCGCACCGCGCCCAGGCGAACACTTCCATGCCACCCCGCGCGCCGACCGGCTGCACCATTTCGACGCCGCCACCGGCCTGCGCATCACAGGCTGATGCGCCACAGCACAAGGCATGATCCCGCCATGACACCTTGGCCCTACCCTTTTTGGATCGCCCACCGGGGCGCCGGCAAACTCGCACCCGAAAACACCTTGGCCGCTTTTCGCCTGGGCGCGCAGCACGGCTACCGCATGTTCGAATGCGACGCCAAGCTCAGCGCCGACGGCGCGGTGTTTCTGCTGCACGACGCCACGCTGGAGCGCACCACCAACGGCCACGGGGTGGCGGGTGAACTGCCCTGGCACACGCTGTCGCAGCTCGACGCCGGTGGTTGGCATTCGCGCGCCTACGCGGGTGAACCACCCTGCAGCTTGGCGGCGCTGGCGGCCTTTTGCCTGGGCAACGGCCACCACCTGAACATCGAAATCAAGCCCACCCCCGGCACAGAACGCCACACCGGCGAGGTGGTGGCGCGCGAGGCCGCGCGGCTGTGGGCCGAGCCTGCGGTCAAGCCCCTGCTCAGTTCCTTTCAGCCCGATGCCTTGGCCGGCGCACAAGCCAGCGCCCCAGCGCTGCCGCGCGGCCTGCTGCTGGAAACCTGGTGGGATGGTTGGCTGGACACCGCGCACGCGCTCGGGTGCGCGGCCGTGATCGCCCACTACCCCATGTGGGACGCCGAACGGGTGGCCGAGGTCCACAACAGCGGCATGCGGGCGCTGAGCTACACCGTCAACGACGAGTGGCCCGCCGCCCACCTGCAAGCCTTGGGCACCGACGGCATCATCACCGACCGGGTCGACTTGTTTGCGCCCCATGAACCGCGCTGACACAGCGGCTCCACAGCCGCTGGCCGATTGGCCAGCGGCTGTGCGCGCCGGCATCCGGGGCGTCATCACCGACATCGACGACACCCTGACCACCAACGGCGCCTTGTTGCCCGAGACCCGGGCCGCTTTGCAGGCGCTGGCAGACGCCGGACTGCCGGTGCTGGCCGTCACCGGCCGACCGGTGGGCTGGAGCTTGCCCTGCGTCAGCGGCCCCGACGCTTGGCCGCTGCTGGGGGTGGTGGCCGAAAACGGCGCCGTGGCGCTGCAGGCGGGTGCCGATGGTGAGGTGCGGCGCTGGTACCGCGACGACAGCAGCACCCGCGCCGCGCACTGGATGCGCCTGCAAGCCGCGCTGGGCGACGTGGAAGCGCGCCTGCCGCCCGCCCAGCGCGCCACCGACAGCGCCGGACGGGAAACCGACATCGCCATTGACCACAGCGAGCACCACCAGCTGTCCCCCGCGCAGATCGACGCGGTGGTCCGCGCCTTGCGCGGCCACGGACTGCGTGTCACGGTCAGCAGCATCCACATCAACGCCTGGTTGGGCGAACACAACAACTGGATCGGCGCGCAATGGGCGGTGCGCACCTGGCTGCAGCGCAATCTGGCGCAAGAACTGGGGCACTGGGTCTATGTGGGCGACTCCAGCAACGACGAGGTGATGTTTGAACACATGGTGCACAGCGTGGGCGTGGCCAATGTGGCGCGTTTTCTGCCCGGGCTGCGGCACACGCCGCGCTTCATTTGCCGCGCCGAGCGGGGCGCAGGCTTTGGCGAATTGGCGCACGCCCTGCTGGAAGCGCGCCTGCCATAAACCTCAGCGCCGCCACCACGCGCACAGCGTGCCCTGCAGGGCCACCATGGCCGCGTAGGTGGCGAGCTTGCCGTCTCGACCGAACCACACCAGGCCCGCCAGCAGCACCAGCACACCCGCCAGACTCAGCCAAGCCCAAGGCCGCCAGGTGCGCGCACGCAGAGGCTTGGCCCGCCACCACAAGACCAGCGCCAACAGCGCCGCCACCGACACGGCGGGCGCTACAAAATTCAAGCAGTGGTAGATCACATCCAGGGCGGACATCTCAGGGGCGCGTTGCGCCAGCGGCAAAGGGGCGGATTTTATAATCTGGGACATGACCGTCTGGACCCTGGGTATCAACCACCACACCGCACCGCTCGATTTGCGCGGCCGGTTCGCGTTTGCCTTGGACCAGCTCAGCCCCACCTTGCAGACTTATCGGCAAAGCTTGCCGCGCCAGCCCGAGGCCACGCTGCTGTCGACCTGCAACCGCACCGAGCTGTATGGCGCGGGCGACCCCACCATTGTGGAGCCTACGCTCGACTGGCTGGCCGCCACCGGCGGTGTCAGCACCCATGTGCTGCGCGACCACGCCTATGTGCTGCGCGACGACCAAGCGGCGCGCCACGCCTTTCGGGTCGCCAGCGGGCTCGACAGCATGGTGCTGGGCGAGGCCCAAATCCTAGGTCAACTCAAAAACGCAGTGCGCGCCGCCGACGAGGCCGGCGCACTGGGCACCACCTTGCACCAGCTGTTTCAGCGTTCGTTTTCGGTCGCCAAGCAGGTGCGCAGCTCCACCGAGATCGGCGCCCACTCCATCAGCATGACGGCGGCCGCCGTGCGCCTGGCCGGTCAGCTCTTTGAAGACCTCAGTGAGATCCGGGTGCTGTTTGTCGGCGCTGGCGAAATGATCGAGTTGGCGGTCACTCACTTCGCGGCCAAAACGCCCAAATCCATGGCGATTGCCAACCGCACCTTGGAGCGCGGCGAGCAACTGGCGGCGCGTTTTGGCGCCGAGGTGCTGCGCCTGTCGGACCTGCCAGAGCGCCTGCACGAGTTCGACGCGGTGGTCAGTTGCACCGCCAGCACCCTGCCCATCATTGGCTTGGGCGCCGTGGAACGTGCGCTTAAAAAACGCCGCCATCGCCCCATGTTCATGGTCGATCTGGCGGTGCCACGCGACATTGAACTGGAAGTCAAGGCGCTCGACGACGTGTACCTCTACACCGTGGACGACCTGGCCCAGGTGGTGCAAACCGGCAAAGACAACCGCCAAGCGGCGGTGGCGCAGGCCGAGGCCATCATCGACGCTGGGGTTCAGAGCTTTATGCACTGGATGGACCAGCGCAGCCCCGAGCAGGGTGTGGTGCCACTGATCCAGCAACTCACCAGCCAAGCCGAACAATGGCGCCAGGCCGAACTGGCCAAAGCGCAAAAACGCCTGGCCAAAGGCGAGCCGCCCGAGGCGGTGATGGAAGCGCTGGCGCGCGCCCTGACCCAAAAAATGCTGCATGGCCCCTTGGCCGAGCTGCACACCGGCGACGCCGAGCAACGCGCGTCGGCGGCGCAATGGGTCTCGCGCCTGCTCTTGCGCGACAAGTCCTAGCGCCGCCGCCTGCCCCCCACTCACCGGCCCCTGCGCCCCGCCGGCGCCCACCGTTTTTTTCGCCTCGCCCCGTGAAACCTTTTGTCCGCCACGCCCTGCTGCGCCAGCGCGAACGCCTGCACGAACTCGACGCCCTGCTGTCCGCCCCCGATGTGATGGACAGCATCGAGCGCTTTCGCGCGCTCAGCCGCGAACACGCCGACACCAGCGCGCTGGTGGAGCGTTTTAACCGCCACCAAGCGCTGGAAGCCGAATGGGGCGAGGCCCAAGGCTGGTTGGGCGGCGCAGATGCCGAGCTCGCCGAGCTGGCGCGCGAGGAACTGCCGCGCTTGCAAGCGGACATCGCCGCGCTCGATGACGAGCTGCAACAGCGCCTGCTGCCGCGCGATCCGGACGACGCCCGCGCCGCGTTTGTGGAGGTGCGCGCCGGCACCGGCGGCGACGAATCGGCGCTGTTTGCCGGCGATCTGGTGCGCATGTACAGCCGCTACGCCGCCAACAAAGGCTGGCAGGTGGAGCTGGTGAGCGAATCACCCAGCGAGCTGGGCGGCTACAAAGAAGCGGTGTTGCGCATCGCCTCGCGCGGGCTGGACGACAGCGGCAGTGGGGTCTATGGCCTGCTGCGTTTTGAATCGGGCGGCCACCGGGTGCAGCGCGTGCCGGTGACCGAAACCCAAGGCCGCATCCACACCAGCGCGGCCACGGTGGCGGTCATGCCCGAGCCGTACGAGACCGACGCGTTCAAGCTCAACCCGGCCTAATTGCGCATCGACACCTTTCGCGCCAGCGGAGCGGGCGGCCAGCACATCAACAAAACCGACTCTGCCGTGCGGGTGACCCACCTGCCCACCGGCCTCACCGCCGAATGCCAAGACGGCCGCAGCCAGCACAGCAACAAGGCCAAAGCGCTGCAGGTGCTGGCCGCCCGCTTGGCGGAAAAAGACCGCAGCGAACGCGCCGCCAAAGAGGCCGCCACCCGCAAAGGCCTGGTCGGCAGCGGCGACCGCAGCGACCGCATCCGCACTTACAACTTTCCCCAAGGCCGGCTGACCGACCACCGCATCAACCTGACGCTCTACCAGCTGGAGAACATTCTGGAAGGCGATCTGGACGGCGTGATCCACGCCCTGCGGGTGGCGCGTGGCGCCGAGTTGTTGGCCGACCTGGAACAGGCGCAAGGGCTGTGATGGCGAGCGCCCACTCGCTGGAACAAACGCTGCGTGCGGCGCAAGCCTCGGGTCTGTCGCGGCTGGAAGCGCAAATGCTGCTGCTGCACGCGCTGGGCCGCTCACCCCACGACCGGGCCTGGCTGCTGGCGCATGGCACCGATCCGCTGACACAGGAGCAAGCGCTCACCTTCACCGAACTGCAGCGGCGTTGTCTGGACCACGAGCCCATGGCCTATGTCTTGGGTGAGCAGGGATTCTTTGGCTTGAACCTGCGGATCGACCGCCGTGTGCTGGCGCCGCGCCCGGACACCGAAACCTTGGTGGAGTGGGCGCTCACGCTGGGCACCGACACCGACAGCCTTGAGGTGTTGGACATGGGTACTGGCAGCGGCGCCATCGCCCTGGCCGTGGCACAACAGCGCCCGGCGTGGCGCGTCAGCGCCAGCGACGCCAGCGCCGACGCCTTGGCGGTGGCGCAAGCCAACGGTGAGCGCTTGCACACATCGCTGCGGTGGTTGCATGGCTCTTGGTGGGGCGCGGTGCCTGGGGAGCGCTTTGATGTGGTGGTGAGCAATCCGCCCTACATCGCCGACGACGACCCGCACTTGGCGGCGTTGCGGCACGAGCCACGCTCGGCCCTGACGTCCGGCTCCGATGGGCTGGACGACATCCGCGCCATCGTCGCGGGCGCACCGGCGCATCTGCGCCCCGGTGGCTGGCTGCTGCTGGAGCATGGCCACGACCAGGCGGGTGCGGTGCGCGCTCTGCTGCAGGACCAAGGTTTTGCAGCGGTGGACAGCCGCAGGGACCTTGCGGGCATTGAGCGCTGCAGCGGGGGACGCTGGGGCACGGCGCGATAATCACGGTTTTGCGCGGGCACCCGCCCGGCGTTTTTTCACAGACACAGGAACGGCCATGAGCGACGTGCAACAGGAAATCGACCAACTGGTGAAGAACAACGACATCGTCTTGTTCATGAAGGGCAGCGCCAGCTTCCCGATGTGCGGCTTCTCTGGCCGCGCGGTGCAAATTCTGAAAGCCTGCGGTGTGGACACCAAAGCGTTGACCACCGTCAACGTGCTGGACAACGACGGCATCCGCCAAGGCATCAAGGAATACAGCAACTGGCCCACCATCCCGCAGCTGTATGTGCGCGGCGAGTTCATCGGCGGCTCGGACATCATGATGGAGATGTACCAGTCGGGCGAGCTGCAGCAAGTGATCGGCGGCAACGCGGCCTGACACACCTGGTGTCGGCGGCAAAACCGTGCCGTCTCCATGCCGCCTTCGGGCGGTTTTTTTTCGCCTGAATCGGTCACGGCCCCCTGTCGCACGAGCAAATGGGCATAGGAACGGCCCCCATTGAGGCTCGGCACGGCTTGTGCTTGAATGAAAGCGCCACTGTGAAGCGCCTCTTTGTTCACCCACCAGGAGCACGCCATGAGCACCCAGGAACTGGTCCCCGTCGGTCCCGCCATCCAGCTGCCCATCGCCCGCATGCGCTCGGTCTACCGGCCACAAGACGTGGAACGCAAGCTCGCGCAGCTGCAGGCCAGCGGCGCGGAACGCGAGCACGAAGGCCTGCGCACCACCTACCAGCGCATGTTGGAGCGTGGGCCAGAGCGTTTTGCGGTCAAGCCCTCAGGTGTGCCTGAGATGGCACCGCTGTATGAGCTGCTGCCCAATTTCACCGAGGTGCTCGACGACGTGAAGCGGCATGTGGCGCTGTGCCAGGACAGCCAAGACAGCCTGCAACTCACGCCCCTGCTGCTGCTCGGCCCGCCCGGCGTGGGCAAAACCCACTTCGCCAGACAGATCGCAGACTTGTTGGGCACCTGTATGCAGCTGGTGCCCATGAGCAGCATGACAGCGGGCTGGTTGCTGTCGGGCTCGTCGTCGCAGTGGAAAGGCGCCAAGCCCGGCAAGGTGTTCCAAGCGCTGGTGGACGGCGAATACGCCAACCCGGTGATCGTGGTCGACGAGATCGACAAAGCCAGCGCCGACGCCCAGTACGACCCCTTGGGCCCGCTCTACAGCCTGCTGGAGCACGACACCGCCAGCGGCTTTGTCGACGAGTACGCCGAAGTGCCAATCGACGCCAGCCAGGTGATCTGGGTCACCACCGCCAACGACGAGCGCGGCATCCCCGAGCCCATCCTCAACCGCATGAATGTGTTTGAGATTGCGCCGCCCGACGCCGAAGCGGCGCGCAAGATCGCGGCCCATCTCTACAGAAGCATCTGCCAGGAACACGACTGGGGCCAGCGCTTTGCCCCTCAGCCCAGCGACGACGTGCTCGACGCCTTGGCCACCCTGGCGCCACGTGAGATGCGCCGCGCCCTGATGACAGCCTTTGGCAACGCCCGACTGGCCCATCGGTACGCCATTGACCCCTGCGATCTGCCCCGTCCGGGCAGCGCCAAGTCGCGCATCGGCTTTCTTCAGTGAATCACACCGGCCGTCAATCCCTGTAGCCAAGAAGCCGCCAACGGTTCTTCAACAAAAAAGCCACGGAGTTCGTGACCTAGCGCACGAACTCCGTGGCTTTTTATTGTTACTTCATAGTTATTTTTATCATTTCAAAATGAAATATTGAATATTGGTTTTTAAACTGTTGAATACCAAGCCCAAAACCAAGCGATTTAGCCTGATAACAAGGTACTAACAAATACCGCAAAGTACTGTTATCAAAGGATTTTTCCATCATCATGCACAATTGATTCATATCAATTTTCACCCCTTCACATCTGTCATTTCATCCGCAAAAATACCATCACGTTAGTTTTGATATTTGCGGAGATGAACATGACAACAGTGACGACCCAGACCCGCCCGCAGCTGCGCCGTCATGCACTGGCACTGGTTGTCGCGCTGGGCGCCTTGGCGCTGGCTTGGCCAACGGCCCATGCCGACAGCAGCTCAGCTGCGGTGGTGCGTTTGGAGCCCCAATCCTTGTCCCAGCCTGTTCCCGACTTCGATTTGACCCAGATGCGCGCGCGCGCCATCACCGAGCGCCAACTGCGCCAGCCGGTGGTGCAGTGGGAAACGCTGCAGGGCAACTTCGCCGCTTGCCCCAAACCCACGGGCGCCCAAGACCTGAATTTGCCGGAACAGGGCTGCGCCGTGGTCGACACCGCGCAGAACCGCTGCACGATCTACACCGCCAGCCGGACCACCCATTCGATCATGGGCCACTTGGTGCGCCATTGCTTTGAGGGGAGACTGTGATGAACTTGCATCGCCTCGTGACCCTGGCCATGACCGCTTGCACAGGGCTTGCCCTGACGGGCTGCATGACCATGCAACCGCCCAAAGCCGATCTGGAGTATTTCGAACCGGTGACGCGCGAAGCCCGCATCATGGCGGCGCCCAAAATCCTCTGGCAGCCGCGCGAAGACGCCGAGGCGATCTGCGCTCGCCTGACAGGCGTGCCGGTGACGCCCTACTCCAAACCCATGGCCTGCGCGTATTGGAACGTGGCACGCATGGAGTGCACCGTCATCACGCCCCCGTCATACGGCGTGAACTACCTCGGACACGAGGTGCGCCATTGTTTTGAAGGCAAATTTCACCACTGAGTCGGTGCCCCCCAACAACAAAAAGGCTTGTCGATTGACAAGCCTTTTTGCTTTCTTGTGCCGTCTGGACCATTCGCGGCATCACCTCGGTGAGCCACCGTTGGCGTCACTGGCGCCGGCCGCGGGCGCAGAGGCGCCGGGGGGTGGTACACGCGGGTATTGCAGCGCACGCTCTCGGGGAGGAGCGGGCGGTGGCGACGCCTCTTTGACCGCAGCGGCCGAAGCGGCGGCTGACGCTGCCTGATTCTTCTGCAGCGCTTCTAGGTAGCGCTCTCGCTGCAGCGTGACAAGTGCCTGCACATCGCGATTGAGCTTGTCGACATTGCCAACAGAACCCTTGAGGGATTGCACATCTTTGGCCAAGGTTTGAACGGCCGACGACTGGGTCTGCAGACGAGAGTTGATGCCCTGCACCTGCTTGACCAGGTTCTCGCTGGTGGCGGCCACCTGCTGCGCAGTTTGGGCTGGCAATTGCTGCACCAAGGCCTCGGACTGCTTGAGCGAGGATTCGATGCGCCCTTCGATCTCGGTGCTGGCCTGCTTGAGCGCTTCTTGGCGCTGTGCCATTTCCGTGAGCGTCGCATTGACCGTGTCGAGCGAAGTCAAGCCTGCGTTGAGTTCAATGACTTTTTTCCCCACCTCGGTCACCATGGCGTCCAGCTGTCCGATACGACTGACCATGCGAACGCCCATGATCATGAAAAACAACATGGAAATGAACATGGCCGACACCGCCGCAATCAAGAGCCATTGCAGTTTCTTCTGCCCGGCCTGGGTGATCTTCTCCAGATCGCCACAGGCGGCTTTGAGCTCACCGCCCAAGGCCAGCGAGGCTTGGGCACTGCGGCCTGCCAATTCACCTGCGTCCAACACCAAGGCCGCCACAGACTCCATCTGGGCCTCAATGTGCTCGAATTTGCTGGGTTTGGCCGGCGCTGGCGGCACCACAGTTGGGGCAGGCGCCGCAGCGGGAGCCACCGCAGGCACCTCAAGAGGCTGAGCAAGGTCGGGCACAGGAGTCGCCACAAAACCATCGGCCGCCACCGGCTCGGCCTCACCGGCCGCCTTGTGGACGTCATCGGGCGTATCAGGGGTGTCACTCATGAACTTCTCCTTTTGGCGTCGGCAACGCCCTTTCTGCCTTGCAGCTTGTTGAGTTGGGCGCGCACCGCATCCAGTTGAGCGGTCATCTCACGCATGCGGGCCTGAGTGGTCGCACTCAGCGATGGGCCCGTCGGGGCTTTGGTCCTGGGGCGCGAGGGACGTGGCGCAGGCGCGACCGGCGCAGCCGGCACCACCACCGGCACAGGCTCTATCACCGGTTCCACCTTGGCCGCTGGGCGTCGGACAGGCCGGCTTGGACGCGCGGGCGCAACGGGCACCGGCGCGGGCACGTCTTCTACGCCGTCTTTCTTGGCCTTGCTGTTCGCTTTGCGGTGCGAGGCCACCCCGTCGTTCGACAAAGCGACGGCGTGGGCCGCCCGGTTGGCGATGAGTTTGGACTTGGCCATGGCTCTTCGGTGGATGGGAAATGTTTCAGGATGGCGTAGCGGCAGCCGCACACACGGTGTCGCCGTGGCGGGCCGAGGCACCACATCGTGCGCCCAACCAAGCGGGCACTGTCATGGCGACCGCCTCCTCGCGGGGGACTGGACTGCCCGCCGATTCGGATGTCGTCGAGGCGATCACGGTGCCAGCCTGCCAATGGGCGGCCTTGGGTGTGTCCGTCGCCGATGGCGACCAACCCAAGGTGGCGCCCAAAGACAAGACGCACGCCGCCACCATGGCCGTCGCCACCTGACGCGTTGGAATACGGGCCAAACGCTGCCACCACCGGGGTTTGACCGGTTCATCCTTGTGCGCATCGGTAGGGGCCGTGCTGTGCCATGCGTCATTGAGCACCGGCACGTGTGACGGCTTGGTCCGTCCATCCCGCGATGGCAAGGTGGCCGCCTCAGCAGACACCGGAACATCCCAATGACGCGCACGCTGACCCAGCAAGGGCAACCGGGCGTGATCGTGGTCATCGCTGTCAAGCACCAACACCAGGCGCAACTGGGTGCCCGGCAAATCGTTGATCAACTGCACCAGCAGCGTGAGTTCGGCATTGGCCAAAGACGGCGTGTCGTGCAACACAAACACGTGGATATCGCGTTCTTGGTGGTGCTCGCGCCGCATGGCTTGCTCGATCGTGACCCGCGCCAACAACTCGTTGAGCCGGGACAGCAGCACCTCGGTGCTGCTGGGGAAATAGGGCACCACTTTCACCGAGTCACGCTGGCGCAAGTCGCGCACCAGCAAGCGGCTGTAGTGATCGAGTGTGTCGGCGTCGCGACAAGACAGCGCCACATGGCAGCGGTTGTCGATCAAATCCTGAACCAAGCTGGCGACTTGACGGGCGTCGCCCTCGCTGCGGTAGCCGTTTTGTGCCCATTCGCTGTTGAGCGCGTCGGCCACGGCGGTGTCGCCGGTGAAGTGTTTGCGCAATGGCATGGCGTGTTCTCCTGTGACGGGGCTCAGGCGGGCTGGGCGTGAACGAGGTGACCTTCGGTGTCAAACAGCATCGAGTCGGGCACTTTGGGTGAGGGCCTGGCCATGCCCTGCTGCCCGGGTTGCGCGCCTTCCAAGCTGAAGACGTAGGCAATGACCTGGGCAACCGCCAAATACAGCGACTCGGGCACGGGCTGATCGGGCTCGGTGGTGAAGTACAGCGCACGCGCGAGTTCGGGCGCCGAGAACAGGTGCACGCCATGGGTGCGCGCTTCTTCGCGGATCTTGGCGGCCATGAAGTCCGATCCTTTGGCCACCAAAATGGGCGCGCTGTCGCCGTTGGGGTCGTATTCGAGCGCCACCGCAAAGTGCTCAGGGTTGGTGATCACCACATCGGCGGTTTTGACGCGCTGGATCATGCGGGCGTTGGCGATCTCGCGCTGGCGTCGGCGAATCTGGGCCTTGACCTCGGGCCGGCCCTCGATGTCTTTCATCTCGTCATTGATTTCCTGCTTGGTCATGCGCAGGTTTTTCTTGAATTGCCATTTTTGGTACGGCACATCGATCATGGCGATCAACGCCAAGGTCAAGGACACCGTCAAGGCCGATTTGGCGATCAGCTCACCCGACAAGGTCATGGCCGGTTGCAACTCCATGCGCCCGAGCATGAGCAGCTCTTCCAAATGGCCCATGAGCATGAACCACAAGGCCGAGGCCACCAACACAAACTTAAGCACCGCCTTGAGCAGCTCCACCGCCGCTTTGGGGCCAAACATGCGCTTGAGGCCGGCGATCGGGTTGATCTTGTCGAACTTGGGCTCAACCGCTTTCATAGAGAACAGATATCCGCCAGTCAAACCCGCAGACAGCACAGCCAACACCAGGGTCAAGCCCAAGACCGGCAGCATCACGATCAGGCCATCCACCGCTTGGCTGGCGAAGGTCGCGGGCAGCAAGGTGGGCTGGTCCAGGGTTTTGCGGTCAAACACAAAACCCCTGAGAAAACAACTGCGTCAAGCGTTCGATCAACCAACTGCCGGTGACCATAAACAAAAGAAAACAGGCGATCAGGATCACGGCCGCCGGCAACTCGGTGGAGCGCGCCACTTGGCCGTCATCGCGCGCCCTTTGCAGGCGCCGCGCTGTCGGTTCTTCGGTTCTGTCTTCTGAGGATTCAGACATTTCGCACTCCCAGCAGTTGCCGGACAACATCAAAGCCCTGCAACCAGAGCCACTCCATTCGGCCCACCATGGCACCGACGGCCAACCACATAAGCAAGAATCCGGCCAACAGCATGGCCGGAAAGCCGACAGCAAAAATATTGAGGCTTGGCGCCGCGCGACTGACCACGCCCAAACCGACGTTGATGAACAGCAGTGCCACCATCACGGGCAGCGCCACCAGCACCGCCCCCAAGAACATCATCGAACTCCATCGAACGATCAGGCCATAGCTGTCTTGGCTCAGGATGGAGGTACCGACCGGCAAGGTGTGAAAACTCTCCAGAATCAAGCCCAGCAAAATGGCGTGGCCTCCGGCGCTGACAAACACCAGGCTGGCCAACACAATCAGAAACTGCGAGATGACCGGCACATTGCCCATGTTGGCGTCGATCATGTTGGCCATGGACAAACCAACCGACGCCGCCAAGGTCTGCCCCCCCACCACCAAGGTGGCCACCACAATTTGCAAAATCAAACCGGCCATCAAACCGATGGCCAGCTGGTTGAAAATTTCCAGCAAGCCCTGGGCCGATGTCGGATCGATGACAGGCCACTGGTGCAAGGGATACACCAGCCACGCCAGCACCAACGCCGTCAAAATCCGCAACCGCAGGTTAAAGGCCGGCAAGGAGAAAATCGGCGCGGCGATCATCAAGGCCGAAATGCGCAGCATGGGCCAGAGAAAGGTATAAAACCTCTCCACAACGTCGGCGGCCAGCAATTGCATACAACGGCCCTATAACGTCAGTTAAAGAGCGCCGGTATGCGCTGAAAAATCGCCCGCGTGAAATCCACCAAAGTGACGATTTGCCAGCTGCCGAACAGCGCCAAGGCACCTGCCAAGGCCAGAATTTTCGGGATAAAGCTCAACGTCATTTCGTTGATGGACGTGGCCGCTTGAAAAATGCCAACAAACAAACCCACCGCCAAGGCGATACCCAGCAGCGGAGCCGACACCAAAATCGTCACCCACAAGGCCTGGCGGGCCAAATCAATCACCATCGCGGTGTCCATCATGGCCGCTCTCCTCTAAGGCATCACAAAACTGGACGCCAGCGAGCCCATGATCAGGCTCCACCCGTCGACCAGCACAAACAGCATCAGCTTGAAAGGCATCGAAATCATCATGGGCGACAACATCATCATGCCCATGGCCATCAGCACACTGGCCACGATCAGATCGATCACCACGAAGGGGATGTAGATCAAAAAACCAATGGTGAAAGCGCTTTTGAGCTCAGACGTCAAAAAAGCCGGCACCAGGGTAGTGAATGGCACTTGGTCGGCGCTGGCCACCGGCGCATTGCGGGCGATCTCCATGAACATGGCGATATCGCTCTCCCGGGTTTGGGCCAGCATGAACCCACGAATGGGCTTTTCCGCTGCCGCCAGCGCCTGCTCAAAACCCATGGTGTTGTTCATAAAAGGCACCAGGGCGGACTGGTACACCTCGCTGAGCACGGGCGACATCACAAACAGCGACAAAAACAGCGCCAGCCCCACCAACACCATGTTGGGCGGCGTTTGGCCGGTCCCCAAGGCTTGACGCAATATCGACAAAACAATGACGATACGGACAAATGAAGTCATCATGAGCAACAATGACGGCAGAAGCGTCAGTGTGGTCATCAACGCCAGAAGTTGCAGCGTCAAGCTGTACTGCTGGCCGCCGCCGGTATTGGTGACCCGCACGGCGGGCAAATCGGCGGCCCAACCCCAGCTGGGCAGACACAACAACGCCACCCACACCAAGACTGGCACCAGAGAACGCCAGCGGGATATCGTGGATGAGCCGGTCATAGCAACACCTCGGGCTCAGGAGTCGAGTCGGGGGATCTGGCCTGCACCGGGACCAAGGCGTGAATCTGACCTGCGGTCACACCAATGAGCAGCTCTTGGTCGTTGACCCGTACCAAGGCCAGCTTTTGGCGTGGCCCCAGGCTCAAGGTCTCAAGGACCTGCAAGCGCTGCTGTTTGCGCTGCATCAGCGCGCCACTCTGCAAACGCTTGAGCGTCCACAGCAGGCCCAACAGCAGGGCGATGACCAAAACAAAGCTGAGCAAATACTGCAGCAAATCGGCCCAACCAACTTGGGGTGGCATGTGGGTTTCTCCCTGTGCTGGCGCGGTTCAGAGCTTGTCCAGCCGGTCGCTGGCCGGCACCACGCGGGTCAGGCGAATGCCGTAGCGCTCGTTAACCAACACCACCTCGCCCTGGGCGACCACGGTGTTGTTGACCAGCAAATCCAGCGGTTCGCCGGCGATGCGGTCGAGTTCGACCACGCTGCCTTGGGTCAAGCGCATCAGGTCGCGGATTTTGATGACCGCTCTGCCCACCTCGATCGAGAGGGTCACCGGGATGTTCTGCAACACGTCGGGATGAATTTGCCCTGAGGCGTCGCTGGTTTCGCTGGCGACGGTGTCGCCTGTGCTGATGTCGCTCATATCGGCTCCGAATGGGTTCAATGGGGATGGGGTGCCACCGGATTGACCAGCAACACCGCGGCCTGGTTGTTCTGACTGCCCACCTCGACTTCAAAAATCGGCAGATCGCCCGACACCAGCCGGGCGTGGTCGGTCTTGCGGAAATACAAGATGTCGCCAGGCGACATAGTCTGGAGTTGGGCCATGGTGCTTTGCAGCTTGCCCAACACCACCTGCAACTCAACCGAAGCGTCTTGCACCGCCTCCGACAGCTCATCTCGCCAGACCTTGTCGGACTCTTCGTTGCCGTCCCCGGACTGCACGCGACTGCGCAGCAAATCTCGAATCGGTTTGAGCGACATGTAAGGAATCACCATGTCGACAAAGCCCACCGATTGGGAAGTGGCTTCGGTTTCGAAGCGCGACAGGATCACCAAATCGTTCTCATCGGCGATTTGGGCAAATTGTGGATTGATTTCTGAACTGATGTGTTCAAAATCGATCGGGGCAAGTGGGGCCCAGGCCTCTTTGAATGACCGGAACAGCACCTGCAAAATGATTTTGATGATGCGGTTTTCGGTCAGGGTGAACATGCGGCTGGGTGGCAATTGCCCCACGCCACGCCCAAACCCACCAAAAAAGCTGTCCAGCGAGCTGAAGATCATGGTGGGCTCAATCACCACCATGGAATAGCCGCGCAATGGGGCCATGCGGACCACATTCACGGACAACGGTGCACGCAATTCCTTGAGGTAATCGCCAAAACGGACGATTTGGGCGCGCGTCGGGTTGATGCGGGGACTGGTGCGCAGCACCTCCAGCATGCCCAGGCGGAACAATCGAATGAAACGCTCGTTGATCATGTCGATCGACGCAACGTTCACACCCAAACTGCTGTCCTCGGCCACCAGGTCGTGCTTGCGGAACTTGGCCTCGACGTTGTAGCCGGTGTCCACCTCCACAGCGCCCGTCACCACGCCATCGACCAGCGCGGCCAGTTCTTCGGCGGTTAATAGACTGTCAGACATGGTGGCAAGCCTTGTAGAAACACCTCATCGGGACCGATCACTGCACCACAAAAGAAGTGAAATACACCTCTTCAATGCCACCGAAGTATTCTAAATTCATCAATTTCTCGTTCACCGCCTCACGGATACGCTCGGCCAATACGGTGCGGAAATCGGGTTTGTCCAATTCAGATTCCACCACTTGGCGCATCACGTCCAGCACCACCGATCGAATGGCAAACTCGTGTTTCTCCACGTTTTTGATCACCCGCTCGTCGTAACGCGTCATGAATGCAATCTTGATTTGCATGACCTTTTTGGAGCCGGTGAGGTTGGCTACCATATCGCGTTCGATTTCCTTGTAGGAGTACTCGAACTTCACCACATCTGGCGCCTGTTTGGTGACCAGTTGCGGCTCAATCGGCTTGCCATCAGGCCCCAGCGGATTGCCTTTTTCATCGGTCTTGGGCTTGGCTTCGGCTTCCAGATGCTCCAGCTTGGCTTGGGCGGCGGCTTCCGGCTTGGGCTCAAAGAAGCCACTCACAAACAAGGTGCCCACAGCGGTGCCCACCAGCAGCAGCAACACCACCACCACCAGCAAAATGATCTTGAGGATCGGTTTGCCTTTTTTGACCTCTTCTTCGACGACTTCGTCAGCCATGTTTTCCTCCGGTTGATCCGGTTACACCATCACATCGAGGCCATCGCTCCCTTGGCGGCTGGTGCGGCTGGGTGCCGCATTCACCGCTGTGGTGGCAGTCGACTCTCCCGCTTGCTGACCCGGTGTGGGACGTGGCCGCTGAGGTGTCGAATTACCGCCATGTTTGGAGGTTTGACCGTTTCCAACATGCATGGAAGCAACATCCATGCCCATTGAAGACATCACCTCACGCAGCTTGGGCAAACCGTCTTGCAACAACTCTCGGGTGAAGGCGTGCGTGGCACGGAAAGCGGCGTCGAGCTCCCCGGCGCGCATGCGCAAATCCACCTCAATTTCGCCCAGCTGCTGGGGTTTGAGCATGAAACGGACATTCCAATGGCCGCGCTCGATCATCGACACCATGCGCTGGCCCAAAGCCTGCCCCACGCGGTTGGCCAAGGCTTGTAAGTTTTCTGCCCGCTCGGCGGCGGTGGAGGCTTGTGCCGCCTGGTGCACAGCTTCTGACCGGGCCGCCGTGATTGGGGCCGACGCGCTCTGGCCGGCAGCGGCGCTGGCCGGGCCGTTGTGCGCCGGTGGCGCCACCTCCGCCGGTGGCTCGATGGAGCCGTCGTCCAGCCACGCGCTCGGGTCGGCCTGCAGTTCGGGGTCGAGCTCCAACTCTTCCACCACGGTGGCGTTTTTGCGCTCGGCGGTGGCGGCGGTCGCGGCTTTTTGCAGCGCGGCCACCAAACCATCGCGCAGCGGCATGGAGGCCTGGGGCAAGCCTTGGATCGGATCGGTGCTGACCGACGCCGCCTCGGGCGACAGCCCGCGCCCCGCGGTGGCGGCCTTGGGGTCGGTGCGCCACAGGCCCAGGGCCATCCAGGTGGCTTGCAGCGCATCGCTCGCTTCGCCGTCGGCATCGCCACCGGCTTCGGTGACCTCCCCATCGGCCGGCGCTTGAGCTGCGTCGGCGGGTACAAGGACCGCTGGGGGCGCGATTGGCGCAACGGCCATCAAGGTGGGCACCCCCGTGCTGGGCGTCTGACCGCGACCCTCACCGAATTCAGCGCGCCGCATCAACATGGCCACCGCCGACATCGGCGCTTGTGCGGTCTGCATTGGCGTTGCCAGCCGAATGCTGGTCAAGCCAGCGCCATCGACCCCCACCACAGGTGCTGAAGCACCGTCGGGACCCAATGGGGTGCCCGTGAACAAGGCGCCAGCGGCGGCCTGCGCATCCCCCGCGCCCACTGGCACACCTGCACCAGAGGCTGCAGGCGTTTGAAACAGCCAACGCACCGCCGCCTCATCGATGCCCTGCGCTTTGGCAAAGTCGGCCAGCGATTGGTGATCCATAGAAACATTAGAGGGCGTCAACACCTGCAAACCAGGGCTCAAAGCGGTGGCTTGCAGACCGGGTACCCCATCGGCAAAGGTTTGCCCCTGCAGACGGTCAAGCGCCTCCCCCAGTTGAGCGGCAAAAGCCACCCCCGAACCCGGAGCGGTCAACGGCTGGCCTGGCAGCGTCGGGGCATCGGTCCCCGCAACGCTGGCCACATCGTTCATCAATATGTCCATCGCAATGTCCTCTGAATAGGGCCTCAGCGCAGGCAAACCCTTGCCGCTCTGTCGCCACGAACAGGACATACGCAAAAACAAGGCCAAGGGGCACGTTCACCCCAACAGCTGCAACCGCTCGGCAGATGCGCAGCCGTTGCTGATGGCATAGCCCTTGCATGCAAGCCGACAACAAGACGCCTAGCCCCCAAAAAGCAATACCAAACTCTTATGAGCACCCTGTCTCTGTCAACGCTCCGACATCGCCTGGCCGGCTACGACAAGTCCGGCCTGATGATTCCGGCCGTGGTGCTGCTCATCATGGCGATGCTGGTGCTGCCGCTGCCGCCACTGCTGCTGGATCTGCTGTTCACCTTCAACATCCTCACGGGTTTGGTGGTGATCATGATCGCCATCAACACCCGCAAGCCGCTGGACTTTTCCTCGTTCCCCGCGGTGCTGCTGATGGCCACCATGCTGCGGCTGGCGCTCAACGTGGCGTCCACCCGGGTGATCTTGGTGCACGGGCACGAGGGCACCGACGCCGCCGGCCATGTGATCGAGGCGTTTGGTGAATTTGTGATCGGCGGCAATTACTTGGTCGGCTTCATCATCTTCGTGATCTTGATGATCGTGAACTTCTTTGTGGTGACCAAAGGCGCGGGCCGGGTGTCGGAAGTGAACGCGCGTTTCACCTTGGACGCCATGCCCGGCAAACAAATGGCGATCGACGCCGACCTGAGCGCTGGCCTGATCGACCAAGAGACCGCCAAAAAACGCCGCGCCGAACTGACCCAGGAATCCGACTTCTTCGGCTCCATGGACGGTGCGTCCAAATTTGTCAGCGGCGACGCCTTGGCGGGCCTGCTGATTCTGTTGATCAACTTGGTCGGCGGCTTGGTGATTGGCATGGGCCAACACGGCCTGTCGCTGTCAGACACCAGCCGCATCTATATCTTGCTGACCATCGGCGACGGCCTGGTGGCCCAGATTCCGGCCCTGTTCCTGTCGCTGGCCACCGCCATCATCGTGACCCGGGTGACGACCGAAGAGTCGATGACCGAACAGGCCAAATCGCAACTGGCCAACCCATCGGCCCTGTTCATTGCCGCTGGCATTTTGGGCATCTTGGGCGTGGTGCCCGGCATGCCCCACCTGATGTTTTTGCTGCTGGCCAGCGCCACCGCTGGCCTGGGGCTGATGGTGCTCAAAGGCGAAGTGCAGGGGCAAACCGCCCAAGAAGTGGCGGCCACCGCCGCTACCGAAGCACCCAAAGAGCTGGACTGGGACGATGTGGAGTCGGTGGACCTGATCGGCCTAGAAATTGGCTACGGCCTGATCCCACTGGTCAACCCCGACACCGGCGGCCAACTCATGACCCGGGTCAAAGGGGTGCGCAAGAAGCTCTCGGCCGAACTGGGCTTTCTGGTGCAACCGGTGCGCATTCGTGATGTGCTGAGCCTGCCGCCCGACAGCTACAACATTGTGCTCAACGGCGTGGTGCGCGCCCGGGGCGAAGCCAAAGCCGGCCGCGAACTGGCCATCAATCCCGGAAAAGTCTACGGCAGCCTAGAAGGCACCCCCACCCGCGAACCCGCCTTTGGCCTGGAGGCGGTGTGGATCGAACCTTCGCAACGCGATCTGGCCCGCTCGCTGGGCTACACCGTGGTCGACGCCGCCACCGCCGTGGCCACCCACCTCAACAAAGTGCTGCGCGACAGCGCCGCCGAGCTGCTGAGCCACGACGAAACCCAGAAGCTGCTCGACAAACTGTCGGCCAAATCGCCCAAGCTGGTCGAAGAACTGGTGCCAGCCAAGATCAGCGTCGGCAACATGACACGTGTGCTGCAAAACCTGCTGGCCGAATCGGTGCCGATCCGCGACATGCGCTCGGTGGCCGAGGCGCTCACCGAAGCCGCCGCCCGCACCCAGGACGTGGAGCAACTCACCGCACTGGTGCGGCCCAAGCTGGGCCGCATGATGATCCAGAACCTGCTGGAAAACCGCGACACCCTGTCGGTAATGACACTGTCGCCCAACCTGGAACAACTCTTGCATAGCGTGTTCATGCAAAGCAACGGCAACATGGCACCTGTGATCGAACCCCAACTCGCTGAAAGCCTGTTCAGCGCCATGCGGCGCACCGCACGGCAAATGGAAGAAAGCGGCCTGCCCGCCGTGCTGGTGGTCTCGCCCAACATCCGCGCCTGGCTCTCGCGCATGATCCGCCCGCGCATTGCCGATCTGACCACGCTGTCTTACAGCGAAATCCCGGACGACCAAGCGGTCAAGGTCGTGTTCACCGTCGAAGCCGATCCCAACAACCGCAACAACTGATTGGGTTGAACCATGGAACTCAAGCGCATCATCGCCCGCGACAGCCGCTCCGCCACCGAAAAAGCCATGTCTTTGTATGGCCCAGACGTGCTGGTGATCGCCAACCAGAGCATCGACGGTCAAACCGAGTTGATCGTGGCCATCGACATCGCGCCCGAAGCCCCGGCAGCGCTGGTGCGCGAGGCGCCGACCGCAGGTTTCCAGACCATGGAGCCCGCCCGTGTGCACAAGCCCGCCAGCGGCAATATGCAAGCCTTTGAAGAGGCCATGGCCTTGGTGCGCAACACCCAGGCAGCGGTGGCAGAGGCACCTGCCCGTGCTGCCACCAGCGCCCCACGCCATGCCGAGGCCGGTGCGCCAGCGACACCTCACTCAAACGAGGACAGCGCACAACGCCACAGCACAGCACCTCGCGCAAGCGGCCGCCGCAGCCAGCGCCACGCCGACGACGCCGCCACGGTGTTCTGGGGCGACATGGCCATCCCCACCTTGGCCGACATGGGAAAACCCCCAGAGGACAAGCCGGCCACACGCCAGCGCCGCCGTACAGCCGCCGTGGCAGAAGCCCCGGCGATGGCACAACCGACCGTCGACCGCACCTGCAGCGACCCACTCGACACCGACTGGCAAGTGCCCAGCGTGGGCGACATCACCATTGCACCACGCTCCACCGCGCGTCGGCGCAGCGCCACAGCCACCCGCCGAGCCAGCGTCGTCAACGCAACGCCGAATGCGGCCGAGGCCCCCACGCGCTCTGCGCCAGCCGCTGACAAAGCGGCCGTCAAGCGCCCGAAAGCCAAACCCCGCGCGAACGCCATGCGCGCCAGTAAACCCTGCGTGGCCGACGCACAAACCCATGAAACCAATGCGCAGGCCGATGCACAGACCACCGATACAGCCTCCAGCGTGCACATCGCCTCCGCACCGGCCAACAGCCACCCGTCCCAAGCGGCAACGCACACTCCGCATGCAGCGCCCAACGAGGCCACCGCTCAAGCCGAGCGTGGCCGCGAACTGGTGGACTTGGTGCGCGCCGAAATCGCCGCCTTGCGCCAAGAATTTGTCACCAATCTGAAGCTGCAGCAGCTGCACACAGGCGGTGTCGCGCACCCTGTGGCCGAGCCCTTGATGGCGGCTTTGGAGCAAGCCGGCGCGCCAGCGGCCCTGCGCGCCTTGCTGCTGGACAGCGCCCAGTCCGCCACCGACGTGGCCGATGGCGCGCAGCGGGTGCGCGAAGCTTTGACCGCAGGGCTACAAGCCGACGCATTGGCCCTGCCCATGTCGGGCGTACACGCCCTGTGTGGCCCCTCGGGCGCCGGCAAATCGCTCATGGCCGCGCGCTGGCTGCAACAGGCCGCCCAAGACCACGAGAGCGACCGCTTGGCGCTGATCAGCTACTGCGACCAGCGACCTGGCGCCTGGAGCCAAACCCAGATGCTGGCCGCCCAGATCGGTGTACTAGCCTATCGCGTCAACAGTCCCGACGCTTTACAGACCTTGCTCAGTGAATTGAGCGACCGTGTGCTGGTGGTGATCGACACCCCGGGCACCGAACCCTTGCACCACGCCCAAACGCTGTTGGATCAACTGCCCCACGTCGGCCTGCACACGGTGCTGCCCGCCGACTCGTCAGCGGCCACGGTGCGGCGCTTTTGGCAAGAGTCGCGCCTGCCCTGGCAGAGCCTGCTGATCTCCAAAATCGACGAAAGCGAACAACCTTGGGGCTTGCTGCAACAGCTGTGCAACCAGCGCATACCGATTGCCGGACTGTCCGACAGTCCACACATACAAGCGCCCCTGCAGCGGTGGCGACCCGATCTGTTGGTGGAGCGCGCTATGGCGCCGGTGGCGGCCCTGTTGCCACCGTTCGAAGTGCCATCGGTGGACGAGCGAAGGTCCGACGCACCGCGCCCAGTCCATTCCACTGCTGCATCACCAGCTCTTGGCATCGCAGCCGGCGAGGGAGCGGCGCGAGCACGCGCCAATGCAGCCCACCGAACGCCACCGCCTGCGATTGTGCTCAACCTGCAAGGGCCTGGCCGACGGCGCAGCGATGCGCCGAGCGCCGCCACGCCCAAACACAGGCCACGCCCCCAGTGGGTCGCCGCCTGACGCATCCATTGCCGCCATTCGGGATACAACATGAAATCACAACAGAGCTGCCCACAGGTCATCGGCATTGCCAGCGGTAAGGGTGGGGTGGGCAAAACCACGGTGTCGGTCAACCTCGCTGTCGCCTTGGCCCTGCGCGGCCGCAAAGTCATGCTGCTCGACGCCGATTTGGGCATGGCCAACGCACAGATCTCACTGGGCGTCAAAACCCCATGGAACATTGGCCATGTGCTGCGCGGCGAAAAAACACTCCACGAGGTGGCGGTGACCACGCCCCAGGGCGTGTCGCTGGTACCCGGCGTCTCAGGCCTGCGCGAGGCTGCCGCGCTCGACATGGCACAAATCGGCGCCATCGTGCACGCCTTTGACGATCTGGAAGAACCGATCGACTACCTGATCGTCGATGTGGCCGCGGGCATATCGCCCCCCGTGCTGGCCTTCATGGCCGCTTGCCAACGCCGATTTGTGGTGCTGTGCGACCAACCCTCGTCCATCGCCGATGCCTACGGCATGATCAAGGTCATGACCTTAGAAGAAGACCTCGATGAGGTCTACCTGATCCCCAATATGGTGGACAGCCCGCTGGAAGGCAAGCAGCTGTTTGGCCGCATGAACGACGTGTGCACCCGCTTCCTGGGTCAATCGGTGCGCCACCTGGGCAGCATCGAGAGCGACGAGTTGGTGCCGGCCGCTCAACGCAAATACAAAACCGTGCTCGACTTTGCCCCGGGCAGCAAAGGCGCTGCCGACTTCCGGCGTTTGGCACAAGCGGTCGAAGACCTGCCGCCAATCGAACAGCCGAGCGGCCGTTTGCAGTTTTTTATGCAGCGCATGCTGCAAACCTCCACGCTCAGCAGGTGACACCATGGCCGCCGCTTTGGAAATGTACGAAGCCAGCGAGACCCGGCATGAGCAGCTGGTGCTCTCGCACATGCCCATGGTCAAACGGGTGGCGATCCACCTGAAGGCGCGGATTCCGCCCTTTATGGACTTGGACGAGTTGATCCAGGTGGGCATGCTGGGTCTCATTGAGGCCGCGCGCTCGTATGACCCGACATTGGGTCATGCGTTCGAGAACTACGCGCTGCGCAGGGTGCGCGGCGCCATGCTCGACGAGGTGCGCCGGCTGTCCTACTTGCCGCGCTCTGCGGTGTCCTTCAACCGCAGCGAAAGCGAAGCCCAGCACCAACTGGCCGCCGAGCTGGGTCGTCAGCCCACACAGAGCGAAATCGCCGAGTTCATGGGCCTGTCGATCGACGCCCTGCACCACGAGCGTGGCCAAGCCCATCGGTCTGAGACCCACTCGATTGAAGACGTGGAAGACGAGGTCATGGCATTGGCCGACGACGCCTCGCAACAGCCCCAGGCCCTGGTGGAGCACGCGGAGTTCATGGACGCGGTCACAGAGGCCATCGACGAACTGCCTGACCGCGAAAAACTCATCATGTCGCTGTACTACGTCGAAGAGCTGAACTTGAAGGAAATCGGCGAGATTCTGGGTGTCAGCGAGTCTCGCGTCAGCCAATTGCTGAGCGCGACCGTCAAAAAGCTGCGAGTGTCACTGAAAATCTGACGGCGGCTAAAGTTACCGCCGGCCACTCCGATACCTGTTGCAAGGTTTGATTCACATCGGAGTTCACCATGCGCCTGCACAAAAACGCCCTCGACAGCTACGCCGCCGTTCAAGTCACCACCGGGGTGGCCACCGCCGACAGCGCCCAACTGATCCTGATGCTGTTCGACGGTTTTCTGGAAAGCTTGGCGTTTGCCCGCGGCCACATCCAGCGCAACAACATTGAAGCCAAATCCAAGGCGCTGACCAAGGCCGGTCGCATTGTGTTGGGTCTGCAAAGCGCGCTGGACTTCGACAAGGGCAACCAACTCGCCCAGAACCTTGATGAGCTCTACAGCTACATCACCCGTCGGCTGTTGCACATCAACGCCAACGACGATCTGCAAGCTCTGGAAGAGGTGCACGGCCTCATGAGCGACATCCGCGACGCCTGGACCACCCTGCCCGGCGTGCGCGCCCCCGGCATGGGCATGGGCCAGCCGCTGCGCCTAGCGTCCTGAGTCGCCACCGCGCCGCACTCGCTGCGGCGCTCAATCGGGCAAAAACAGCGACTGCACGTCGCTCAGAAAATCAAATCCCCTCTCGGTGGGCCGCACCCAGTCCCCATCGATCACCAGCCAGCCCGACGCGCTGGCTTTTTTGATGGGCGCGTCGATGGTCGACAAAGGCAGTCCGGTGGTGGCGGCAAAGTCCGCCAGCGAAAAGCCGTCGCGCAAGCGCAAGGCGTTGAGCATGAACTCAAACGGCAACTCGCTGCGTTTGACCGCCTCGGTCTGCGCCACCGCGTCGCCACGCGCCGCGCCCTCCATGTAGCGGCGCGGGTCGCGCAGCCGCACCTGGCGCATGACGCGGTGGGCAAAACTGAGCTTGCTGTGGGCGCCAGCGCCAATGCCCAAGTAGTCGCCAAACTGCCAATAGTTCTGGTTGTGGCCGCAGCGGTGACCGGGCCGCGCGTAAGCCGACACCTCGTAGCGCTGCAGGCCGGCGGCGGCGGTTCCCTCGGTAATGGCGTCGAGCATGGCCCAGGCCTCGTCCTCGGGCGGCAAGCTGGGCGGGAATTTGGCGAAATAGGTGTTGGGCTCCAGCGTCAGGTGATAGACCGAGAGGTGCGGCGGCGCAAACGACAGCGCTGTGGCCAGGTCGGCTTGCAGCTGCGCCAGCGTCTGCCCCGGCAAGGCGTACATCAGGTCGAGGTTGAAGGTGTCAAAACACTCGGCCGCCTCCGCCACCGCTGCGCGGGCTTGGGCACCGTCGTGCACCCGGCCAATCGCCTGCAAATGGGCATCAGAAAAGCTCTGCACCCCAACCGACAGCCGCGTCACACCCGCCGCCCGGTAGGCGCGGAAACGGTCTTTCTCAAACGTCCCCGGGTTGGCCTCCAAGGTGATTTCGGCGTCGGGCACCAGTGGCAACAAGGCGCGCACGCTGTTGAGCAAGCGCTCAATGCCGGCCGGCGAAAACAGGCTGGGGGTGCCACCGCCAATGAACACCGTGTGCACCGCCCTACCCCACACCAGCGGCAGCGCCGACACCAGATCGGCTTGCAGCGCGTCCAGATAGGCCGATTCCGGCAATTCACCGCTGTTGGCGCCCCATTCGTGGGAGTTGAAGTCGCAATACGGGCATTTGCGCAAACACCAGGGCAAATGGATATAGAGCGACAGCGGCGGCAGCCCCTGCAGCTGCATGGTACCGGGGCGCATCCAGTGCGCCACATCGCGCCAGTCGGTGCCGGCGGATGGTTCGGCTTCTGTCTTGATCGGTATCGAACGGGTGCTCATCATCACCGTTCAGTCGTCAAGCCTTAGGCCACCAGCACTCGCGCATGAGTTCGCGCATGCGCAGCGCGGCCTTGCCACGGTGGCTGTGGCGGTTTTTTTCCTCTGCTGGCAGTTCGGCGAAGGTTTTGCCCAATTCGGGCAAGAACATGACCGGATCGAAGCCAAAGCCACCATCGCCTTGTTTCGCATGGGTGATGAGACCAGGCGCGCGGCCCACCGCCACCAGCGGCTCCGGGTCGTCGGCGCTGCGCACCGCCACCAAGGTGCTCACCAAGGCGGCGCGCCGGTTGCTCTGGCCCTGCATCTGCTCCAACAAGGCGCGCACATTGTGTTCGTCGCCCTTGGGGTAGCCGAACTGGGTGGCGTAATACGCCGTGTCCACCCCGGGCAGGCCGCCAAAGGCGTCGACACACAGGCCGGCGTCGTCGGCCAGCGCCGGCAAGCCGGTGTGGGCGGCGGCAAAACGCGCTTTGGACAAGGCATTTTCAATGAAGGTGCGGTGTGGCTCGGGCGCCTCGCCCACACCCAGTTCGGCCTGACGCACCAGAGCCACCCCCAGTGGCGCCAGCAAAGCCTGCAGCTCGGCCAGCTTGCCCGCATTGTTCGAGGCCAGCACCAGCTGGCGCACAGCGCCCCCCGTGCTCACACCAGCCCCAGCGCCTGGCGCTGCAGACCCACCAACTCGCGGATGCCGGCGTCGGCCAAGTCGAGCAAGGCGTTCATTTCGGCGCGGTCAAACGCCGCGCCCTCGGCGGTGCCCTGCACTTCCACAAAGTGCCCAGCGCCGGTCATCACCACATTCATGTCGGTGTCGCAGGCCGAGTCTTCCACATAGGCCAGGTCCAGCAGCGGCACACCCTGGTGAATGCCCACTGACACCGCCGCCACATGGTCTCGAATCGGAGAGGCTGTCAACTTGCCGTCGGCCAATAGGCGCGACACCGCGTCGTGAGCGGCCACAAACGCGCCGGTGATGGCCGCTGTGCGGGTGCCGCCGTCGGCCTGCAACACATCGCAGTCGATGGTAAGCGTGCGCTCACCCAAGGCTTTGAGGTCAAACACCGCGCGCAGCGAACGGCCAATCAAGCGCTGAATCTCTTGCGTGCGGCCACTTTGTTTGCCTTTGGCGGCCTCGCGGTCGCTGCGGGTGTGGGTGGCGCGCGGCAGCATGCCGTATTCGGCGGTGACCCAGCCCTCGCCGCTGCCGCGTTTGTGCGGCGGCACTTTTTCTTCCACCGAAGCGGTGCACAGCACCCGGGTCTGGCCACATTCGATCAGCACCGAGCCCTCGGCGTGGATGGTGAACTGGCGCGTCAGACGCACCGAGCGCAAAGCGTTGAGGGCACGGCCATCGGCGCGGGTGTATGAAGACATCAAATACTCTCGGGGTTCAGGATTTGCGTGCCGCTGCCTTGCGGATCGCATCGTTGATTTCAGCGATGGTGCGCTCAATGGTCTCGTCGTCCATGTCCCACACACTGTCGCTGGCCTGCACGGCGGCATTGGCATCCAGGGTCGAGGCAAACACCCCATCCTGCAGCGCCTCTGTGCTGACACGGGTGGCGCGAAAATCATCCTGCGCCTCCAAGTCAACCGCCAGTGCACTCACATTGTCGGCTTTTGCGCCCGAACGCCGCAGCGCCTCGTTCACCAAGCGGTCCACCGCATCTTCCAAAGGCCCTTGGCTCATGCCTTTGACCAACTCCTGATCGCTCAAGGCAGACCACAACCCGTCCGAACACAGCAGTATCCGATCTCCGCTGTGCAGCTCCAAAGGACCGCTCACGTCAAAAAGCGGCGCGGAGGACGACCCCAGACAACTGAAGAGCATGTTGCGGTTGCCAGGGGGTGCGCCCGCCACCGTTTTCTGCCGCTCCAGCATGGAGTGGTCCCGGGTGCGCAACAGGGCGCGTCCTTCACGCACCACGTACAGGCGTGAATCGCCACAGTGGATACCATGCAGCCAGTTGCGTTCAATCACCGCCGCCACCAAGGTGGTGCGCGGGGTATCGAGCATGCCTTTGTCGGCCGCATAGCGCACGATGTGGTGATGTGCGTGCAGCAAACTGCCCGACAGAAAGGCCGGCACCTGCCGCAACAAGGGCTGCGCCATGTGCTGAAAACGGCCAGACAGCGTTTGCAAAGCCAAATGCGCGGCGGTCGCCCCCTCGGGGTGTCCGCCCATGCCATCGGCCAGCATGAACAAGCACGATTGCCGGGTGTAGCAGTAGCCCATCCGATCCTCGTTGCGCTCCCGGCCCCCTTGCTGGCTGTTCTGGTGAACCGAAAACCTCATCGTTTGGGTGCTCCACCCACCGTTGACGCCTTGGGCGCCACCGCCTCAGCCACCATGTTGTCGAGTTGCATCCGCATGCGCTCCGTCACCGACAACTTGGTGTACGAGCGAGTGCCTGGCTTGGACAATTCTTTTTGCAAGGCGAACACCGACGGCGGTCGATTCTGGGCATCCATCGCCATGCACCATTGCACCATTTCAATCAGGTTATCGGAGTAAATGCCGCGCAATCGGGCCATATTCGCCGCCAATCGATCCTTTTCCTGTCGCTGCGGGGCGTCTGGCGGTGGGTAGCCGTGCATACAGGCGTAGATGCAGGCGCCAATCGCATAGATGTCGGTCCAAGGTCCCATGGACGAATCGCGCCGGTACATCTCGGGCGACGCAAAACCCGGCGTGTACATGGGACGCACAAAATTGCCTTCTTTGCTGAGCACCTCACGAGCGGCACCAAAGTCAATCAACACGGAGCGGTTGTCGTCTGTGATGAAGATGTTGGCGGGTTTGATGTCCAAATGCAGCATCTTGTGCTGATGAACAATACGCAACCCTCGCAACACCTCGTCGAACAAAGAGCGAATGGTGGACTCGCGCAGAATTTTGGGGCGTTTCAGATCGCGCGAAATGATGATGTAGTCTTGCAGCGATGCGCCGTCAAGATAGTTCATCACCATGTAAACCGTCTCGTTCTCACGAAAAAAGTTGAGAACACTCACAACCGACGCGTGAGAAATCTGGGCCAGCGCACGGCCCTCCTCAAAAAAGCTCTTGAGGCCCAGCCGGTACAGCGAGAGCTTTTCAGGCGCCACTTTGGGCGAGAGTTGACCGGGATCGCGGGTGGCCAACGTGGCGGGAATGTATTCTTTGATGGCGACTTGCTGACCATCGGCGTCGATCGCAAGATACACCAAACCAAAGCCACCAGCGGCCAGCTTGCGCACGATGCGGTAGCCACCAACCATGGTGTCGGGCGGCAAGGGCGCGGGCTTGACCTTTGACATAATCGGCGGACGCTCCAGGCGTCTGGGCGCTATATAAACAGTCAACAACTAGAGGGATTCAGCTCTATGCCAGTTTACAGTATGACCGGTTATGCCATGGTGCATGGCGAGCTCGCCGGTGATGCGTCGGCAACGGCTGATACCGGCGCCGTGCCGCTTCAGTTGGGCGTAGAGATCCGCTCGGTCAACAGCCGCTTCCTCGACCTCACCTTCAAACTCGGCGACGACCTGCGCCCGGCGGAGCCCGCGCTGCGCGAGCTCATGACACAGCGGCTCAAGCGCGGCAAAGTCGAGTTGCGTGCTTGGGTGGAAGGCCGAACAGCCACCAACGGCTTGGCGCCGAGCGCTTCCACCCTGCTCAAACTGAGTGCTGCCCAGTCGGCGGTGCTGCAGGCACTGCCCGAGGCCCGCCCCCTGTCGGTGGCCGAGGTCTTGCAATGGGGCCAACAACGCGACACAGACACCAGCGCCTGGACCTCAGCGCTGCAGCGTTTTGCCCGCGATGCCATTGAGCAATTGGTGGCCTCGCGCCAACGCGAGGGACAGCGCTTGGCCGACACCCTGCTTGACCGGACCCTGCAACTGAGGCAACTGGCGCAAACCGCTCAACCCCTCATCCCCCTGCTGGTGGAACAACAGCGCCTGCGCTTTCTGGAACGCTGGAACGACGCCTTGGGGCAAACAGACATCCCCGCCGACAGCGCCCGTGAGCGCGCACTCACCGAAGCCACCGCCTTTGCCATCCGCATCGACGTGGCCGAAGAACTCACCCGCCTGCACGCCCACCTCGACGAAATCGAGCGCCTGCTGACCCAAGGCACAGAAGTGGGCAAACGCCTCGACTTCATCATCCAAGAACTGCACCGAGAGGCCAACACCTTGGGCTCCAAATCCTCCAGCCTGGAACTCACCCGCATTTCGGTGGACATGAAGGTGCTGATCGAGCAAATGCGCGAGCAGGTACAAAACCTAGAATGACGATGCAATACCCTGGCAATCTGTTTGTGGTGGCCGCCCCCAGCGGCGCGGGCAAATCCAGCCTGGTCAAGGCGCTGATGGAGTTGGACGCCCGCGTCATGCCCTCCATTTCCCACACCACCCGCGCACCGCGTGGCCAAGAAGTGCATGGCCGTGAATACTATTTCGTGAGCAACGACACCTTCGACCAGATGGTGCAACAGGACGCGTTTGTCGAATGGGCCCAGGTGCATGGCAATCGCTACGGCACTTCCAAGTCTGCGATTGAGCAACGCATGAGCCAAGGCGTGGATGTGTTGCTGGAAATCGACTACCAAGGGGCGCAACAGGTCAAACGTTTGTTCCCATCGGCGGTGCTGATTTTTGTGCTGCCTCCGAGCTGGAACGAGCTGCGATCGCGATTAGAGCGACGTGCGGAAGACAGCGCTGAGGTCATCGAAGTCCGCCTGCAAAACGCCGCTCAAGAAATGGCACAGGCCAAAAACTTTGACTTCGTTATAATCAATGAGTTGTTTGAGCGCGCTTTGTTTGACCTCAAAGCCATCGTTCACGCCCAGCGCCTGCGCTTTAGCGCGCAGCGCATCGCCCGCAGCGATGTGTTTGGCGCTCTGAATATCCTTTGATCACCGCACCGGAGAGCCCGCATGGCCCGTATCACCGTTGAAGATTGCCTGGAAAAGATTCCCAACCGCTTTCAGCTGGTGCTGGCGGCCACCTACCGGGCTCGCATGCTGAGCCAAGGCCACACCCCCCGGGTGGAAACCAAAAACAAGCCCGCCGTGACCGCGCTGCGTGAAATCGCAGAAGGCAAGGTTGGCCTGGAAATGTTGAAAAAAGTGCCGACCTGAGCACGGATCAAAACCCTCAAAAAAACACCGCCTGCGCGCGGTGTTTTTTTTTAATCTTGCACATAGGTGAGAAACGACAACGGTTTTCCTTGGCAAACGCTACAGTAACACCATGACACCGCCTGCGCCCACCGTCGACAACGCTTCTCCATCGCCCTCCTCTGCGGCGGCGGCCAGCTTCGCCGCTTTGCTGGGGAAGTTGGAGCATTTGGGGTCCAGCGATATCGACATGGTCCGGCAAGCCTACAAGCTTGCCGACGAGGCGCATCTGGGGCAGTTGCGTAAAAACGGTGACCCCTACATCACCCACCCCATCGCTGTGGCGGCCCAATGCGCCGAATGGCGGCTGGACGCGCAAGCCATCATGGCCGCACTGATGCACGATGTGATGGAAGACTGCGGCGTCACCAAACACGAGCTGATCGAGCGGTTTGGAGCCCAAGTGGCCGATCTGGTGGACGGCTTGACCAAACTGGAAAAGCTCGAATTCGACAGCCGGGAGCAGAACCAAGCCGAGTCGTTTCGCAAAATGCTCTTGGCCATGGCCAAGGATGTCCGTGTCACCCTGATCAAATTGGCAGACCGCACCCACAACATGCGCACCATGGGTGACATGCCACGCAGCAAGTGGGGGCGCATCAGCCGTGAAACGCTGGAGATTTACGCGCCCATTGCCTACCGTCTGGGCCTCAACCACACTTACCGCGAACTGCAAGACCTCTGCTTTCGCTTCCTGCACCCTTGGCGCTACGGCGTGCTGAGCAAGGCATTGGCCAAGACCCGGTCTCGCCGACGCGATTTGATCTCCAAGGTGCAGCACGAGGTGGAGGCGGCTTTCGACAAACACGGCATGCAGATTCGGGTGTTTGGGCGAGAAAAAACCCTGTTTTCGATCTACCAAAAGATGAGCAAGGACAAAAAGTCCTTCTCTGAAGTCACCGATATCTACGGCTTTCGGGTGGTGGTGCCACAGCTGACCGACTGCTACACCGGCATGGGTTTGCTGCACCAGCTCTACAAACCGGTGCCGGGCAAGTTCCGCGACTATGTGTCCATCCCCAAAATCAACGGCTACCAGTCGCTGCACACCACACTGATTGGCCCGGTGGGCACACACATCGAGTTTCAGCTGCGCACCGAAACCATGGACGTGGTGGCCGAGTCCGGTGTGGCAGCGCACTGGCTGTACAAAGCCACAGAACCCGGCAGCGAGACCGCGCGCCGCCTGGACAACCAGTGGCTGCAATCCTTGCTTGATATCCAGCAAGAAACACGCGATGCTGGCGAGTTCTGGGACCACATCAAAATTGAGCTCTTTCCCGACTCGGTCTACGTGTTCACCCCCAAGAGCAAGATCATTTCTCTGCCACGCGGTGCGACGGTGGTGGACTTTGCTTACACCATCCACAGCGACGTGGGCAACCACACGGTGGGTGCCCACATCAACGGTACGCCGGCGGCCTTGCGCACGGAACTGCGCAATGGCGATCATGTCGAAATCGTCACCGACCCGCAGGCGGAACCCAACCCCGCGTGGTTGTCGTTTGTGAAAACCGGGCGTGCGCGATCCAAGATCCGCCACCAACTCAAAACCTCTGCGCAACACCAATCCCACGAACTCGGGGCGCGCATGCTCACCCAGGCCTTGCGCAGCGAAGGCATTGCGCAATTGCCATCGGCTGAAGGCGAATGGCGCATCGCTTGGGACAAATTGTTGCAGTTCACTGGCAACCGGTCGCGTGATGACCTGCTGTCGGATATCGGCATGGGCAAACGCATCGCCAACATGGTGGGCAAAAAACTCGCTGTGCTGCTGGCAGAACAGGGCATGAAGCCCGATCCCCTCCTCATCAGCCGCGAGCGCTTCGGAGGCGCGCAGGACGACGCCCTGGCTCAAGGCGTTGTGACGCTGGACGGCAGTGAAGGCCTGTCGGTGCAATACGCCCACTGCTGCCGCCCCATCCCGGGCGACCGGATCGTGGGCTATCTGGGACGCGGCGAGGGCCTGCAGGTGCACGCCGAAGACTGTGCGGTGAGCCAGCGCCTGATGGCGCGAGACGCTGAGCGCTTTTTGGCTGTGGAATGGGCCGAAGAACCGACACGGGCGTTTGAAACCATCGTGGCGGTCACGGTGACCAATGGCAAAGGGGTGCTGGCGCGAGTGGCATCTGCCATCGCCCAAGCCGAGGCGGACATCACCCATGTCGACATGGGCGACGAGCCCGCACAAAGCGCCACCGACATTCGTTTCACGGTGGCGGTGCGCGACAGGGTGCATCTGGCCGCGGTGCTGCGCAGCCTCAAGCGCACCCCCTCAGTGGCGCGGGCTCAACGCCACAAACCGCGCGGCTGATCAGGTCGGCGCTGGATAGCGCACGTCCAGCACTTCCAGTTCCTGCACGCCCGTGGGCAACGGCAGGCGGACCACATCACCCACCCGGGCTTTGAGCAGCACACGCGCCACGGGAGCCACCCAGCTGATTTGTTGGACGCTGGTGTCGGCCTCGTCCACCCCCAAAATGGTCACGGTGGTTTCGTCGCCAGCGGCGTTGGCGTAGGTGACGGTAGCGCCAAAAAAAACCTGATCACTGCCTTGGTGGGCAGAGGGATCCACGACCTCGGCGATCTCCAGCCGTTTGCCCAGAAAGCGGATGCGGCGGTCAATCTCGCGCAAGCGCTTCTTGCCGTACAGGTAATCACCGTTTTCCGAGCGATCGCCGTTGCTGGCTGCCCAATGGACGATCTCGACGATGCGCGGGCGCTCCTCGTCCATCAGGAACAACCATTCCGCGCGCAGCCGGTCGTAGCCCGCGCGGGTGATGTAGTTTTTGCCCCCCGGCACAGGCGGCAATGCCGCACCAACATCGTCTTCGTCGTCGCTGTCGTTTTCTCGGGTGAAGGCTTTGCTCATCGCATCGACTCCTGCTCGGCGCCGCACGACTTGCGGCAACAAAAGAAAAAGCCTGCAGCTTGTGGCTGCAGGCTTTTTTTGTGTGGCGCGGCTGGCAGGATTCGAACCCACGACCCCTTGGTTCGTAGCCAAGTACTCTATCCAACTGAGCTACGGTCGCATTAAATTTTGGTACTCAGTACGGGAATCGAACC
>JBEIEH010000002.1:0-39173 GCA_040383055.1 Burkholderiaceae bacterium
ATCTTGTAATCGAGAGGCCACGGATGAACGATTTCAAAATCCACCCCGTCCCAGCGCCAGCGCTGGCCCACCTGGCAACGCTCGTGCCCCGGCCCCATGAACGACGTGAGCCAGCGCGCTTGGGGTTGGGCCCAACGCACCGCGTCGGAGCCTCCGGCGTGGTCGCTGTCGCTGTGGCTCACCACCACGGTGTCGAGGCGTTCGCCCAAGGCGCGCAACAGCGGCACCACCACCCGGTCGCCGGCGTCGCTGTCGGGTCCCCAGCGCGGGCCGGTGTCGTAGAGCAAGCTGTGGTGCGCGGTGCGGATCAGCGTGCCACCGCCCTGCCCCACGTCCAGCACCAGCACTTCAAACTGGTCCGGGGCCGGACGCGGCGGCGTCCACAACAAGGCCGGCGCGATCAGCCACACACCGGCCACGCGCCAACGCGCAGGCCATGGCCCCACCAACACCACGCCACCCAAGACCGCCAGCACCGCCCAATGCGGTGGCGGGGTGGGCGCGTGCAGCACCGCCCAGGGCCAATCCACCATGGGCTGCAATAGGGCGTGCAAAATGTCCATGGCCCAAGCGGCCACCGACCACAGACCGGGGACCAGCGCACCCAACAGCGTCAGGGGAGTGACCACCCAAGTGACCCACGGTATGGCCACCAGATTGGCCAACACCGACACCCACGCGAACTGCCCAAAGAGCACCAGCGTGAGCGGCGTCAGGCCCAAGGTGATCAGCCATTGCTCACGGCAGAGCCGCCACACGCTTTGCCAGGCCGACCACCACCACGCTGCCGCGACATCGGGGTGGCGCACTGTCGCATCGGCGCCCAACCACAACAGGCCCACCGCCACAAAGCTGAGCCAAAACCCCGCCTGCACCGGCGCCATGGGGTCGAGCAGCAACACCGCTGCCAACACCACCACCCACGACAGGCCCATGGGCCAACGCCGGCCGCTCTGCGCCATGGCCACCGCCAACGTGAGCATCAACACCGTGCGCTGGGCAGGGATTTCCCAACCCGCCAACACGGCGTACCCAGCGGCCAAAGCCAGACCGCTCCACGCCGCCACGCGGGGCGCAGGCCAACGCAAGGCCAGCGCAGGCCACACCCGCGCGCCGCCGCGCCACGCGGCGCGCACGGCAGCGGTAGCCAGCCAAGCAAACAAGGTGATGTGCAAGCCCGAAATCGCCATCAGGTGGGCCACCCCGGTGTCGCGGTACAGCGCCCAGTCGGCGCGGTCGATGGCGGCCTGATCGCCCACCAGCAAGGCCGCCAGTACGCCAGCGGTGCGCGGCGGCGACACCTCGGCCAGCACTGCGTCGCGCAGCTTTTGGCGAAACAAGGCCACACCCCAGGGGGCCGCTTCCAAACGCTGTGGCGCTTGGGCGGCACTGCCTTCGCGCACATGGCCCATGGCGCCAATGCCGCGTTGCCAAGCCCACAGCTCGGCGTCAAAGCCGTGTGGGTTGGCGTTGCCGTGCGGCGCGCGCAAGCGCACCGTCAGGCGCCAGCGCTCGCCGCTGACCACCGGCGGCTGCGCTGGCATGGCATGAAAAAACAACCAGCTGATGCGCAGGCGCGGCGGCAATGTCACCGGCTCGTCTTGGCGCCAAGCCTGCTCCACCTGCAGATCAAAACGCCAGGCCTGTGACCCCGCGTCGGGCAAACCCTGCACACGGCCCACCACGGTCAGGTCCTGCCCCTCCAGCCCCGCCAACAAGGCTCGCTGTGCCTGAGCGCTGTGGCGCGTCGCCGCCACGCCCAAGCCCAACACGCAGCAGGCCAACACGACCATCCCCACAGCGCGGGCCGAAGGCCCCCTGCGGCGCAGCAGCAGCCCAAGCATCAGCAAGCCCAGCCCGCCCAAGAGCAGCGCTACAGCCCACACCAAGGGCAACACCGCCGACCACGCCAGGGGAATCGACACCCCGATCGACCACGCCAGGCCATAAGCGGCCCAGCGCCACGGCCCCAGGGTCGCCGCTGCGGGCGCAGACGACAGCGCCCGCGCCTTGTCTGCGCGTTCGAAAACCACCGACTCTCACTCCCTGAAAACATCCGGCGCATCGCACGACCGAGCGCGGCGGACCACACATGGCGTTCGATTATCGGCAGACCCAAGCGTGGATGGGGAATGTGAAACGGTACGTGTGCGCCCAGCGCCATCGGCTCGCGATGCGCGCCTTGGGCACCCTACATCGGCGACAGAACGGGGTGTTCAGCGCCGCGAGCGGGACCGGGCGGGATCTTGTGTGGCGTGCTTCTCAGCCAAGCGCTGAGCCTCGGCCCGTTGCCCGCTTCTGAGCCAAGCGCTGAACTCGGCCGGGGTTTCCAGCGTGATGCGGCCCAGCAAGGCAGCGCGAAAGTCGCCGATCACCGCCTCGGCCGCCTTGGTCCAGTTGACCTTGCCACCGGCCACCAGCGCGCCGCGCTGGCGCCCCACCGCTTCCAGCAGATCTTCGTCTGCGGTGGCGGCCAGCGCCGCGTCGTCGGCGCTGAGCTTGTAGCGCGCGCGCAGCTGGGCCGGGTAGGCGGTTTTGAGGTAGCCCAACAAATCCAGCGCCACCAAGTCGTCCTCGTACGCGTTGCGGCCCACTGCGCCGCTGGCGGCCAGGCGCTGGCCGCTCTCGGGCACGATGATCTTGGGCCACAACACGCCGGGCGTGTCGTACAGGTACACGTCGTCGGCCAGCACCAGGCGCTGCTCGGTGCGGGTCACGCCGGCCTCGTCGCCGGTCTTGGCCGAGCGTTTGCCCAGCAAGGTGTTGATCAGGGTCGACTTGCCGACGTTGGGAATGCCACAAATCAAAATACGCAGCGGCTTGATCATGCCGCCACGGTGCGGCGCCAGTTCGAACGAGGCGTTGATGAGCGCACGCGCAGGGGCGGTCACACCGGCGTCCAGCGCCAAGGCACGGGTGCCGCGCTGGGCGTTGTAGTGCTCCAGCCATTGAGCGGTGCGCTCGGGGTCGGCCAAGTCTTGTTTGTTGAGCACCTTGAGCGTCGGCAAGTTGGCGATCATGCCGCGCAGCAAAGGGTTGGCGCTTGAGCCCGGCAGGCGGGCGTCGAGCATTTCAATCACCACATCGGTGCCCTTGACCCGCTCGGCCATCGCCTTGCGGGTCAGGTGCATGTGGCCGGGGAACCACTGCACGCTCATGCCGCTACCTGCTGTTTGCGCCTCGGCGACAGGCGGTCGGCGGCGACGTATTGCAAACGGTATTGCTCAAACGGCAGGCTGTCGGCCGCTTCAATGCGACGCTGCGCGTCCAGCGAATCCATCACCTCGGTTTCAAAAGCGCTTTGCTGCGCCTCGCTCCACGGCATGGCCAGCAGTTGGGCGTGGGTCTGGGCTGCGCGTTCACGCACAAAAGCGACAAAGCTGTCGCTGTGCTGACCCCGCACCGCCGCCAGCACCCGGGCCGATGGCAAACGGTCTGGCGCAGCCCAATCCGCCTGCGCCTGGCGCACCGCGTCGCTGTGCTCGCTGTGGCCGCTCTGCGCGTCCAGATGCTGCGCCAGCGGCAGCATCTCGGACAACAATTGCTGGCCCCAGTCCTGCAGCAACGTGGACGTGCCACCGCGCATCAGCTGCAAGCCGGGCTCACGGCCGCGCGCGGCAGTCAGGTGTTGGTTGTGGGCCATCTCGCGCACCTCGGCCGGCGAATCCGGCGGGCTGTCGGCCAACAGGCAGTGCAGCAAAAACACATCCAAAAACCGCAGGGTCGAGGCGCGAATGCCCAGCGGCTCAAACGGGTCGAGGTCCATCAAGCGCACCTCCACATATTCCACCCCGCGTTCGCGCAAAGCGTGCAGCGGCCGCTCGCCGGCGTGGATGGTGCGCTTGGGGCGGATGGTGCCGTAGAACTCGTTTTCGATTTGCAACAGCGTGGTGGCAAGCTGGTTGTAATCGCCGCCTGGGTTTTTGACGCCCAGCGCCTCATAGGCCGGCCAGGGCCGGGTCAGCGCATCATGCAGCGAAGCAGCATACCCCTCCAAGCTGTTGTAGCTCACGCACAAGCTGGCCTGCGCATCGCTCTGGTAGCCCAAGCGGCCCATGCGCAGCGAGGTGCCGTGCGGCATATGCAGACTGCCGCTGCTGCCCAGTGGCTGCAGCTCGTGCTGGCGGCCTTCCACAAAGGTGGAGCACACCGCCGGCGAGGCACCAAACAGCGTCAGCAGCAAAAACGCGTGGCGGCGGAAGTTGCGAATCAAGCCGAAGTAGCCGGCGTTGTCCACCCCGGGCAGCGACCAGTTGTAGTGAATGCCCGAAATGGTTTGCATGCGCCGGCCATAGCGGTGGCCCAAGCCCATGCGGTAGACACTTTTGGCGCGCCCCACGTTGGACGAACCGTAGCGTCCCAGCGGAATGGTTTCGTCGGTGGGCAGGCCGCACGGCATGCTCGACACCCACAGGCGCTCGTTGCCAGCGGCAGCCAATTCGCGCACGGTGAACTGGTGAATCTGGCGCAGTTCGTCCAAGCAGGCGTGCACGTCGTTGTGCGCGCCGGTGATGAGTTCGAGCTGCGACTCGCTGTAATCGGTGGTGATGCGCGGATGGGTGAGCGCGCTGCCCAAGGCCAGCGGGTGCGGGGTGAGCGCCAGCTTGCCGTCGGGCAGGGAGCGCAGGCTTTCTTTCTCGATGCCACGGCGCATGCCACGCAGGCGCTCGGCCGAGACGGCCTGCAGCCGTTGAAGGGTTTCACTCATGTGCTTGGGACCAAATCTTTTTAGCGGGCGACGAAGGTAACACGTTCAGCCACACTCTGCAGCGACGTGCTCGCTTGGGCGCGTTAGGGTGTTTGTTGGCAGGCTGGCCAGCCAAGCCTCAATCTGCACCGGGTCGTTGCCGACCCGGATCGCGTCAAACGCGGCTTGCGCCTCGGGGTAGCGGTGGCGCAGGTAATTGAGCCACTGCTTCAAACGCCCGGCGCGGTGGCGCGGCTGCACCCGGGCGCGCACCTGTTGCCAAAACAGCGGCAGCAAGGCCTGCACCTCGGTCCATGGCACCTCACGCGCGCCGCGAATCGCCAGCGCCAGCCCGGGGTCGGTCACCAAACCGCGACCAATCATCAGCGCGTCGCAGCCACTCTCGCGCCGGCAGCGTTCGGCGTCGGCCACACTCCAAATCTCGCCATTGGCCACCACCGGCAGCTGGTGGCGCAGACGCAGCACCGACACCACCTCGGCGATGCGCTGCCAGTGCGCCGGCGGCCGGTAAGCCTGCGCCTTGGTGCGGGCGTGGATCACCAGCTCGTCGGCACCCGCCTCGGCAATGGCCAGTGCGCATTCCTCGGCCAGCGCGTCGTCGTGGTAGCCCAGCCGCATCTTGGCCGACACCGGAATGTGGGCTGGCACCGCGCGCCGCACCGCCGCCACAATCCGCCCCACCAGCTCGGGCTCATCCAGCAACACCGCCCCGCCCCGGCTGTTGTTCACCGTCTTGGCCGGGCAGCCAAAGTTCAAATCGATACCGTGCGGCTTCAGCCCCGCCAGCCGCGCCGCGTTCTCCGCCAAACACATGGGGTCAGATCCCAATAACTGCGGCCGCACCCAGACGCCCGCGTGGGTGCGGCTGCCGTGGCGCAGCTCGGGCACGGTGCGCACAAACGCGCGCTCGGGCAGCAAGGTGTTGGTGATGCGGATGAATTCGCTAACGCACCGGTCCACGCCGCCAATGCGGGTGAGCACATCGCGCAGGGTGGCGTCGAGCAGCCCCTCCATCGGGGCCAGGTACAGGGCTGTCATGCAAGTGTTGGCCAAGAAAGCGGCGTCAGATCGCGGGAGGACAAGCGCGGCCACGTGATAAGTTACGCGGAAGTTTCTGCATCGAGCGGCCCGACGCTGTTCGCCAAGCGCACAAACCCTTATTGTCGGCGCATCCCCCGAAAGGCATATCGAATCATGAAAAAACTCCTGCTCGCCTCTACTCTCTTCTGGACAAGCCTGTGCGCGCCACTGATGGGCTGGGCGCAGACGGGCGAACGGGTGGGCACCTTCAAAAGCGCACAAGGTGCGGTGCGACTGGTGCAGTCGGGCAAAGACATCACCCCCACCCCAGGCCAGGCGCTGACGGTCAAAGACCGAGTCGTCACGGGCGCCGACGGGTCGGCGGCCATCACCCTGCGCGATGGCACCACACTCAATATCGGCCCCAAGTCGCAAATGGACATGTCGGCTTTTGAATTCAACAGCACCACCCAACAGGGCAGTGCAGCCATTCACTTGGTGCAAGGCAGCATGCGGGTGGTCACGGGTCTTTTGGGCAAGGTCAACCCAGACCGCTTCAAAGTCACCACGCCCACATCGGTGGTGGGTGTTCGGGGCACCGATTTCATTGTCGAAGCGCACACGCCCGAAGAACGCAAGAAGCGCAAAGGCTCTCGTTCTCCGAGGGCTACAATGGTGTGAGGAACCACACACAACTGACCGCTGATGACATTTTTTCTGTCCAAACTGCGACCTCTGTGGATTTTGACCATCGCCCTCGCGCTCAGCGCCTGCGCCGCTCCTAAGCCGCTGAGCCAGGTCACCCTGCTGCCCGATGCCCAAGGCAAAACCACCTCGGTGTTGGTGACCACCGCCAAAGGCAGCCAAGTGCTGAATGCGCCGTATCAAGTGGCGCAGGTAGACCGCAAACTGGCGATCAACGCCACCGCCACCAACGCCGACGCGGTGAACAAAGCGTATCCGGCCCTCATTCAAGGCCTGGTGGGGCAGTCACAAAGCTTTGTGCTGTTCTTCCAGCCCGGCACCTCCACCTTGACCGGCGAGTCGCTCGCCGCCTTGCCGTCGGTGATCGCGGCGGCGCGCCAGCGGCCCGGCGGCGAAATTGTCATCACCGGCCACACCGATCGCCAAGGCTCGATCGAAGCGAACGACCGCCTGTCGCTGCAACGCGCCCAAGCCATCCGCGCGCTGATGCTCGAACAAGGCTTTCAGGCCGAGCTGATAGAGGCCCGCGGCCGTGGCGAACGCGAACCGGTGGTGCCCACCGAAGACGAAGTCGCCGAGCCGCGCAACCGCCGCGCCGAAGTCTTGGTGCGCTGAGCCCGGGCCGCCCATGGCCCCGGGTCTGGACACCTTGCACGCCGACGAACACCTGCTGGTGTTCCACAAACCCGCTGGACTGCTGTCGGTGCCAGGCAAAGGACCGCAACACCAAGACTGCCTGAGCGCCCGCGCCCAAGCCCAGTGGCCCGACGCCTTGGTGGTGCACCGGCTCGATATGGCCACCTCGGGCGTCATTGCCATGGCGCGTGGCCTGCCCGCACAACGCTCGCTCAGCGCCGCCTTTGAGCAACGCCAGACCCACAAAAGTTATGTCGCGCTGGTGCACGGCCAGTTGGGCCAGCCCGGCGACAGCGGCGAAATCGACTGGCCGCTCATCATCGACTGGCTCAACCGCCCGCGCAGCAAAATTTGTTTCGCCACCGGCAAGCCCAGCCTGACCCGCTGGCGCGTGAGCCACACGCCCTCGCCCCTGCCCGGCACCACCCGGCTGGAACTGGACCCCGTCACCGGCCGCTCGCACCAGCTGCGGGTACACCTGATGGCGCTGGGCCACCCCATAGTGGGCGACCCGCTCTATGGCCCCCAGCCCCCCACTGCCAGCCGCCTGATGCTGCACGCCGAGCGGCTGGCGCTGGCTCACCCCACACACCACCAGCCCATGGCCTTTGTGGCACCCTCGCCGTTTTAACGCCGCAGGAGTGCCCATGACCGTTCGCCACCTGACCATCCTCACCGGCGCCTCGCGCGGCATGGGCCGCGCCATGGCGCAGCAGCTGGTGCACGACGGCCACACCCTGCTGGGCCTGTCGCGCCAGCCCGACGATGCGCTCACAGCCGAAGCGCCCGAGCGGGTGAGTCAATGGGCGGTCGACCTAGCCGACCCCGCACCCGTGGCCGCGCGGCTGCGCCAGTGGCTCGACGGCATCAACCCACACAGTGTGGCATCGGCCACCCTCATCAACAACGCAGGCCTGATCCCCACCATTGCACCGCTGGAAGACTGCCCGCCCGACGAAACCGCGCTCGCCCTGCGCGTGGGGCTGGAAGCGCCCATGCTGCTGAGCAGCGCCTTTTTGGCCGCCACCGCCACCTGGGTCGCGCGCGGCTGGAACGGCCCGCGCAAAGTGCTCAACATCTCGTCCGGCCTGGGCCGGCGCGCCATGGCGTCCCAAGCGCCCTATTGCGCCGCCAAGGCGGGCTTGGACCACTTCAGCCGCTGCTGCGCGCTCGACCAAGCGCACCAACCCAACGGCGCGCGCGTGGTGTCGCTGGCCCCGGGCGTGATCGCCACCGACATGCAAGTGCAGCTGCGCCAGGGCGACCCCAGCCGCTTCCCCGACCGCGACCGCTTTGTGTCGCTACACCAAAGCGGCCTGCTCAGCACACCCCAACACGCCGCGCGATCGGTACTGGCTTTTTTGGCTCGGCCCGACTTTGGCGACGAACCAGTGGCCGATGTGCGGGGCTAAAGGTCCGCCAACATGGACCGTCGCCAAGCGTTCCTGAGCGCCTTGGCGCTGCCTTGGGCCACAGCGCAAGCTAGCCCGGCGGCAGACGCTTTCTGGCAACGGCTGCGCCAAGGGCGCTGCGTGGTGCTGATGCGACACGAACAAACCGTCTCAGGCGTTGGTGACCCGGTTGGCTTTCGCTTGGGCGACTGCACCTCACAACGGAACTTGAACGAAACTGGTCGCGAGCGCAGCCGAGCCTTGGGTCGCGCCTTTGCCCAGGTGGGTGTGTGGCCCGATAGAGTGCTCAGCAGCGCTTGGTGCCGCTGCACCGACACCGCACAACTGGCCTTCGGGACTTACCAACTGTGGGAACCGCTCAATTCCTTTTTTGGACAAGGCGATGGCGCGGCTCAGTTGCGCCGAGCACTGCGACGGGTACAAGAACAGCCGCCGCAGGGATTTGAGGTGTGGGTCACCCACCAAGTCAACATCACCGGTATGACAGGCCAAGTGCCTTCTATGGGAGAGCTGTTCGCCTGTGACACGGTGATGCGCGATGGCCGACTGCCACTGGTGGCCCGCTGGTCGGTTTGATGCAGTGCCGCACTGCGGCACAAGGCGGCTGTAAGCCTTAGCGGTCTACCATGGGCTTGGACCTATCTTTTTAACCCCCCACGGAGACAAACCCCATGAGCCGAGAAGTTGTTGTTGTGAGCGGCGTGCGCACCGCGATTGGTACCTATGGCGGCAGCCTGAAAGACATTCCTCCCACCGAGCTGGCGGCGCTGGTGGTGCGCGAATCGCTGGCGCGCGCCGGCGTTGAGGGCAAAGACGTGGGCCATGTGGTGTTTGGCCATGTGGTCAACACCGAGCCCAAAGACATGTACCTCTCGCGCGTGGCGGCCATCAACGGCGGCTGTGCCGAAACCACCCCGGCTTTTAACGTGAACCGCCTCTGCGGTTCGGGGCTGCAAGCCATCGTCAACGCCTCGCAATCCATTCTGCTGGGCGACTGCGATGTGGCCATTGGCGGCGGTGCCGAGAACATGAGCCGCGCACCCTACGCCAGCCTCACCAGCCGCTGGGGCGCCCGCATGGGCGACACCAAGATGGTGGACATGATGGTCGGCGCCCTGCACGACCCGTTCCACAACATCCACATGGGCGTGACCGCCGAAAACGTGGCCGCCAAACACGGCATCACCCGCGAGATGCAAGACGCGCTGGCGGTGGAAAGCCACAACCGCGCCCAACGCGCCACCGCCGAAGGCCGCTTTGCCGACCAGATCGTGCCAGTGGTGCTCAAGAGCCGCAAGGGCGATGTGTCGTGGGCCACGGACGAGCATTTCCGCCCCGACTGCAAGCCCGAAGACATGGCCAAGCTCAAGCCGGTGTTTGTGAAAGAAAACGGCACCGTGACGGCCGGCACCGCCTCGGGCATCAACGACGCCGCCGCCGCGGTGGTGCTGATGGAAGCCGGTGCCGCCAAGGCGCGTGGCGCCAAGCCGCTGGCACGCTTGGTGGGCTACGCCCACACCGGTCTGGACCCGAAGATCATGGGCGTGGGCCCGATCAGCGCCACCCAAGCCGTGCTCAAGCGCACCGGCCTGAGCGTGAACGACCTGGACGTCATTGAAGCCAACGAAGCCTTTGCCGCCCAAGCCTGCGCGGTGACCAAAGAGCTGGGCCTGGACCCGGCCAAGGTCAACCCCAATGGCTCGGGCATCTCGCTGGGCCACCCGATTGGCGCCACAGGCGCGCTGATCACGGTCAAAGCCATTCACGAGTTGCACCGCATCCAGGGCCGCTACGCGCTGGTGACGATGTGCATTGGCGGCGGCCAAGGCATCGCGGCGATCTTTGAGCGGGTGTGAACACCCTCCCCCTGTGGCGCTAGCGCGCCACCCCGCTGAGGGGCGATGCCTGTGGACCGGCGAAGCCAGATCCACGGCATCCTTGAGGCAGACACGCGCGCCGGATGCTCGGTAGACTGCGCCCATGAGCGCTTCTTCTCCGTCTGCTTCCACGCCTTCTTGGGCGCCCGTTGTCTCGGCTTTGGAACACGGGCTGCTGCAACGCGACGTGGCGGTGCGGGCGCTGTTGTTGGGGCTGTTGGCGGGTGAGCATGTGTTGCTGATGGGGCCGCCGGGCACGGCCAAGAGCGCGTTGGCGCGGCGCTTGCACCAGCTGTTGCCGGGCTCGCGCTGGTTTGAGCGGTTGCTGACCCGGTTTTCGGTGCCCGAAGAGTTGTTTGGCCCGCTGTCGCTGCAGGCGCTGGAACACGACCGCTACGAGCGCCTGACCGAGGGCTATTTGCCGCAGGCCGAGGTGGTGTTTTTGGACGAGGTGTTCAAAGCCAATTCGGCCATCCTCAACACCTTGCTGGGTGTGCTGAACGAACGGCGTTTTGACAACGGCACCCTGCGCCAGCCGGTGCCCTTGCGCTGTCTGATTGGCGCGAGCAACGAGGTGCCGCGCGACGACAGCCTGCAGGCGTTTTTTGACCGTTTTTTGCTGCGTGTGCTGGTGCAGCCGGTGGACGACGCACATTTCGCCGCGCTGCTGCAAGCCGATGCGGCCGCGCCGGCGGTGGACGAGGCGGTGACCGCTGCGCTGGCGCCCGATCGCTTGGCCGCCCTGCAGCGGCAAGCCGACGGCGTGGCGCTGCGGCCCGAGCTGTTGGCACTGCTGTACGACGCCCGCCAAGAAGGCGGCGACCACGCGGCCAGCGACCGGCGCTGGCGGCAGATTGCCCGACTGCTGCGGGTGCAGGCGGCGGCGCGCGGCAGTGAAGACGCCGATGCGCTGGACGCGTGGTGCCTGCCGCTGCTGCTGGGCCACGACGCCGACAGCGTGGCGCGCTGGACCGCGTGGTGCTTGCCGCGCGTGGGCCGCTGCGCGCCCCTGCCCACCGACGGGCTGGAGCGCGCCTGCAGCGCCTTCGAGCAGCAACTGGAGATTGAGCAACGCGCGCCCAGCGAAGCGCTGGACGACAGCGCAGGCAAAGTGGCGCTGGCGCGCGCCCTGAGCGGCGCCAGCGCCCACGACACCGAGCCCCTGCGCATCGCCAGCGAGCGCGCGCACCGGCGCTACAGCGCGCTGCACGTCGCCACCCGGGTGACCCAGGTGGACGAACTGCGGCACACGGTGCTGCAGCTGCAGCAACAGGCCGATGCCGACGCGGCGGCGGTGCTGCCGGCGCTGGCCGCCCACCCCTTTTGGCCGCCGAGCTGGCGGGCGCAGGTGCAGGCCGCGCACCACGAGCGCTGCGCCACCCTGGCCGATTGGCGCCAGCGCGTGGAAGCCTTGCGACACGGCTTTTCTACCCTGCCCGAGCGCGAACCCAGCGCGCACGATAGCGCGCCCGCCCCCATCACCTGGAGCGCATGAACGCTGCTGCGCCCTCACCCAGGCACCCAGCGCTTGACGCCTGGCGCACCAGTGCCGCGCTTGAGGCCTTGCCGCGCCGGCTCTGGCGCTGCGGCTTGGTGTGCAGCGCCGGCGACACCGCTGCGCGGCTCGACCACAGCGCGCAATGGTTGCAGGCCTTGCACAGCGGCCGCCTGCCATCCACCGACTGGGACATGGGCGACGCCGAGGCCTGTGCCGCGCTGCGCAGCGCCATCGAATCGCTGGGCCTGGCCGCGCTGTGCCAAAGCCGGCCAGCCATTGCCGAACAGCTGCTGCAAAGCCTGTTCTGGTACCTTGATGGACTGATCGACCGCCCAGCGGACCAAGACCGCGCCACCGCGATAACGGCCATGGCCGAACAGTTCACCGCCGCTTGGACGCTGGAGCGCCAAGACATGGAAAACGCCTTGGCGCTGATGCCCGATCTGGGGCGCGACCGGCGATGGCGCTGGGACACGGTGCGCGGCCAGATGCAGCGCCGCGAATGGCAAGAGCTGGAGCGCATCGCCGCCGTGCTGCAGCGCCTGCCGGCGCTGGAGCCGTTTTTGCGCGGGGTGGGCCGGCGCGAAACCACAGGCGACGACGCCGCAGCGGCCCAGCGCTTGGTCGACACGGCCGGTGCGGCGCAAGCGCCCCAACACAGCAACCACGACAAGCGCGACCCACAGCCTGCGGCGGTGGACGGGGTGCGGCACTCGCGCGAACTCGCGCACATGGCTGGCGCCGAAGCGCTGGGCCTGCGCCACGCGGTGCTGCGCCGCTTGTGGCGCGCGCGCTTTGCCGAGGCCCGGCTGCTGACCTACGACGACCGTTCGCCCCCGCCACCCACCGACGCCCGCGCGCCCACGGCGCAGCCCCATGCCCATACGCCACAAGGGCTGGGCCCTTTGTTGGTGTGTCTGGACACTTCAGGCTCGATGCGCGGTGCGCCCGAAGCGGTGGCCAAAGCCTGTGTGCTGCAGGCCTTGCGCTGCGCTCAGGCGCAGGGGCGCGGCTGCACCTTGATCGCCTTTGGTGGACCGGGCGATCTGCTGGTGCGCTCGCTCGACGGCACGCACGGCCTGGACGCGCTGCTCGACCTGATGAACCAAGGTTTTGACGGTGGCACCGATGTGCAAACCCCGATTGAGCACGCGATTGCCTGGGTGCACCAAGAGGCGTGGAAGCGGGCCGATGTGCTGATCGTGAGCGATGGTGAATTTGGCCTGACGCCTGCAGCGCGCAGCGCGCTGCGCCAAGCCAAGCGCGAGCTGGGCATGCGGGTGCATGGGGTGTTGATTGGCGACCGCGAAACCATTGGCTTGATGGAAAGCTGCGACCGCCTGCACTGGGTGCGCGACTGGCGCCGCTACGCCGAGGGCGGCCACGGCGCGGCGGCCGAGGGATTCTCGCCGGTGCACAGCCGCAGCCTGACCGAGCTGTACTTTCCCAACGCGGTGCAGCGCGGCTGAGGCGCAAGCCGGCGCGTCAGACCGCGTCCTGAAAACCGTCGCGGCGCAGGGTGATGACCAAGGTGTCGCGCCAGCCAAGCGCGGCGGGGTCTTCGGGCTGGATGGGTGTGGTTTCGTGGATGGTGCGCTCGTCGTCGAGCAGCAGCAGCGACCACGGCTGCATCAGGGTAAAGCGTTGGCCGGCCGGGCCAGCGGCTTCAAACACCCGGCTCTCGCCGCCCTTGATGTTGTGGCGCCCGAGCATAAACACCGCCACCAGGTCCACGCCGTCGCGGTGGGCTCCTTCGGGTGTGGGCCGGCCAATGCCGTCGGTGGTGTCGATGCGAAACGGGTGCGCTTCCACATACCAAGACCGCTCGCCGCGCAGGCGCGATGTCACCTGCGCGAGCGACAGCAACACACGCCGCCAAGACGGCAGGGCCACCATGGCCGGGTCCATCGGCTCAAACCAGCGCAACATGCCGCCGTGCAGCGCGTTGTAGGCCAGTGGCTGCCAGTGGGCGCGGTGCGGCACTTGCTGCACAGTCTCGCCCTGCACCACAAACGAGCTGTGGCGCCGGCGCCGGTAGCGCCCACCGTCTTTGAGGTGCGGGTCGGTCGGCAAGTCGCCCCAAAAAGCCTGCAGTTGCTGGCGGTCTGTCGGGCTCAGTGCCATCCAGTCGGACACCGTTTCGGGACTCAGCACCACATGGCCCTGCGCGGCCAAGGCGCGGTCCATGTGGTCCAGAGGGGCAAAAGGTGGAGAAAACGAGGCGCTCATGCCCCCCAGTGTATCGAGGGTTTGTCCCTGCCCAGAAGCGGGTCTTTGCTCGTTATATTGGGTCGATCAAGGAGACACACCATGAACACCCGTTCCATGGATCACGACGAGCCGTCATCGCACCCAAACGGCCAAGCCACTGGCGCAGCATCGGCGCCCGACACCCCATCGATCTTCAGTCTGCCCTTGGCCACCCTGAGCTGGAGTGATCCCATCGCCTGGCTGAAGCTGGGTTGGGTCGACTTTCAGCGCTGCCCGCGCATTGGGCTGTTTTATGGCCTGTGCTTTTTTGCCATGGGGCATGCGCTGCTGGCGGTGTTTCAAAGCGCACCCGAATATGTGCTGGCGCTGAGCGCGGGCTTTTTGTTGATGGGTCCGTTTCTGTGCCTGGGTTTGTACGACGCCAGCAAGGCGATGCAGACCCATTCGCACCGCCCGTCACTGCGCGCCTCGTTGGCCGCGTGGCGCCCCACCAAAGGCACGATGGCGATTTTTGCCGGCGTGTTGTTGATTCTGGAAATGTTGTGGGGCCGGGCCGCGCTGGTGGTGTTTGCGGTGAGCTTCAACACCATGCCCGAGAAGGTCAACCTGCTGGCCATGCTGCTGGACCCCGAGAACTTGGGCTTTTTGATCACTTACACCTTGGTGGGCGGCATTTTTGCCGGGCTGATTTTTGTCACCAGCGTCATTTCTATCCCCATGATCATGGACCGCCAGACCGACGCAGTATCGGCCGGCCTGACCAGCATCCGCGCTTGCTTGAACAACCCCGGCGTCATGCTGCTGTGGGGTGCGCTGATCACCGGGTTGATTGTGCTGGCGCTGCTGCCGGCGTTTTTGGGCCTGTTCATCATTGGCCCGGTGCTGGGCCACGCGTCTTGGCACGCTTACCGGCACATCGTGCCAGCGCCCTGATTCAATCGGCGGCGCTTGGCGTCGCGCCGGTTTGCCACAGGCGCTTGAGCCACCACAGCCCCAACAGGCTGTTGGCCAGCGCCAGCAGCAGCAGTGCCGTTTGGGCCGCGCCGTCCAAATCTGCGTAGCGATCCCACAGCACCAAGGCACTGGACACCCCGTTGAACAGCAGGGCCATCCAGAAAGCCGGTTGATCGGGGCGCCACACGCGGCGCCAGCCGCGCACCGAAGCGGTTGATGGAGACATGGACATGGCCTGCGATTGTGCACACCGCACTGCCGCGGTGCACACACCAGCGCTCCAGCCCCACTTTTTGCCTGGCCTGAGGTTTGCTTTCCTTCAGCAATCCTGCATTGCCATACCTTCATGAAAAATTCGCATAAAGTGCCCACGTAAACCCCGATGCCAACGCAAGCTGACAACCGTTACATTTCACACCCAGGTTGTTCGGGCAGTGCCCGGCACCGACAACACCTCTCATCGACAACATCGGAGAACTGCATGACATCGTTGAAACTGAAAGTTGCCTTGGCCGCCATCGGCACCGCTGCCATGGCCGTGGCCCTGCCCGCTCACGCCGGCAAAACGCTCGACACGATCAAAAGCCGCGGCCAGCTGGTCTGTGGCGTGAACACCGGTCTGGCGGGCTTCTCTCAGGCCGACAGCAACGGCAACTGGTCGGGTCTGGACGTCGACTACTGCAAGGCCGTGGCCGCCGCGGTGCTGGGCGACGCCAGCAAAGTGAAATACGTGCCCCTGAACGCCCAGCAGCGCTTCACCGCCCTGCAGTCTGGCGAAATCGACATCCTGTCGCGCAACACCACCAACACCCTGAACCGCGACGCGTCGCTGGGTCTGCACTTTGTGGGCGTGAGCTACTACGACGGCCAAGGTTTTATGGTGCCGAAGGGCAAGATCACCAGCGCCAAACAGCTGCGTGGCGCCACCGTTTGTGTGCAGTCTGGCACCACCACCGAAAAGAACCTGACCGACTTCTCGCGCGCCAACAAGCTCAACATCAAGCCTGTGGTGTTTGAAAAAGTGGAAGCCGCCACAGGCGCCTACTTCTCGGGTCGCTGCCAGGCCTACACCACCGATGCCTCTGGCTTGGCCTCGGTTCGCGCCAAGGAAGCCAAAGACCCCGCCGCTCACGTGGTGCTGCCCGACCTGATCTCCAAAGAACCCCTGGGCCCGATGGTTCGCCGTGGTGACGACGAGCTGTTTGCCATCGCCAAGTGGGTCCTCAACGGCCTGATCGAAGCCGAAGAGTACGGCATCAACCAAGCCAATGTGGACACCATCAAAGGCAACGGCGACCCACAAGTCGGCCGCATGCTGGGCTCCACCGAAGACTTGGGCAAGCACCTGGGTCTGGACAAAGAGTGGCTGGCCCGTGCGGTCAAGGCCGTGGGCAACTACGGTGAGATTTTCGAGCGCAACGTCGGTCCCAAGACCGCCATCAACCTGCCCCGTGGCCGCAACAACCTGTGGACCAACGGTGGCCTGATGTACGCACCGCCCCTGCGTTGATCGACCGCGTTTTTGTGTTCTAGCCCCGGCACAGGGGTCTGCGTGATCGCTCTCGCAGATGCCTGTGCCTTTTTGTTGCCTGTGATTCCATGATTGAAGCCCGCCCAGTCCCTGCGCGCAAGTCGCGCTCCGTGTCCTGGCGCAGCCGGGAAGGCCGCAGCCTGATTTATCAGCTGGTTGCCATCGCTTCTGTGATTGCCTTGATTGCGCTGCTGGTTCGCAACACGCTGGCGAATATGAAGGCCCGCGGCATCCAAAGCGGTTACGACTTCATGAGTCAACCTTTTGGTTTTGACGTCAGTGAAACGCTCATCCCTTACGACATGATGAGCACGTACTGGACAGCCTTTGCCATTGGCATGACCAATACCCTGCGGGTCGCGGTGATCGGCATTGTGTTGGCCACCCTGCTGGGCACGCTGATCGGCGTCGGCCGGTTCTCCAGCAACTTCATATTGCGCAAGGTGTGTTACGGCTACGTGGAGTTCTTCCGCAATGTGCCGATCTACCTGCAGCTGTTGATTTGGTATTTGGTCTTCACCGAAATGCTGCCGGATTTCGATTCGGCGTGGCAGCAAGGCCACTTCTTCTTGAGCAAGAACGGTGTGTCTTTCCCATGGCCTGTGTGGGAACTGGGTCACACCTTGGCGGTGGTCGGTGTGTTTGTGGGTTTGGCCGCTGGCTGGGCATACGCGCGCAGCGCCAAGCGTCACTTTGAACTCACCGGTGAGCCACGCCCCGCGCTGCGGGTGGTGGTGGCGCTGATGCTGGTCGGCGCGGTGGTCGGCTGGGCCGTCGGTGGCGCGCCTGGCCAGTGGAGCCTGCCTGTGAAGGGTGACTTCCAGGTGGAGGGTGGAGCCGCCCTGTCGCCTGAATTCATCTCGCTGCTGCTGGGCTTGGTGTTCTACACGGCGGCCTTTATCGCCGAGGTGGTGCGCTCGGGCATCGCGTCGGTGTCGCTGGGCCAGCACGAGGCAGCTGCTTCCCTTGGCCTGACTCGCCGGCAGTCGATGCGCCTAGTGGTGCTGCCTCAGGCGCTGCGGGTGATCATTCCACCGCTGACCAGCCAGTACCTGAACCTGACCAAAAACTCCTCGTTGGCGGTGGCGATTGGCTATCCGGAGTTGGTGTCGATCGCCAACACCACGCTCAACCAGACTGGCCGCGCGATTGAAGCCTTGTCCATCGTGATGCTGGTGTACCTGACCCTGTCGCTGCTGACGTCGGCGCTGATGAACTGGTTCAACGCGTCGGCTGCCATCAAAGAGCGTTGATCGGAAACGTCGAGGGATACCCCATGTCTGCACACCATTTCGAACCCATCTCTCCCCGCCCCATGCCCGGGCGCCAAACCGGCGCCGTGGCTTGGCTCAAGGCCAATCTGTTTTCAGGCTGGTCCAACACCTTGGTGACTCTGGTGTTGCTGGCCGTGGCTGGCAGTGCGCTGATCAGCGCCCTCGATTGGGCTCTGCTCAAGGCCGTGTTTGGCAGCCAGTTGGAGGCCTGCAACAACGCCCGAGGCGTCGGCGCCTGCTGGGGCGTGATCACGGAAAAAGGTCGCTTCATTGTGATGGGCCGCTACCCCGACACCGAGCATTGGCGCCCGGTGATCGCCACCGCCTTGATGCTGACGGTGGTGGGCATGAGCTGCATGCCGCGTTTCTGGAACGCCATCTTGGTGCCGCTGTGGGCGGGCATGCTGGTGGTGTATTTCATCCTGATGAAGGGTGGCGTGTTGGGCTTGACCGAAGTGCCGACCGATCAATGGGGTGGCCTGCCCCTGACGGTGATGCTGACCGTGATTGGCATGACGCTGGCATTCCCGCTGTCGATTTTTGTCGCGCTCGGCCGACGGTCCACCATGCCCGCCATCCGCACCATCTGCACCCTGTATGTGGAGCTGATCCGGGGCGTGCCGCTGATCACAGTGCTGTTCATGGCCTCGTTCATGCTACCGCTGTTCATGCCAGAAGGCATCAAGATCGATGTGCTGATCCGGGTGGTGGTGGGCATCACCTTGTTTGCCGCTGCCTACATGGCCGAGGTGGTGCGCGGCGGTTTGCAAGCCCTGCCCAAAGGCCAAACCGAAGCGGCTGCCACCTTGGGACTGTCGTACTGGCAAACCCAGCGCAAGATTGTGCTGCCCCAAGCCTTGGCCACGGTGGTGCCATCGCTGATGAACACCTTCATCGGTATGTTCAAGGACACCTCGCTGGTGACCATCGTGTCGCTGTATGAGCTGACCGGTGCGCTGGGATTGGCGCTGAACTCCGATGCCGATTGGCGTCCGTTCAAACTCGAAGCCTATCTGTTCATCACCTTCATTTACTTTGTGTTCTGTTTTGCCATGTCGCGCTACAGCCTGTGGGTGGAAGATCGCACCGCAGTGAGCAAGACAAGATGACCACCCCTGCGCCGCTGCGCGGTTTCCCACCCTCAAAGGGGGGACCGCGTCAGTGGACCGGCCAAGCCGGATCCACGGCGCAACTTGATCCGACACCTCTTCGTTCGAGCTGAGATTTCTTTATGAGCAACACTGAAGCTTCCACCATCATTGAGTTTGACAAAGTCAACAAGTGGTACGCCAGCAATGGTTACCACGTGCTGCGCGACGTCAGCCTGAAGTTCCACAAAGGCGAAAAAGTGGTGATTTGCGGGCCCTCGGGTTCGGGCAAATCGACCCTGATCCGCTGCGTGAACGCCTTGGAGGAATACCAAGAAGGCAAGCTCACCGTAGACGGCACCGTGGTGGGCGACGACCTCAAGGGCATCGACCGGGTGCGCCGTGAGGTGGGCATGGTGTTTCAGCAGTTCAACCTGTTCCCCCACCTCACTGTGCTGGAAAACCTGATTCTTTCGCCCACCTGGGTGGCCAAGATGCCCCGCAAAGAAGCGATCGACAAGGCCATGGCCCAGCTCGAGCGGGTGCGCATTGCCGAACACGCTCACAAATACCCGCTGCAGCTCTCTGGCGGTCAGCAACAGCGTGTGGCGATTGCCCGCGCGCTGTGCTTGAAGCCCAAGATCATGTTGTTCGACGAGCCAACTTCGGCGCTCGACCCCGAGATGATCAAAGAGGTGCTGGACGTGATGATTGGCCTGGCCGACCAGGGCATGACCATGCTGTGTGTGACCCACGAAATGGGCTTTGCCAAAGCCGTGGCCGACCGTGTCATCTTTATGGACCAAGGCCAGGTGGTGGAACAGAACACGCCCGAAGAGTTCTTTAACCACCCGCAAAACGAGCGCAGCAAGGACTTCTTGTCCAAGATCCTCGGCCACTGAAGCCCATGCACGCGCTGCTGCAACCGGTGTCCGACGCTTTCGCCCGCCTGCGCGCGGGCGAGTTGCAGGCGCACGACTTCTCAGCGCTGGCGCGCACACAAGATGGTCTGCTGGCCGCTCTGCCACCGGCGTTCACACCGGTGTTGCATGGTCTGCTGGATCGGCTGGAATCGGGCGCGCTGTTCGACGCCGAGAGCTGTTCGTTCAGCCAACAAGACCTGTACGACAGCCTGCAAATGTGGCTGGACAAGGCCGCTGCGCGCTTGGGGTCTTGACCTTGCCATGGGGGCAAGGTGTCCAATAAGCGCATGGCCTGCTCCTGTCACGACTCCTGCACCCCATCCACCCCCGCCAATGCCGACCCTAGCGGCGACCCACGCTGGCGCCGCGCGCTGTGGATCGCGCTGGGAGTGAACCTCGCGTTTTTTGTCATTGAACTGTGGGCGGGTCTGAGCGCGGGATCGGTGTCTTTGTTGGCCGACGCGGTGGACTTTGCGGGGGACGCCGCAAACTACGGTCTGTCGCTGGCGGTGCTGTCGATGGCGCTGGTGTGGCGCAGCCGCGCGGCCTGGGTCAAAGGCGCCAGCATGTTCGGCTATGGCCTGTTGGTGTTGGCCAAAGGTGTGTGGGCGTTCTGGGCCGGCGGTGTGCCGGACGCACTCACCATGGGCGTGGTGGGTTTTCTGGCCCTGCTGGCCAACACCGGTGTGGCCATCATGCTCTACACCTGGCGCAACGGCGACGCGAACATGCGCAGCGTGTGGCTGTGCTCGCGCAACGACGCAATGTCCAACCTGGCGGTGATACTGGCCGCCTTGGGGGTGTTTGGCACCCACACCGCGTGGCCGGATCTTGTGGTGGCGGCCATCATGGCTGGCTTGGCCTTGTCGGCCGGGTGGACGGTGATGGGCCACGCGCGGCAAGAGCTGCGTGGTTTGACATCCGCTCCCGGCATGGACATCAACACCGGCGCCGGAACTTCTGAACCGACGCGCGTATCATCTCCACCATGAGTCTGTGGCGTGTCATTCTGCTGCTGGTGCTGACGGTGGTGTTGCCCGTGAGGGGTGCACTGGCGCTCACCATGGGCATGTCGATGGACACACCCATCGAAGCGCCACAGAGCGGCGTCCACAGCGCGGCGCTGGCCAAAACAGAAGTGCCCTGCCCGCACCACGCTCAGGCCGACGCTCCCACAGCGCCGGCATCCGTGTCTCACAGCGACATGGGCGACCACAGCTCCAGCGCCCACACCCACCTGCTGTGTGATGTGTGCAATGTGCTAGCGCTCAGCGTGTCCATCCCAGCGACCGAACGCGCCGACATCCGGCCCACACACGCACCACAAGGCAGCGAACGCTTTTCCAGCGTGGTGCTGCCCATCGGCCACAAGCCTCCCATACCGGTCTGACACCCTCGTGTGAACGAACCGTTTGCGCACAGCGCAAGCGGGCTCTTGTGTCTGATCGGAGAATGCCATGTCCCTGTATTCGCGGGAACGCGCCGATGCGCGCCCCGACCTCTTGCCCACTCGTCACCGGCTACAGGCCTTGTGCGCCGCCGCGCTGACGACGGTCCTGCTGGGCACAGTCCACGCCCAAGCACCCAACGCCGATGCGGCCAATCCGCAACAGGCCGCAGCGCTGCCCAGTTGGTCCAACGCAGCCTTGACGCCCGCCAGCGCACCCGAGCTGCCCACCCAAGTCGACGAAGCGATTCGCCGCTGGCAAGCCGCCAACCGCGCAGTGGCCGAATTCCCGCGCGGCCACATCGACCTGCTGCGCTGGGAGCGACAGCAGGCGTCCACCGCCCCAGCGGCTGCAGCCCCAACGCCCCTGAACTGGCCCGAGGTCTGGCAAGTGGTGCAGCGCCAGCACAGCCACTTGTGGCTCTCCCCGCGCGCCAACACCAACGAGCGCCTGCAAGCCCAGCGCCAATGGCTGACACTGCAGCGCCAAGCGCAACAAGCCTGGGTACAAGCCTGCACCCAACAAGCGCTGCTTAGACTGCAGCACGAGCGTGAGCACGCCGCTCGCACGGCTTACGCCTTGGGCGAGCGCATGGCGACCCTTGGCCATTGGAGCCGAGCGCGCCTGATTCCTCTGCAACAAAGCCTGGCGCAAGAGCACGCAGGCACCATCGCCGCGCAATGGCAAGCGCGCCAGGCCACCGAGGCACTGGCCAGCCTCATGGGCCTGTGGCAAGCCGACGCGGTGCAAGCGCTGGCACAGCGCTTACCGCTTGCACTGGACGCCCCCGCCGCCGTGCTCCCACCCGCCAATGCCGAAGGCGAGGCCATCCGCCAACGCCCTGAGCTGCAGTGGCAACGCGAGACCACCGAACGCACCCTGCGTTCGGTCGGCACGACCCAATGGGAGACTTGGACCCAAGAGCGTGACGCCGCTCTGCAAACCAGCCCCGCTCAAGCGCCGCCACAGTGGCCACCAAGCGCCTTGCGTGGCGACCACGCGCTGGACAAAGCGCTGGACGCCCAAGCCGAGCTGCAGCGCGAAGGCGCCGCCCTGCGCCGCCAAGTGCGCTTGGCCTGGGACCGTCTGCAGGCCACACAGGCACTGGACCAACTGCAACAGCAACACACCGTGCCCCTGGCCCAAGCCGCCGAGGCCGAGACCTTGCTGCGCTACACCGGCATGCTGCAAAGCACCTGGGAAGTGATCGACGCCGCGCGCGCCCGCTTGGGCGCCCAAGCCGCCGCCATCACGGCCCGCCAAGACCACTGGCTGGCGTACATCGACTGGCAAACGCTGATGGCCGGTGGCGACGTCGCGCTGCCGACCGAGCTGGCCACTGGCTCCAACAACGCCGCTGGCGGCGCAGCCCAAAAACATTGACACCATGAACCGATCTCACACCCCCGATCCGCAGCGCCGTCGCTTCTTGGGTGGCGCCGCCCTGACCGCTACCGTGGCCACCGCCGGCACCGCCATGGCGCGCTCGGCCTTGGCCGCCCTGCCCGAAGCGCCACACCAAAGCAGCGCCGACACCCAAGCGCCATGGACCCCACCGGGTGTCACCGGCGCTGGTCGCCCCTACAACCCGGTGGTGACCCTCAATGGCTGGACACTGCCTTGGCGCATGAACAACGGCGTGAAGGAATTCCACTTGGTGGCCGAGCCGGTGGTGCGCGAAATGGCGCCCGGCTTCCTCGTCAACATGTGGGGCTACAACGGCCAGTCGCCCGGTCCCACCATCGAGGTGGTCGAGGGCGACAAGGTGCGCATCTTTGTGACCAACCGCCTACCCGAGCACACCACCATCCACTGGCACGGCCAGCGCCTGCCCAACGGCATGGATGGCGTGGGCGGCTTGAACCAACCGCAGATCCCCGCCGGCAAGACCTTTGTGTACGAGTTTGAAGCGCGACGCCCCGGCACCTTTATGTACCACCCCCACGCCGACGAAATGACGCAGATGGCGATGGGCATGATGGGCTTCTGGGTCACCCACCCGCGCTTGGACAAAAACGGCCGCCACCCGCACATCGACACCGTGCAGCGCGATTACTGCTTCCTGCTCAATGCGTTTGACATCGAGCCCGGCAGCATGACGCCGAAGATCAACACCATGCTCGACTTCAACATCTGGAGCTGGAACAGCCGCGTGTTCCCGGCCATCAGCCCACTGGTGGCGCGCTTGGGTGATCGGGTGCGCGTCCGCGTGGGCAACCTGACCATGACCAACCACCCGGTCCACATCCACGGCATTGATTTTGAAGTCACGGGCACCGATGGCGGACCAGTGCCCAAAAGCGCCCGTTGGCCCGAGGTGACCACCGACGTGGCGGTGGGGCAAATGCGGCAGCTCGAATTCATCGCCGACGAGCTCGGCGACTGGGCCATGCACTGCCACAAGAGCCACCACACCATGGGCGCCATGGGGCACGCGGTGCCGACGATGATTGGCGTGGACCATCGGGGCTTGGTCAAACCCCTGCAGCGCGTCAACCCCGACTACATGGTCATGGGCGAGTGCGGCATGGCCGACATGGGCGATATGGAAATGGAGCTGCCCGCCAACACCTTCCCCATGATGACCGGCACCGGCCCCTACGGACCGATTGAAATGGGCGGCATGTTCACCACCCTCAAGGTGCGCGCCGACCAGAAAGCCGGCGATTACAGCGACCCGGGCTGGTATGCACAGCCCCCTGGCACCCAAGCGCGCCCGGTCGACGCCCCGACGCACACACCGCGCGCCACAACGCCCGCAGGTCAGCCCCAAGCCGACGCAAAAAAACCGGCGGGCGCTGGCCACTCACACCACTGAACATTCTTTGACTTCACAAGGACAGACCCATGAACACCCCACGCCGCCAACACCTGCAACAACTCATCGGTGTCGCCACCGCGCTGGCGCTGCCCTCGCTGACCATGGCCCACGGCGACATGCACAAAGACCACCACGCCAACGCCGGCCCCGTGGTCAAAGAGCAAAAGCCTTGGGGCATTGCCGGCGAAGCGAAAGACGCCAAACGCACCGTCACCATCCGCATGGGCGACGACATGCGCTTTGCGCCCCAACACATCGACGTCAAGCTGGGCGAGACGCTGCGCTTGCGCGCCGAAAACAAAGGCAAGGTGATGCACGAGCTTGTGATCGGCACCCGCGCCGAGCTTGAAGCCCACGCCGAGATGATGAAAAAACACCCGAACATGGAGCACGACGAACCCTACATGGCGCATGTGCCTGCCGGCCAGCGCGGCGACATCGTCTGGACATTCAACCGCGCAGGCGAGTTCGAATTTGCTTGCTTGTTGCCCGGCCACTTCGAAGCCGGCATGCGCGGCACCATCCGTGTGCGCGCCTGAACCTGAGAGGACACCCCATGACATCCCGTCTCACCCGCCGAACCACCCTGATGGCTGCCGCCGCTGCGCTGGCCGGCGCAGGCTGGGCAGCCCAAGCTGCCAGCCCGAAAAAACTCCCCGTGATGCAAGTGTGGAAAGACCCCAACTGTGGTTGCTGCAAGGACTGGGTTGACATCTTGCGGCGCGAGGGCTTTGAGGTGCAAACCATCGACAGCGGCAACACCACCATGCGCCAACGTCTGGGCATGCCGATGAAGTTAGCGTCCTGCCACACCGCGCTGATCGACGGCTACGTGATCGAAGGCCATGTCAACCCAACCGAGATCAAACGCCTGCTGGCCGAACGACCAAAAGCCTTGGGCCTGGCGGTGCCCGGCATGCCGATCGGCAGTCCCGGCATGGACGGCCCCGAATACGGCAGCCGGCGGGACCCTTACGATGTGCTGCTGGTCCAACAAGACGGCAGCAGCCGGGTGTATCAGAGCTATTTCCGCCAAGCCAGCACAGCGGTGCGCGAAGGCTTTCAGCGCACCCAATACAACGCCACCCCACAGGCGGTCACCGCCCTGCCTTGGGCAGAGGCGGAGGTGCGCCGCATCGATCTGGCCGCTGGCAAGATCAGCCTGAAACACGGCAACATCAAAAACCTCGACATGCCCCCCATGAGCATGGTGTTTCAAGTGCCAGACAAGACGCTGCTCGGGCGGGTGAAAGTGGGAGACAAAGTCCGCTTCACCGCCGACCAGATCAACGGCGCCTACACCGTGCTCAGCATCGAGCCCCTGCCCTGATCGGGTCAAGCGCCCCATGCCCGTGCTAAGGTGCGGGCATGGGCGTCCGGCTTTCCTCTCCACTGACTTGGCTGCGCGACGCGCTGGGCAGCGCCCTCGCCATCGCGCTCATCACGCTGGCCCTGCTCGCGCTGGCCTACCACTGGCTCGACCCCGCGCCGCCCACCACGGTGCGCTTGGCCACCGGGCCCGAACAAAGCGCTTATGACCAGTTTGGCGCGCGCTACGCCCAGGCGCTGGCGCGCTACGGCATACAGGTGCAGCTTGTTCCCACCGAAGGTTCTGCCGACAATCTGCAGCGCCTGCGCCGTGGCGAGGTGGACATGGCTTTTGTGCAAGGCGGCTTTGCCCGTCACACCGACACCGCCGAGGCCGATGCCCAACTGCTGTCGCTGGGCAATTTGTTTGTGGAACCGGTGTGGCTGTTTCACCGCGACATGCCCGCCACCGCTGGCACACCTGCGGTCACCCAGCTCAAACACCTGGCGGGCGCGCGGCTCAACATCGGCACTCCGGGCAGCGGTGTGCCCGAGCTGTGGGCCCAACTGCTCTCGCTCAACCAGCTCGAACCCAGCGCCTTTGTCACCACCGAGCTGGCGCCCACACCGGCCACGGTGGCCTTCATCAATGGCGAGGTCGACGCCCTGCTGTTCGCATCGGCCCCGCAAGCGCCGCTGGTGCAAATGCTGCTGCAAACGCCGGGCGTGCGATTGCTGAGCTTTGAGCAAAGCGAGGCCTATGCGCGCCGCCTGCCGTTTCTGACCCCAGCGCTCTTGCCACAAGGGGTGGTGAACTTGGCCAGCAACCTGCCCGAACACGACGTGCGCCTGATCGCCACCACCACCAGCTTGGTGGCACGCGACACCACCCACCCCGCACTGCAGCAGCTGTTTACCCAGGCCGCGCGCGAGCTGCACGGCGAGGCCAGCTGGTTCGGCCGTGCGCGCGAATTCCCCAACGCGGCACATGCGGATTTTGAAATGTCGGCCGAGGCCGAACGCACCCTGCGCAGTGGCCCGCCGTTTCTGCAGCGCTACCTGCCTTTTTGGCTGGCCAATTTGATTGAGCGCATGTGGCTGGCCGGCGGCTTGATTTTGGCTTTGGTGCTGCCGCTCTCACGCATCGTGCCGCCGCTCTACACCTTGCGCATGCGCTCCAAGGTGTTCCGCTGGTACGCCGAGCTGCGCAACATTGAGGCGCGAGCACAACGCGGCGAATCGGTTGACGCGCTGCAGCGCGAGCTGCAAACACTCGCCGACACCGTGAACGCGATCGAAGTGCCTTTGTCGTATGCCGATGAGCTGTACGCGCTGCGGCACAACATCGCGGCGGTGGCTCAGGCCTTGCGCGCCGTCGAAAACGATGGCCTCACACCGCGCTTGCAGCCCAACGCCACAGTGCGCTGAGCCACACACCACCACACAGCAGCAAGGTCAGCAGCACGGCGGCGCTGCCAATGTCTTTGGCGCGTTTGGATTGCGCGTGCCACTCCGGCCCAATGCGGTCCACCACCGCTTCCACCGCGGTGTTGAGCAGCTCGGTCACCAGCACCAACAGCGTCACCACCAGCAAGAGCACCGTTTCGGTCCAGGACTGCCCCAGCCAAAAAGCCGCGGGCACCAGCACCACCGCAAAGATCGCCTCTTGGCGAAAGGCAGGCTCGCGCCAACCTGCGGCCAGACCCGCCCAAGAGTAGCCAGCGGCCTTGACCACCCGGCGCCAACCAGTGAGCTTGGCAGGCACGGCTGGAGCGGGTGTGTTCGGTGATGGGTTCATATCGTTTTAGTCTTGCAGCGTGCGTTGCCAGCCCGCAGGGCCCAGGTCGCGCAAGGTGCGGATGTTGCGCTCCACAATCTGATCGGCGTCGCCTCCAGCGCTGTCCACCGCCCGCTCCACACTGTCCTCGCGCAGCAGGTGCAGCGTGGCGTAGGGCGCGCGGTTGGTGAAGTGGCTCATATCGCCCTCGGGCTCGCCTTCAAACGCGAAGTCGGGGTGGAAATGCGCCACCTGAATCACGCCTTCCAGTTCATGTTCGGCCAGCACGTCGTCCACCACGTTCTGGAAATCGTTGAAGACAAAGAAGTCTGGGAACAGCGTCGGGTGCACCAGCAGCGTGGTGTCGGTCTCCTCGGGGCTAACCGACTGCAGGTGCGCCAGCTCGCGGTCCAGGTCGTCCAAGAACGCGTCCAAATGCCGCGCCTGGCTCACCACAATGCGCACCTGGTTCTTCACGTACACCGCACGCGCAAACGGGCACAGGTTCAGGCCGATGACGGCTTTTTCCAGCCAACGGCGGGTGTCGGCCAACACGGTGTCGTCAGAGAATTCCATGGTGCAACGAATGAGGGAAGTTGATCGAGGATGCGGCGGGTCCGGGTTTCCCGGCCCGCACGCATCGCCCCCCAGTGGGGGGTGATACGCCGCAAGGCGCGGCGCGGGGGCGTCTTACTTCAGACTTTTGAAGCGTGCCCGCTTCGGCCGCGCACCCTCTTCGCCCAGGCGCTTCTTCTTGTCTTCTTCGTACTCGGTGAAGTTGCCGTCGTAGAAGTACCACTGGCTGTCGCCCTCATAGGCCAAGATGTGGGTGCAAATGCGGTCGAGGAACCAGCGGTCGTGCGAGATCACCATGGCGCTGCCGGCGAATTCGAGCAGCGCTTCTTCCAGCGCGCGCAGGGTTTCCACGTCCAGGTCGTTCGACGGTTCGTCGAGCATCAGCACGTTGCCGCCCTGGGCCAGGGTCTTGGCCAGGTGCAGGCGACCACGCTCACCGCCCGAGAGGTTTTTCACCAGCTTTTGCTGGTCGTTGCCCTTGAAGTTGAAGCGGCCAATGTAGGCGCGGCTGGGCATGATGAATTTGCCCACGGTGATGTTGTCCAGACCCCGGAGACGTCTTCCCACACGGTCTTGTCGCCTTCCAGGCTTTCGCGGCTCTGATCGACAAAGGCCAGCTTGGCGGTCTGACCGACCACAATCTCGCCACTGTCGGGCTTTTCCACCCCTTGGATCATGCGAAACAGCGTGGACTTGCCCGCGCCGTTGGGGCCGATGATGCCGCAGATGGCGCCAGCCGGCAGCTTGAAGCTCAGCTTGTCCATCAGCAAGCGGTCGCCAAAGCTCTTGGACACGTTGTTGAATTCGATGACCTGCGCACCCAGGCGTTCGGCCACCGGGATGAAGATCTCGTTGGTCTCGTTGCGCTTTTGGTATTCGACGTCGCTCAGCTCCTCGAAGCGGGCCAAGCGCGCCTTGCTCTTGGCCTGGCGGCCCTTGGCGTTTTTGCGCACCCACTCCAATTCTTCCTTCATGGCTTTGCGGTGGGCGTCTTCGGCTTTTTGTTCCTGGTCCAGGCGTTTGCCCTTTTGGTCCAGCCACTCCGAATAGTTGCCTTTCCATGGAATGCCGTGGCCGCGGTCGAGTTCCAAAATCCACTCGGCGGCGTTGTCCAAGAAATAGCGGTCGTGGGTGATGGCCACCACGGTGCCGGGGAAACGCTGCAGGAACTGCTCCAGCCAATGCACCGATTCGGCGTCCAAGTGGTTGGTGGGTTCGTCGAGCAGCAGCATGTCGGGCTTGGACAGCAGCAGACGGCACAGGGCCACACGGCGCTTTTCACCGCCCGAGAGATTTTTAATGACCGCGTCCCAAGCCGGCAGGTTCAGGGCGTCGGCGGCGAGTTCGAGCTGCAGGTCGGAGTTTTCCGAGCCGCTGGCGGCGATGATGGCTTCGAGCTCAGCCTGCTCGGCGGCCAAGGCGTCAAAGTCGGCGTCTTCTTCGGCGTAGGCGGCGTACACCTCTTCCAAGCGGGCCTTGGCCTTGAGCGCACCACCAATGCCCTCTTCCACCGCTTGGCGCACGGTCTGCTCGGGGTCGATTTGCGGCTCCTGCGGCAGGTAGCCGATCTTGATGCCCGGCATGGGAATGGCTTCGCCTTCGATCTCCTTATCGACCCCGGCCATGATCTTGAGCAGCGAGGACTTGCCCGAGCCGTTGAGGCCCAGCACGCCGATCTTGGCGCCAGGGAAGAAGGACAGGGAGATGTCTTTCAAGATCTGCCGCTTGGGCGGCACGGTCTTGGAGACGCGGTTCATCGAAAAAACGTACTGGGCCATGGTTTACACAAGTCCGAAAAGAGCCCTGTCCGGCAGGCCGGGGGGCTCGAACAACACACAAGCGAGGAGACCGACGCCACACCGGTCGATCAGGATTCAGCCCTCATTATCCAGGGTGTCGGGCAAGGGCTTGTCCAAGATGTCCTTGACCGCCTGCGGCAACACGCTGGCGCTCAACCACTCGGGTGGCTGCACCGGCAGGGCCCACTGGGCGTTGTGAAGGATCATGGCAAATGCGCGCAGCCATCGGTGCAGGCCCGGGCGACTGAAATTCAGCACATGCACCTCACCGGTAACCAACTCAAAGTCGACTTGGCAGCGACCGTCTTGCCACAAGGTGGTGCGCATGGTCTTGCACAAGCGCTCTTGTGCAGGCGCGGGACCCACCGCGGGCTCGGTGCCCATGCGCAGGGGCGGCGGCGCATCCGATGGTGTGGCCTGCATCTCGGCGGGCTCTTCGAGCGCCATGCGGTGCTCCAAATCGGCCCGCACAGCGTTGGGCGAGCCACCCTGTGCACCCGGTGCGGTGTCCTCCACTTGGCGAGCCAAGGTGCCCACCACATAAATCGCCAAGCGCCGGGTGATCCAGATGCGGTCTTCGGGGCGGTCGTGCCCCATCCAGATGCGGTCCTCGATGGCGTGATAACCGAAGGTGGTGCTCAACATGGCATGCGTCCGCAGCGGCTCAGGCCTTGGCTTTGGGCTGGCGACCCATCAGGTAGAACTCGGGGTTGGGCAACATGCCCGTCACATTGGCTACCCGGTTAGACAAACCAAAGAAGGCGGTGATGGCCGCGATGTCCCAAGCGTCCTCGTCGCTGAAGCCATGCGCGTGCAACTCGGCAAAGTCGGCGTCGTCCACCTCGTGCGAGCGCTCGCAGACCTTGATGGCGAAGTCGAGCATGGCGCGCTGGCGCGGCGTGATATCGGCCTTGCGGTGGTTGATCGCCACCTGGTCGGCCACCAACGGTTTTTTCTCATAGATGCGCAGAATGGCGCCGTGCGCCACCACGCAGTACAGGCACTGGTTGCGCGCGCTGGTGGCGGTGACGATCATTTCGCGATCGCCTTTGCTCAGCCCGCTGTCGCGGCCCACGCTCTCGGGCACCATCAAGGCGTCGTGGTACGCAAAGAAAGCGCGCCACTCGGCCGGGCGGCGCGCCAGCGCCAAAAACACATTGGGCACAAAGCCGGCTTTCTCTTGCACTTCCAAAATTTTGGACTGCAAATCGGCGGGCAAGGTGTTGAGGTCGGGCAATGGGTATCGGGGCGTGGTCATGGCAACTCCGTGGGGCACGAGCGGGCGGTGTGCTGGCAGAAGTTTATCCTTGTGGGTCTGTCCAACCCTGTTTTCCGACAACATGCAAGACGAACAGTACCAACGCGGCTTGGCCACCCGGCGCGAAGTCATGGGCGACGCTTTTGTCGACCGCGCCCTGAGCAGCACCACACCGTTCACCCAGCCGATTCAAGACCACATCTCGCGCGCCGCCTGGGGCGACGTGTGGCAGCGCGATGCGCTGGACCGCAAAACCCGCAGCCTGGTCACCGTTGCCATGCTCACGGCGTTGGGCAAACAGCACGAACTCAAAGGCCACGTGCGCGGCGCGCTCAACAACGGCGCCACGGTGCAAGAAGTCCAAGAGGTGCTGCTGCACGCCGCGATTTATTGTGGTGTGCCCGCTGCGGTGGAGGCGTTTCGCAGCGCGGCCGAGGTGGTAGAACCCCCTCAATGAGCGCTGTGTGCGACAATACGCTCCGTCTGCCCACCAATAAGGCAGACAGGGCCTGAGCAAGGCCCTGGTGGCGCCACACCCTCGTGGCGATGTGCCACTTAACTTTTGGAACCCCATCAGCCCTTGTTGGCCGGCATATCTGGTGCTCACACGCACCCGCCGGAATGGCCGATGACCCTGCGCCCGGATGGGCGCTTCTCACCACATGACCTTTGAACAACTGAACCTGGCCCCGGCTATCGTGCAGGCCGTGCGCGAGCAAGGCTACGAAAACCCCACCCCCATTCAAGCCGAGGCCATTCCCGCCGTGCTGGCCGGCCGCGACTTGCTCGCTGGCGCCCAAACCGGCACCGGCAAAACCGCCGCCTTCACCCTGCCCCTGCTGCACCGCTTGCAAGCTGGCGAACGCGCCACCAGCCGCCGCGGCGGCGTGGGCATCCGGGCCTTGGTGCTCACCCCCACCCGCGAGCTGGCAGCGCAGGTGGAAGAATCGGTGCGCAGCTACGGCAAACACCTCAACCTCAGCTCGGCCGTCATTTTTGGCGGAGTGGGCATGAACCCACAAATCAACATGCTCAACAAGGGCGTGGATGTGCTGGTGGCCACCCCTGGCCGCCTGTTGGACCTGAACCAACAGGGCCATCTGGACCTGTCGTGTGTGCAGGTGCTGGTGCTCGACGAAGCCGACCGCATGCTCGACATGGGCTTTATTCACGACGTCAAGAAGGTGCTGGCCCTGCTGCCCAAGGCCAAGCAAAGCCTGCTCTTCTCGGCCACTTTCAGCGACGAGATTGTTGAACTCGCCAATGGCTTGCTCAACAACCCCCAACACATCCAAGTGACGCCACCCAACACCACGGTCCAGCGCATTGCGCAGACCATCCACCCTGTGGGTCGCGGCAAGAAAAAAGCCCTGTTGGCGCACATCATCAACCTGCACAACTGGAGCCAGGTGCTGGTGTTCACCCGCACCAAATACGGCGCCAACAACGTGGCCGACTACCTGACCAAAAACGGCATCAAAGCCATGGCGCTGCACGGCAACAAGAGCCAGGGTGCGCGCACCCAAGCCTTGGCCGACTTCAAGAGCGGCGAAATCCGCGCGCTGGTGGCCACCGACATCGCCGCACGTGGCATCGACATCGACGACCTGCCGCACGTGGTGAACTACGAAATCCCGAACATCTCCGAAGACTATGTGCACCGCATCGGCCGCACCGGTCGCGCGGGGCGCGAGGGTCAAGCGGTGAGCTTGGTGTGCTTGGACGAAGAAGGCTTCATGATGGCCATCGAGCGCTTCACCAAGCAGCAAATTCCGGTGCAGATCTTCGATGAATTTATGCCCGAACCCGGTGAAGTCGCCGAGCCCATCGCCATGGGCCGCCAGACCCTGTGGGGCGGAGCCGGCAAACCACCGAGCCGCGACGTGCTGGCGGCAGCCGCCAAGGCCGCCCGCCAAGAGATGATGCAACGCATCCGCGAACGCAAAGAAGGCGAAGGCGGCGGTCGCAACCGCCAAGCCCGAGCCGACGGCGGCGAAGAGCGCGCACCGCGCCAGCCGCAGGGTGAAGGCAACGGCGGCGGTAACGAAGGTGGCAATGGCCGCCGCCGCAACCGCAATGGTCGCCACAGCAGCGGCCCTGGTGGCCAGCCACAACAACGCCCGGCGCAAGCCCAGCAGCAACAGCCGCGCCCACCGCGCGAGCCCCGTGAACCCCGCGAAGCCCGTCCACCGCGCGACGACGACTTTGACGGCAATCGCCCCGAGCGCCAGCCCGGCCCCAACGCCCACATGGGCCACTTGCGCTTCCGCGACCCCAAACCCCGCGCGGCCAACCCGGGCGGTCAACCCGATCCGCTGCGCACCAGCATCGACGCCATGCGCACCGGTAACCGCAACAAGAAAAACGGCGGTGGCGGTGGTGGCAAGGGCGGTGGCAACAAAGGCCCCAGAACACCTGGGGGTGGAGCCGATCCGTTGCGCACCAGCTACGGCCGTATAAGCTGATAGCAGTACGCCACGGTTCTGAAATTAATTCAAAAATTGTCGATTCTGGCGAATTGCCAGATTCACCCACAAAAATCCCCCATTGGGGGTAACAAGTGTGGCGCAAGCCACACCACAATGGCAAACACGCAACAGCGGGGTTTGCCATTTTTTTGCCCGTTGCTTGCTTCTCGGAGACAGGCATGGACTCGCCGGACGCTTCCCGCTCACCGGCCGCCGAGAGGGAACTCCTGGCGGCGCTCACGCACGAGATTCGCAGCACGCTCAACGGTGTGGTGGGCATGGCTTGCCTGTTGCGCCACACCCCCCTGAACGATGAACAAAGCCGCTATGTGCAGTCGCTGCAGCATTGCAGCGACACACTCATGGTGCTGGCCAACGATTTGCTGGATTACGCCAAGATCGAATCGGGTCAATTCGAGTTGGAGCACATCGCCTTTGATCTGCACGACACGGTGTCAGCGACCGTTCATTTGTTGGAGCACCAAGCCGCAGGCAAAGGCCTGACATGGCGGATCAGCGGCTTGGACACCTTGCCCCGCTGCGCCACCGGCGACCCCACACGGCTCAAGCAGGTGCTGCTCAACCTGCTGGGCAATGCGTTGAAGTTCACCGACCAAGGCGGGGTGGAACTGCGCTGCAGCGCCAACCCCAACGTTGGTGGCTGGTGGCTGGAACTCGCGGTGGCCGACACCGGCTGTGGAATGACCCGCGAGCAGCAAGAGCGGCTGTTTCAGCCCTACCACCAAGCCCACAGCGCGGTGACGCGCGAACGCGGCGGCACGGGGCTGGGTTTGGTGATCAGCCAGCGCTTGTGCCAAGCCATGGGCGGCGGCGTCACGGTGCGCAGCCAGCCCGGCCAAGGCAGCGTGTTCACCGCGTGCCTGCAGCTGGCCGAGTACCAACCCACTTCCGATCTGCCGAGCTGCCCCACCACCCACGCCACACCGCCAGCGGGGTGGCGCGTACTGGTGGTGGACGACGAGATTTTTAACCGCGAATACATGAGCGCTTGGTTGTCCCGCCAAGGCCTGCACGTGGCGTGCGCCGCCAGTGGCGACGCGGCGCTGGAGTGGATAGACCGCGAGCCGTTTGATCTGGTGCTGATGGACATGCACATGCCCGGCCTCACCGGCCCGGACACCGCCGCCATCATGCGCGCCAAGTTGGCAGAACGCAGCGACCAGACCCTGATCGTGGGCCTGAGCGGTACCCTAGACGAAGACACGCGCAGGCTCTATTTGCAACAGGGCGCCGACCACCTGCTGCCCAAACCCATCGAATGGTCGGCCCTGTGGGCATGGGTCGCGCAGCGGCACAGCACAGCGGCCATTCAAGCGGCGCCACGCCCATTGCCTCACACCGCCACGGTGTGATTGAGCGCGCTGGGCATCGGCGGCACAATGGCGGGCATGAGAATCCTTCACACCATGCTGCGCGTCGGCAACTTGCAACGGTCCATCGATTTTTACACCCAGGTGTTGGGTATGCAGTTGCTGCGCACCTCGGACAACCCTGAGTACAAATACTCGCTGGCGTTTTTGGGCTTTGACGGTGGCAACCCCGGCCAGGCAGAGATTGAACTCACCTACAACTGGGGCGTGGAAAGCTACGACATGGGCAGCGCCTACGGGCACATCGCCTTGGGCGTGGAAGACGCCTACGCCGCCTGCGCCAAGATCAAAGCGGCCGGCGGCAACGTGACGCGCGAACCCGGCCCTGTGAAAGGCGGCACCACGGTGATCGCCTTCGTGACCGACCCTGACGGCTACAAGATTGAGTTGATTCAGCGCCAGTTTGAGGGCGCGGCCCTGCGCTAAGCCACCCCCCCACAGGCACAAAAAAGCCCGGCCAGGTGAAACACCTGCCGGGCTTTTTTTGGGGGCTGGCGCTTACTGCGCGATCACCACTTCCACGCGACGCGCTTCGGCGGCACTGCCTTCGCCCACCATCTGCTCGGGCTTCTTCAGCTCCATGGCGGTCTCGGCCACACCCGCGCCCACCAGCGCGGCGCGCACGGCCAGGGCGCGCTGCTTGGCCAGCTCGGCGTTCATGGCGGGGTCGCCGCTGGCGTCGTGAAAACCGGAGATCGTCAACATCTTGCCGGCCTGCGCGGCGGCAATCGCGTCAGCCAGAGCCTGAACCGCACCAGCGGCCAAATCGGCTTTGCCGGACGCGAAGTAAAACTTCACCACACCGGCCTCCACCACCACGCTGGGCTCACCGTCGGCCGCCGGAGCGGCCACCACCGCGGCGGCCGGCGCAGCTGGCTTGGCACCACGGCTTTTGCTGATGCCCATGCCCACCGCCAGGCCCACAGCCAGCAGAATCACCGACACCAACACCACACCCACCACCCGCATATCCTGATCGTTATCCTGAGAAGACATACCATTGCTCCGACAATAAGAAAACCGAACAACGCCTGCAGGTCCCGAGCGGGCGTCACACAAAGACCGCGATTTTAGATGGCCGCCACTTGCCCACCGCTGACGCCCCCTGTGCCGCCGCGCCACCGCTGGCCAGCGGACCCGCGCGCGCGTGACAAACAGCGCATGTATGCGCAAACCGTGGCCGACTGGCGCAGCCTGGGACCACGGGCCGACCTGTGGGTGTTTGCCTACGCCAGCCTGGTGTGGCGGCCCGAATTTGCCGCCGCCGAACAACGCCCCGCCACCGTCTGGGGCCACCACCGCGCCCTGCGCATGTGGAGCCGCGTCAACCGCGGCACCTTTGAGCGGCCGGGCTTGGTCTTCACCCTGCTGCCCGGCGGGCGCTGCCAGGGCCTGGCGCTGAAAGTGCCACACCTGCAGGTGATGGACGTGCTGCCCGCACTGTGGGAGCGCGAAATGCCCAACCCGATTTACGACCCGCGCTGGCTGCGCTGCCACACACCCGCTGGCCTGGTCACGGCGCTGGCCTTCACCCTGAGCACCCACAGCCCACAACACACCGGCGCCCTTAGCGTGGCCGAATACCGCGCCATTTTTGAGCATGCCTGCGGCCGCTATGGCAGCACCCGCGACTACGCGCTGCAGACCTGGCACGGCCTGCGCGCCCATGGCATCCACGACCGTGGCCTGCAGCGCTTGCTGCAAGACTGCGGCATTCCCCTTGACACCGACACGCCCCACACACCATGAACATCGCCGACCTGCGCAAAAGCTACGAAAAAGCCGAACTCAGCGAATCCGCCTCACACGCCGACCCGCTGCGGCAGTTTGACCAATGGCTCAACGAGGCCATTCAGAGCGAAGTTCCAGAGCCCAACGCCATGACCCTGGCCACCGTGGGCAGCGACCTGCGGCCCAGCACGCGCGTGGTGCTGATCCAGGGCTATGACGAGCGTGGCATTGTTTGGTACACCAACTACGACAGCCGCAAAGGCCGCGAATTGGCCGGCAACCCCTATGCGGCGCTGCAGTTTCACTGGGTGGAGCTGGAGCGCGTGGTACGCATTGAAGGCGTGGTGGAAAAAGTGAGCGACACAGAAAGCGACGCCTATTTCCACAGCCGCCCGCTGGACAGCCGCATCGGCGCCTGGGCCAGCCCCCAAAGCGAGGTCATCGACAGCCGCACCGTGCTGGTGACCAACGCCGCCAAGTACGGCGCGCAGTTCCTGCTCAACCCACCGCGCCCACCGCACTGGGGCGGCTACCGCCTGAAGCCCGACAACTGGCAGTTTTGGCAAGGCCGCAAAAGCCGTCTGCACGACCGGCTGCGTTACACGCAGCAAACCGATGGAGGCTGGTTGCGGGAGCGGCTGGCGCCGTGACCCTCATGTCACGGCATCGTGGGTGCGCACATGAACGGCGCAGGTTGTAGGCGGAATGGCCGAGCTAACGCGCCTGCGGAGGCGCAGCCGTAGCAGGTCGCGTTGAGCGAAATGTTCGGCCTCTGGTGGCCGGAGATAAGGAAGCAACATGGTTAGCGACTACACCGCCGCCGTTTTGACGGGCGTTCTCTATGCGATCTTCTACGTGATGTTTGGCCTTGGAACGGCCCGAGCGGCGGCAAAGATGAAGGGGCGCGATATACGGGTCTTTGACTTGGCATTTTGGCCTGTCGTGCTTGGTGTGCTTGCTGCGGCTGGCGACATCTCGGACTGAGGAAAGAGGCCGAACGTTCAAGGTCAGGGGCGCGGCGCGGCTTTATCGCGCAGCGTCCCTTGCACCGCGGGGTTAGCCACATTTGCACCAAGCATTCACACCGACTTTGCCGATTGCATAGAGCATCATTGCGACAGCAGGTGCCAAGAGTGAGGGTGCGAAACCAAGGGTCGAACCAAGAAGCCCACTGATTCCAGAAATGAGGACGACCGACACGGGTTTGGCTTCGGAGAAAAGCTTGTCACGCTCCTTCTTGTACTTCTTGTCCCCGCAAACAAATAGCCGAAGCTCCTCGTTGAACTTGTCCCAAAACGGCTTTGAATCAACGGGATTGGCGCCACCAAACTTTTGGGTATCAGACGGGCCGTTAGCACTTAACCAGAACTTTGCTGCCTCTTCTTCACCGTGCTTCTCCCTTAACTGGGATATCGCGTTTGCTTGGTAAGGCTTCAAAGCAGCGAGCAACTCGTCGAACTCAAACGAAGGAATAGGAGTCAGCTCGCTCATCACAGCATGTCCTTAATGTACTCGGCGGAAACGATGTGCGTCGTTTGATTAAGTTCGGCCGGGTTTATGTTTCCCAAGCGAATCCCAAACTGTGGCGCATACGTCCCAATCAAGACGCCAACAATTTTTCCAAGTCGAGGAGAAAAGACCATCGAACCTGACTGCCCAGGTCTTGACTGAATATTCAGAACCGCGTGTTTATTCTTGATACCGGTTGATTCAAGCAGGAGTTTTGCGCCAATTTCCGTACTTTGATACGTCAATACGCGCCGCCCTTCGGTGCAATGAGGAAACCCGAATATACCAACGGACTCTCCGACAGAAACTTCGTCAAGCGACCCGAGCGGGGGTAACTCTCCAGAGAACGAAACGTCTGCTTTCAGAAGCGCGAGGTCTTTTATCGGGTCGATTTCAGAAACCGTAGCATCAACCGGCTGGCAACGATTGTCGGCTACATCTTGATAGGCGTTGATGCTTTGGATGTGGGGCGAAAGGACAACTAACCCTGTGTGGTTGTCGCCGACAACGTGGCGTGATGTCGCAAACAAACCATCTTTCGAAATCAAGAATGCGGTTCCGAGCATCTCTATATGAGCAGGAGTCACGCGCCCGATGGTTACGACGAATTGGGTAAACAGATCCACGATATCTCCTTATGGCTAACGTCGAAGCTGCCCGGCAGGCAACGCTCGCCGCGAAGCGGCAATCTTCTGTTGACTGTCCGTGCCGAGCGCCCTGTTAAACATGCTTACTTCCCACCAGACTGACCAGCACGGGAAGGGCACCAGCAAAGAACACAGCAGCCGCCGCTACAGAACAACGCAACCCAGTACTTCTTAGCCACCTTCGTGTCGGGCAAGCGATAACGAGTCCAATGATCGCGAGCGGCCCGCAAAGGAAGAGATAGACGAAACCTGGCATCGAATTTGGGCCGGTATAGATGCGTTGCTCCCATACCGTCTCCAAGATAGCAACAGCAGCAAAAGCAACAGAGCTACCTGCCACCCAGCCTGCCCCAGTGGACGTCAGATGTGCCAGCGCACAAATGATTGCCATCGGTACCGCGAAGTAGACGAAGTGAATAAAAAAAGCTGAGCCAGCGGGCATCAAGCTAACGCCCCCTAGCGCGGCAACGAGAAGGAATACAGCAGATGCGGCGGATTCCTTTGATGAGTTTTGCAGCATGTTTAACGTTTGAGCTTAGGGGCCGGAACCGGGATGGCGCGTTGGCCGCGAGGCCGGAGATGAACAGGATAGCCAACCGGGCC
>JBEIEH010000003.1:0-35051 GCA_040383055.1 Burkholderiaceae bacterium
AACACCCAATGTGATCGCGGTGCACCCCAGCTTCCCGGCCAAAAACTACAAGGACTTTGTCGCCGAACTCAAGCGCAATCCGGGCAAGTACAGCTACGCCAGCTCGGGCACGGGCGGCATCGGTCACCTGCAGACCGAACTGTTCAAAAGTTTGACCGGCACTTTCATTACCCACATCCCTTACCGTGGCGCCGGCCCAGCACTCAACGACACCGTGGGTGGCCAGGTGCCGATCATTTTTGACAACCTGCCGTCTGCTTTGCCGCACATTCGTTCGGGTCGTCTGGTGGCGATTGTGGTGGCCGCGCCGCAGCGCTTGTCGGTTTTGCCCGACATCCCCACCTTCAAAGAAGTGGGGCTGGAGCCAGTCAACCGCATGGCGTATTACGGTTTGATTGGCCCCAAGGGATTGCCCAACGAGGTGGTGGACAAACTGTCCAAGGCCACCCTCCAGGTCATCGCCGATCCGGCGGTGCGCAAGCGCATCGAAGACACCGGCTCGCTGATCATCGGCAACACGCCTGAGCAGTTCAGCGCCCAGATCAAGGCCGAATTTGAGGTGTACAAACGGGTGGTTGATCAGCAAAAACTCAAGCTCGACTGAGCCTGACCCCACCCCAGTGCCACGCCCCTCTCCTGTCACCGACGCCGATGTGCCTGCCGGCACTTTGGCCATTGTTCAGACGTTCATCGACAGCCTGTGGCTGGAAGAGGGGCTGTCGCGCAACACGCTTGACGCGTACCGGCGCGACCTGATGCATCTGGGCGCTTGGCTCGCCCACCAGTGGCGCGAGTTGACCCAAGCCAGTGAAGCCGATTTGCACGGCTATTTTGCCGACCGGCACGCCAGCACCCGCGCCACCACAGCCAACCGCCGGCTCACCGTGTTCAGGAGATTTTTTCGTTGGGCGTTGCGCGAGCGGCACATCCACGCCGATCCGACCTTGCGCTTGGGTGCGGCCAAAACCCCGCTGCGGGTGCCCAAGACCCTGAGCGAGGCCCAGGTGGAGGCGCTGCTGCAGGCCCCCGATGTGAGCACCCCGCTGGGTCTGCGCGATCGCAGCATGTTGGAGTTGATGTACGCCAGCGGCCTGCGGGTGAGCGAGCTGGTGGGTCTGAAAACCTGGCACGTCTCGCTGGCCGAAGGTGTGCTGCGCGCCAGTGGCAAAGGCGACAAAGAGCGCTTGGTGCCGTTTGGCGAAGAGGCCGGACGTTGGCTGCAGCGTTGGCTGCACGAGGGCAGGCCCGAGCTGCTGCCCGGCCAAGCGAGCGAGGACTTGTTTGTCACCGCCCGTGGCTCGCGCGCGGGCGAGGCCATGAGCCGTGTCATGTTCTGGACCCTGGTCAAGCGCTACGCGCTGCGGGCGGGCATCACAGCCCCCTTGTCGCCCCACACCCTGCGCCACGCTTTTGCGACCCATCTGCTCAACCACGGCGCCGATTTGCGCGCAGTCCAGCTGTTGCTGGGCCACGCAGACATCAGCACCACCACCATTTACACCCATGTGGCGCGAGAGCGCCTCAAGGCGGTGGTGGCGGCCCACCACCCCAGGGGGTGACGGGCCACTGATGGCCCCCGCCGGTGGCGGGTTGGCGCATCAGATCACGGTCATGCCTTGGTGGATCAGCACTTGCGTCTGGTTGTTGGCATGGCTGTACACCATGTAGTCGTGTCCGCCGTAGGTGTAGACCCCACTTTCTTGCGTCCACCCGCTGTCCACCAGGTCGATGGTGGTGGTGGCATCGCCCATCACCAGCAGCTGGTGCTGGGTGGCCGCCTGAGCGCTGGCATCTGGGAACACGCCCACATCTTGTTGAAGCAAGGTTTCGCTGGACACCAACAAGGTGTTGTTGCCACCCCCGGTGATGTGCAGCATTTCAATGCCCACCACGCGCTGGTGTGTGACCAACTCATCCAGGTCAATCGTTTGGCCTTGGGTGGTGCCGTCGAAGAGCAAGACGTCAAAACCCTCGCCACCGTTGACGTGCCACTGCAGGTCGCTGTTGGCTGCCCAGTCGATCGGACCCATGAAGATCAGATCGTTGCCCGCCCCAGCCGTGACTTGGTCCATGCCACCACCGGTGTGGATCTCGTCGTCGCCGGCGCCTGCGTCGATCACATCCGCACCAGCGCCAGCGACGATGGTGTCGTTGCCGTCCTGTGCGTTGATAACGTCCACACCGTTGCCGGTGGCGATCAGATCACCGCCGTTGGTGACAACGTCGTTGTCGGTGATCTGACCCACCAGCGCACCCGTGCGAATGAGTTGGGTGCTGTCGCTGGACCCGGTCAGTTCAAACACAAACGCTTCCGCGTTCTCCACCGACGCATCGTCGTTCACACTGAAGGTCACGGTCTTTTCAAGTTCACCTGCCGCAAACCGCACGGTGCCAGCCGGCCAGGCAGCGCCTGTCCAGTCGGTGGCATCGGTCGGGTTGTGTCCTGCGCCGCGCACCGACCAGTTCACCTCGGTGGCGCCCAGATTGGTGCCGCTTCGGGTGATGACCACCGCAAAAGTGGAGCCACCGGTGTTGCCTTCGGTCATGGAGCTGTTGACCCAAGCCGCCGAGATGCCGCTGTCGTCGTCGTAGATCGCACCTTCCACCGCCGCTGGGTTGGCAAATCCTGGCGCGCTCACCTGCAACAGGAAGAAGCTGTTGTCGGATATCTCAGCGTCCGGACGGCTGGTGAACACCAGCTCGGCGGTGTCGTCGCCTGCGGCGATGACAACCGTGCCGGTCAAGGGTTCGGCGATCACTGCGGTGGACACACTGCCGTTGCGCAATGTGTTGTCGCTCAGAGTGTAGGTCACCGTCAGTGGGCTTTCCACGCTGCCGTTGCGCACCACGCGGTAGATGAGCGTGCTGGCCGTTTCGGTGCCTTCCAGCACCGAGTCGCGCACCGCGACCACACTCAGCGAGGCCGAGTCGTCGTTGACGATATCGGTGTGCAGCTCGCTGGCCGCGATGTCGATGTCGGCGACGTTCTGGTTGCCGCTGGCGTTGCCCGGTGTGAGTCGGAAGATGAAGCCCTCGGTGCTTTCAAAGGCGGTGTCCGAGTTGATGGTGACAGTGACCTCTTTGCGCGACTCGTTGGCCGCGAACACCACCGAGCCAGCGGGCCATGTGCCGCCGACAAAGTCGCTGGCGCTGGCGGGGTTGTCGCCCGCACCGGTCACTTCGTAGTTCACCACCGATGCGCGGCTGAGATCGCCTGCGCGGGTCAGCACGAAGGTACGCGTCACGGTGCCAGAAGAGCCTTCGAGCACGGTGGCGCCTTCGCCATCTGCGCGCTGCACCGATACCAGGGAGTCGTCGTTGACGATGGTGAAGGTGCCTTGGTTGTCCGCCAAGGCGCCGTTGACCACTTGCGTCACGCGCAAGCGCAGGTTTTCGTCGGGGCCAAAAGTGGTGTCACCGCGAACGTTCACCCACACCTGATCCGACGCTGTGCCGTTGGAGCCGATCCGCAGGGTCAGCGAGCCCGTGCCGTAGTTTCCGTTGTTCAAGTCTTCGGCGTTGCCTGGTGTGGGGCCGAAGCCCTCGATCACATAGTGAACGGTGACACTTTCACCTGCCACACCGACCGCCGAGACATCGAAGGCGACACTCGTTGTGCCGCTGTCGCCTTCTGTGACGCGCTCGCTGCCGCTGGCCATGGCAATCGTCACGCCGTTGTCGTCGTTGGCGATGGTGCCCACAACCTCAGACACCAGCAGACGCGCACCCGACACGTCGGACCGCAGGTTCGACAAGGTCACGCGGAAGGTTTCGTCGAGCTCGTACTTTCCGTCACCGGCCACCCGGGCTTGGATCAATTTCTCGGTTTCGCCTTCGGCGAAGGCGATGGTGCCGCTGGGCCAGAAGCCGCCAAAGTCGGAGATGTTCACCGGGTTGGTGGCACCGGGCGAAAGCGCCCAATCCATATTGGCGGAGCCCGTCGTGTCACCATCGCGGTAGACGTAGAACTGGATGAATGCGCCTGTGCCTCCATCTCCTTCGATGAACCGACCGTTGTTGACCAATTGGAGGGTGTAGGCGGGGTCGTCGTTGTCCAGTGTGAAGTCGAGGAATCCGGCTTGCGGACTGATCACAGCCCCAACCACCGTGTCTACGCTGCCGTCGGGCAATGTCACCACCGGGTCGCTGATCGCCACCCGGAAGGTCCGATCAAAGTCGCCCACGATGTCGTTGGGCACGCGGATCGTCACCGTGGTGGTCAGAGCGCCAATGTCAAAGGTGGCTGTGCCGGTGCTTTGCACCAGTCGGCTGATATCCAGTTGGTTGTCGCCAACCGGTGACACTGTCCATGTCACCGATGTGGTGGTCAGCGCCAAGGTTCGGCTCAAGGTGAATGTGAATTCGGTGAACCCGGCGGCGTCTCCTTCAGACACTGTGGTTTGCGCGCTGCTCATGCCGATGACGTCCGTGTCGTCGTTGGTCACCTTGAAGAAGCTGTTCATGGCGCCGATGGTGTGACCGGTGCTGGGGCTTGTCAGCCGGATGCGGAAGGTTTCGTCGAGTTCTGGGGTGCTGTCGGCCACCACCTGCACGCTGACGGTTTTGCTGCTTTCGCCCGCACCGAAGCTCAGTGTGCCGGACGGGAACGACGCACCACCGGTGGTGACAAAGTCGCCTGTGCCGAAGGCGACGTCGGCGTCCCGACGCGCCACATCCCAGTTCACGGTGCCCGCCGCGCTGGTGTTGCCAGTGCGTGTGACGGTGAAGGTGATGGTCGTTGGGTTGGCCGAAGTGCCTTCTGCCGTGGCCGGCGCACTGGCATAGGCGCTCACCGCGTTGTCGATGTCGTATCGAGCGTCGTCGTTCACGATGGTGCCCAAGCCCGTGTCGTCGGTGAGTGAGAAACCCGGCGACGGATCGCTTAGCACCACATGGAAGGTCTCGTCACCCTCCAGCAGGTTGTCGCCGCTCACTGGCACTTGAATGGTGATGGTGCTTTGGCCCGCTGCCAAGGTGGCGTTGCCAGAGGGCAGTGTCCCGCCAAAGTCGCTGGCATCGGCGTTGTTGCTGGCGTTGCTTGTCAGCGCCACAGCCCAGTTCACGGTGCCGGCAAAGCCCATGGCCCCGCTGCGGGTGATGGTGAATTCCACCATGCCCGAGCCGCTGTGGCCTTCGGTAACCCCCACGGCGTCGGACACGACCAAGAAGGCGTCGGGTGTGACGACCACGGGGCCTGCATCGTCGTTGACGATGGAGCCGTAAGCCAAAGCGTTTTGCACCATCGCCGCTGTGGTGCCAGTGCCTGGCAACAGCGTCACGGTGAAGGCTTCGTCCACCTCGGCGGTGCTGTCGGCAAGACTGGGGACAAAAATCTCGATCTCCAACACGCCGGGTGCAAAGGTCACATCGCCACCGGGGTAAGTCCCGCCAGCAAAGTCGCTGGCGCTCACACCGTGGCTCCCACCTTCGGTGCCAACAGCCCAGGTGACGGTCTGGCTTTGCGCCGTGTCGTGGCTGCGGGTGATGACAAAACGCTGTCCGGTGACATCGCCTTCGGTAACCGCTTCGCCAGCGGTGATGCTGAACACCGATTCGTCGTTGCGGATCGTGCCCGTGCCGGTCAGCTTGTTGACCCCCGTAGCGCTGGGATCGTCGATGTTGGTCAGGTTGGACAAACGAACACTGAAGGTTTCGTGTGCTTCAGGCAAGGTGTCGCCGGCCACACGCACCGTGAAGGTGGTGGTCTGCTCCCCGTAGCGCGGGAAATTGGCGTCCGCCGGGAAGCTGAAGCTGCCGGTGGTGGCGCCAGTGAAGTCTGGATCGGTGGCGGTGCCGTTGAGCAGCAAAGTCCAAGTGCCAGTGGTGGCGTTGCTGAGCGAACCTGTGCGGGTGATGGTGTAGGTCACCAAGGTTTCACCGCTGTTGCCTTCTGTGACCACAGCGTCGGAGACGCTGATGCTGGTGTCTTCGTTGAGAACCGTCATGGTGGTGCGTGTGGCATCCACCTGACCACGGGTTGCCGACACGATGCCCACGGTGAAGGTTTCGTTCTGCTCGGCCACCATGTCGCCTTTGACGCGCACCGTGACCTGCTTGCTGGCCTCACCGCTGGCGAAGTTGACCGACCCTCCGAGCACGCCTCCGACAAAATCGTCGGCGTTGGTGGGGTGGTCTCCCACTCCTTCAACGGTCCAGTTGACGGTGGCAGCACCCGAATAGTTGTTGCCGGTGATGGGGCGTGAGATGGTGAAGGTGTACACCCGCTCACCCGTGTCGGTCTCTTCGAGCTGAGTGGGGGTTGCTGTCACACTCCAGGTGACGTCGGTGTTTTCCAGCCAGACCGGCAGATCAATGGTGGAGAGTTGTCCTGTGTTGCTGTAACTGTTGGCTTGCTGGAAGTACAGGTTGGCGCTGTTGCCTGCGTCGGTGCGCAGGTTGCTGAATCGGACATTGAAGCTCTCGTTCGCTTCTACCGTGGTGTCGCCAAACACCAGATCTTCCAACGTGAACTCGTAGTTCAGGTTGCCGTAGGTGCTGCCTCCGCCTTGGGCGGCGCTCAAGGTCAGGGTGCCCGTCAGCGTGCTGTCCACGTCGGCGCTGTCGGCGGTGCCCAGAACAATGGTGTAGTCCACCAGCAGCGTTTGGTCGGTTCGACCCTCTCGTCCCATGCGGATGGTCAGATCCACTGTACCGCTGTCGGGTTCCAAGACGGCCATGTAGGGCGAGCCACCGAGGGTATCGCGCAAGAACACCCGGGTGTCGTCGTTGACGACTGTGACGGACGCGCTGGCTTGTGTGGGGCTGACCACAATGCTGCCGCCATTGGGCAACAAACCCGTGTGGTTGCTGTCTCCGCTTCCACCCGGCTCGCGCGCATTGGCCGAGTCCACCAGGTAAATGCCGTTGCGCAGTGCGTCGCTCGAACCGTCGGAGCCGTAGAACGGCGCGTCAAGTGCGAAGGGGGTGGCACCGCCGTTGCTGTCGCTGTAGTTGGTCAGAATTTGCTTGGCATCCACCAGCGTCAGTGTTTGGGTGGCGTTGTCTTGCGCCCAGCTGTTGTTGGACAACTCCAGCGTCAGCGTTTTGCTGGTTTCGCCTGCGGCAAAGCTGATCAGTCCGGAATGGCCCGAAGACCCGGTGTTACCCGTGACCGACACCACATGGGCGCCCGTCACATACCAGCCAATTTGCCCCGCCGACAGGTCTGCGCCACTGCGTGTGAGGGTGTAAGTGACCGTCTTGTTGGACACCGATGTGCCCTCGGAGAAAGTCAGTGCCCCTTCGGAAGTGACCACGTTGGTGATGGCCACCACCGATCCGTGGTCGTTGTCGATCAGCACTTGCTCCATGCTGCCAGCCACGGTGCTGATGGCGGCCACTTTGGTGCTGCCCGGCTCTGTGACACGCGCCGCTGTCAGGGCGATGCGGAATGTTTCTGCGAAGTTTTCCGCCGTTTGGTCGTCTGCCAGCCGCAGAGTCACTTCTTTGAAGGCCTCGCCGTCGGCAAACACCACGGTGCCGCTCAAAGGTTGGCTGGTGGTGTCGAAGTCGGATGCGGAGGCGCTGTAGCGGTTCACCACCGATGCATCAAGCGCCCCGTTGGGGCCCGACACCAAGCCGGCAAAACGCACTTCCCAGTCCGCTTCGGCCGTGCCGCTGGTGCTGCCACTGCGGTAAATGCGGAACGTCACATCGCCATCGCCTTCGTTCCAGATGTGCGATCCAGCTCCCACGCCGTCGGGTTGGGTGGGGTACACCTCACCAACAGAGAACAGCGGGTCGTCGTTGCGGATGTAGGCGGTGGACACGGTATCGCTCACCGACGAGCCAGGCGATGGGTTCGAAATGGTGACCTGGAAACCGGCCAAGTCTTCAGCCGTCAGGTCGGTGCGTGTGCGCACCTCGATCACCACAAAGTCTTGGCCGGCGGCGATCGTGGCGCGGCCCGATGGGTAGCCGGCGTTGGCCACGTTGGGGTCTTCGGCGCTGACGAAGTCGCTGGCGCTCAGGCCGACACGCCGCTCTTGCGTGAAAAGAGGGGTGTCCACAAACACATCACCTGCGCCCAATCCGCTGACCCGCCAGTCCACCGACACGTCGCCTTCTACCGACAGGGTGCGGAAAATCTTGAAGAAGTGCGATGAATAGCCGCTGTCGCCTTCCGCAGGAGCATTGGCCACGCCAAGCGTCGCGTGATTGGTGGGTGATGTCACCTCGGCGTTGACGATGCTGATGATCGACTCATCTCGCACGATCACCCCGAGCAACTCTTGCATCGCGTTGCTGTTGAGGTAAGCCAGTTCGGTTTGGTCTTGGAATTGACCGCTGGTGACGCTGAACTGATCGATGGTGCGCGCGGGCGTGAGCCGCACGCCAAATGTCTCGCTGGCCTCGACATCGATGTCACCGACCACCCGAACAGTGATGGTGGCGGTGGCCTGACCGGCCGCAAAGCTGACTCGCCCGGAAGGCAGCGTGCCGCCCACAAAGTCGGTGCCATCGGCCCCACCAGCCGTGCCGCGGAAGTCGACCTCGCTGATCCAGAAGCTGGTGCCCGTGACTTGGTAGTCCACGTCCAAGGCTTGCGACAGATTGCCGGTGCGTTGAATCGTCCAGCTGAACTCGGTCTCACCGGACTGGCCCTCCGCGTGGCGGGTGACCAGCGCAGAGTTGCTGGCGACCGTCAGGCCTTCATCCGCGTCGGTGATGGTGACGTTGACACTGGAGTTGGCGTCGACCGAGTTGCTCAGCGTGGAGGTGCTCATGTTCAGCTGGAAGCCTTCGTTGCCCTCGGCATACAGGTCGCTGCGGACTTTGACAGAGATGGTTCTGACGGTCGTGTCGTTGGCATTCCAAGTCAATTGCCCGGTCAAGGGGCCCACAAAGTCGCTGCTGTTGGCACCGTCTCGGGGAACCAAGGTCCAGGTGGTGGCCGAATAAATGCCGGTATTGCCCACACGCTCGACGGTGTAGGTCAATTCGGTGAATTCTGTGTCGCTGCCGCGCATGCTGGCGTAGGAGCCGCTGACGCGTGCCTGATCGCCTTCGGCCACAGTCGTTTGTGCCAGCGATGCGCTGGTGAAGCGCAGCAACACATCGTCGTCGGTCACCGAGGTGGTGGCCGAGCCATTCGTCAGGTGCACCGATGTGCCGTTGGACGGTGCCGACAGCGCCAAGGTGATGGCTTCTGTTTGTTCATAGGTCGAATCGGCGCGCAAAGTGAGCGTGACCGTCGCTTCGTTGGCACCTTCGGCGAAAGTGATCAAACCACTGGGAAGACCACCGTTGGACAGCCCGTCGACGGGGTTGACGAAGTCGTCTGCCGTCACCCCCGAGGAGGCGTTCACCCGCCATTCCACCGTGCTGGTTTGGTTGATGTTGCCATCTCGGGTGAAGGTGTATGTGAGCGTCTGTCCACCGCTTGCTGTTGAACCCTCGGTCAAAGATCCGATGTCCACCAACACACCCACACGCGCGTCGTCGTTGCGGATGGTGATGGTTGGGCTGCTCGCGAGTGTGGTGGCACCGTCCTTCATGTCCACCACAAACGTCCGGTTGACGTCGAAGTCGCTGTTGCCGACGATGTTGAGGGTGATTTCTTTTTCCGTCTCACCGATGGCAAAAGACACCGAGCCTGCCGTGAGGCCGGAGAAGTTGGCCAGCGACGCGGGATCTGAGTCGCTGGTGTCCACATACCGAACGGCCCAGTCGTAGCTGTTGGCCGTTGTACTTTGGCCGGCACGCACCAGCACCACACGCAGCGCCGTGGTACCGCTGTTGCCTTCCGCGAGTTCCACCACCTTCGGGTCGACGCCAAAGCCCACATCGTCACCGACGATCACACCGGTGAGCGTGCCACTGGCGCTGCTGGAGTCTGCCGATGTGAAACGCAAGGTGAAGCGCTCATCCCGTTCGATGATTGCGTCGGCTTGAACCGCCACGCTCAGGGTCGCGGTGGCTGAGCCAGCGGCAAAGGTGACCTGTCCGCTGGGCAAAACGCCACCAACAAAGTCGTTGGCTTTGGCGCCGTCGCTCTCGCCGATTTGGGCGGCCCAATTCAGCGTCAGGGCACGGCTGGTGTCGCCACTGCGTTGCAGCGTGTACGTGATGGTGGTGGGTTCGTTGGCGTTGGTGCCTTCAGCCTGCGCCAAGTTGGCGCTGGTCAAGGTGATGCTGTCGTCTTCCACAATGCGGCCCACAGCGGGCACAGCCGAGATCTCGCTGGTGTCGCCGCTGGCGTTGCTCAGGGTCACCACAAACGAGGTGTCGCCTGTGAAATAGCTGTTGCCCACCGAGTTGATGGTCAGCGTCTGGCTCTCGGTGCCGTGTGTGCCGGTGGCGCCGGCGGCACAGGTCACTGTGCCCGCTGGCAAGGCTCCTCCAAAGTCGGAGCCATTGGCCCCCACGGTGTTGGCGGTGTTGCCAGCCGTCACGGCGTATTGCACAGCGCTGCTTTGCGACAAATCGCCTTCTCGTGTCAGCGTGAATACGTGAGCGACGTTCGCCCCAGAACCTTCCGCCAAGCCGGTGGTGGTGGCGGCAATGGTGACGCGCACATCGTCGTTGCGGATCACACCCGCCGCAGATGTCACGCCGGTCAAGGAGTAGCCGCTGCCCAGCGACGGATCGCTCAGCACAAAACGGAACGTTTCGTTGGCCTCTAGAACGCGGTCGTTCACCACAGGCACACGAACCGTGGCAGTCAGTGAGCCGGCGGCAAACGTAACCGTGCCCGACGTCTGGGTGAAGTCATCGTTGGAGGCCTCGCCGGTGTCTCCCAAATCCTCAAGGTGCCAGCGCACGGTTTTGCTGGTGTTGGCGTCCAGACGGCGCAGGATCACGGTGAAGTCGCCAGCGGTGGCGTTGCCTTCTGCGCGCTCGAGTTGAGCGCTGTCGATGGTGACGCTGTCGTCGTCGTCCTGGATGGTGAGCTGTGTGCTCGACGCATTGGGGTTGACCGTTGTGCCCGCGCTGGAGCTGCCCAGCTTGAGTGTCATGGTTTCGTTGGCTTCGCGCTGGTCGTCACCTGCGATCGGGATCAGGATGGTGGCTTCCGACTCACCGTCGGCAAACTCCAGTCGTCCATCCAGCAGCGGAACGATGTTCGACGAGTACTCCATGTACAGGGTGTCGCCTGCGCCGCCTTGCACGCTCAGGTCGTAATGCAGCGTCACGGGCCCTGTGGCGTTGCTCGTGTTCAGGTAGAACAGGATGTCGGCCTCGTTGGTCAGCTCGCCGGCCGTGCGCGCCCCATCTGAGCCGTTCTCCAGCGTGTTGGTGGAGTGGGCGACGAACGGATCTGCGGCGGTGCCGCTGCCAGTGACGACAAAGTTGTCGGTCAAGCCGCCGTTTTGGCTCACGTAGCCGACCTTGATCTCACCCGCAGCACCCGCAGTGGTTTGGATGCGCGTGACGGTGATGAAGCTGTTGGTCGACAGCACGATGCCGCTGGACGGACCTTGAATGGTTTCCGTCAGCACTTGGCCATTGATGCCCGTTCCGGTGATGGTGAAGCTGCGGTCCGACAGGTTGTCGTCTGAGGCCAGCGATATGCGGCTGGCGGTGCCCATTTGGGCCTGTACACCGCCGAGTTGCACCATCTCTCCGTAAGGAGAAATCGCCTGATCCTCGATCAAGGGGCGACCCACCACACCTACACTGCCAACGCTCAACTCACCCGTTCCGCCGTTCGGGTGATAAGCGCTGACATACACCCCTTCAATATGGGTGAAATAATTCTCTGTGATGCCGAACACGCCTGGGTATCGACCATCGTCGCCCCAATCCACGCTGGAGCCGTCCATGGAGCTAAGGTCGCTGTTGCTGTAAGACCCGTTGGCGATGTTGTGGATGATCTCTTCGACCACGTCACCTTGCGCGTTTCGCCCCACCACTTTGTACGACAAGATGTGGCTGCTGATGCCATTGCCCAGCACCACCCGCTGCTCGCCGCCCAACGCAATCAGGCCGTCGCCATCACGTGCCCCTGTCAGTGGGACCTCTTCATACAAATCGAACACCCCACCGGGGGCGTCGGCAAAAGACAGTCTGAAGCTGTCGTTGCTTTCTGTGGATTGAACGGCAAACACCTCGCTGAACACCCCTACGAGATGAGTGGTGTTGAATGTGAGGTTATCGAATTGAACCGCCAAGTATTGGCCTTGGGCATCAAGACCGGTCACCACAAAGGAAGGACTGTCTTGTTCGTTGTGGAAGGCAACCACCGCTTGCGGATCTCCCCAGCGGGCCACCAAATTGCTGCTGGCCTGAATAGAGAAAGAGCCGTCGGTGACGCCCGTGCGTGCGGTCACGGTGTAAGACACTGACCCTTGGTAGCGCAGGGCGCTGCTCAGCACATGGCTGTCACCATCGAAGGTCAGTGTTTCTGAAATGGCTTGGTTCGAACCGTCTGTGCCGCTGATGAGCACGGTGGCGCCGTCCAGGTTGTCAGGGAAAAGGGTGCCGAAGCTGATGATCCGCGCATCAGCGCCAGAGCCTCCGCCACTGGAGAAGGTGCCCGAGACGGTGCCCGCAGTCAATTCGATGTTGCTGACATCGTCCAGCAGATCGTTTCCGCTGTTCTCGCGCAGATCGGCGTTGGTGGTTTGGTGACTGGCACTGAACCAGACGCCACGCTGTGACCATGTGCCCGCGTCAAACACGTGGCCTGTGGACAGGGCTTTGAAGTCACCCGCCACGATGGACACAACGGGTTCACCCAACTGGTAGGGGCTGTTGCTGCCCCACTCTTCTGCGCTGCGCATGGCGGCGGTGAATTCGTGGATGCGCAGCGATTCGATGGATACCAGCGACTCCAAGCCACTGAGCCGGATGGACGATCCGCCAGCAAAGCCAATCGGTCCACCGGAGTTCATATCGGTGGTTGTCCAAGCACCTGTCAGGGTGATGGTGTCTCCGCTTTCGGTGCGTCCAACAGCGGTGTAAGCGCCCGATTGCAGGTGCGCCATGTCCGGATCTCTGCTGACAAACACCATGAGCGAGCCGTCAAAATTGACCGGCAGCGCCACCGAGCTGCGAGCGCTTGCAGAGCCATTGATCGCCACATCACCCGCCCCCGCCAGCGTTTGCTCTTGAGCAATCGCCTGGGTCAACACCTTTTGTCCCACCACACTGAGCGTGCCGCCGCCGGTGACGTGCAGGTTGTTGATGGTGGCGCGGTCGGCGCCTTCTGCGCCGTTGCTGGTGTTGGCAAAACGCACCCAGATGTAGCCGCTTTCGGTCAACGAGACACTGCCTTCGCTGTGGGCCACAGCAGGGGCCACCGGTGTTGGGTTTTGAATGGTGAACACCTGCTCGTCTCGGTCGCTGCCGTCTTCGTCAAAGCGTCCTTCCACGATCAGTGTGTTGCCGCTGTAGCGCACCCGGCCGGCGTCGATGACGCTGAAATCCAGCACATCGGTGTCCTCGTCTTCCAAATAGTCGTCGAGCGCTGTCCACACTGGAGCTTCTGCGCTGCCGGTGTTCACCTGCAATTGACCATGGCGCACCTCGTCCACATAGATGCCCGTGATGTTGCTGTCGATATCTGCGGCGAAATGGGTTCGATCCAAGATGCTGTAGACCGCTTGACCGCTCAAGGCAGGAATCAGCAAAGTGGTGCTGTCGGCCGCGTCTTGAAGATTGACTGACCACAAACCATCGGGTGCATAGGACAGACTGGCGGTGTCGATGCCCGCGCGTCCCAGCGCTTGCATGTCGAAATGGAGGGTCACAGGTGCGTCCGGTGACGCAGCCCCTGCGTTGACTTTCAAGATGGCGTATGCCATCTCGCCCGCGCCGCCTGGGAATTGGCTGGACATATTCCATTGTCCGCCCACATTCTCCACCAGCATATGGGCTGATGTTGGGGTTGGGATGAGTTCATCACCACCCGATACCACAACAGAGCTGCCGTTGCTCAGCGACACAGTGGCGTTGAAGGGCGCCACTTCTGGCGCCAATGCGCTCACGAAATTTCTCAGCTGGTCTTCGCTGTAGAAGCCAGAGGAGTTGCTGGCAAGCACAAAGTAGTGCACAAAAGTGGCGTCGCCCAGACCTTGAATCCAGAAATCTTCATCGTCGGTGTTGGTGGCCGATGTGAAGCTCGGATTGCTTGCGTTTGTGACCACCAGCTTGTGCAGACTGGGGTCTCCAGAGCCGTAGGTGATTTGGTAGAACACCCTGAGCCCAGAGAAGCCGGTGATCTCACCAGACACACGGCTACCACTACCGTCAGCTCCCAAGTTGCCTGTGATGCGGAAATCCGAGGCGTCGTAGTTGTCGATCAAGAGTGCGGTGCCACTAGGCGTGGTTCGGAACACATAGTTGCCGAAAGTGGCCGTGCTCGCCGATGTGTCGTTGGTGGTGTTCCAGATCGATTGTTGGGTTCCACCGATGCTCAGCCGATTGCCACCGTCGTACAAGTCGTTGCCAGCGTCGCTCCAAGAATCGCTGTACAGGTCGTCGTAGCGCAAGGCGTACCCATTGGGCATGGCACGCAGAGCGTCAACCGCGGTGGTTTGAGCAGACGTTGCGGAGTCGAGACCGCTCATGTCGCGCGCTCGCGCTGGATTGACCAAGCGGTAGGCTCCTTGGGCCAACAAATCCACATCCAGCGTGTTGCTTGTCAAAGCCTCCCACACCGGTGCGCTCGGACTGCCGGTGTTGATTTGCACCGACCCACCCAGAGATCCCAGGGTGATGGCGGTGATTTGGTTGGCGCTGTAGCTGACGTCTGACCAGTTGGTCAAATCGCTGAGCGTCAGGGTGTGATAGGTGTCCGTGGGTTGCTCGAAACCCACGTCCAGCGTGGGACTGTTGCTCAGGCTGGGCAACACCTCAATCGAGCGCACGAAGTTCAGGCTGTGTTCCAACACCGAGGTGCCTGGCAGCCCACCTTGGACCACAAAGCTGTGGTCGACGGTGACCTCCACCTTTCCATGGTCGATGTTGGCGTTGTCGGGGATGATGCCCAGCACTTTGCTGAACGCTGCGGTGCTGTAGACCGGCACGCTGCTGCCCACTTGCACCGTCCCGGTGAACGACTCACTGGCGGTGATGGATGTGACGGTGTGGAAGGTCTTGCTGGTGCCTGCAGAGGTGTTCGACTCTGAGGTGAGCCGCACCTGATCGGTGATGACGTCGCCTTGTGCGTTGGTGCCCATGACGGTGAACACCAGGCTGGTGCTGGGTGCCGATCCAGCGTACGAGAACATGACCCGGCCAGGTGTGGCCAATGTGCTTTCTGTCACCAAGGCGTTGCCTGACGAGGCGGTGTAGTCGGTCAAGGTGACCAGACTGTCCGCATCGAATTCGGGCACGTTGATGGTTTCGCGGATCAGATTGCCGTTGGCGTCAACGCCCACCAAGGTGAAGACGCTGTCCGCCGTGCTGTTGTCCAACGACTGTGTGATGCCGTTGGTTTGTTCGAACTTGACTTGGCTGGGCAGCCCCAAAAAGCTTTCGAGATCAATCTGGTTGTTGTCCGGGAAGCTTTCAACGAAATCGCTGTACGTCCAGCCATTGGCGTCGCGAGCAAAGTTGGCCAAGGTCACCCCGCCTTGCACCAGAAACTGGGTGCCGCTGAGATCGGCGCTGGACTTGAAAATCAGTTGACCGGCGTTGCTGCCGGTGAACACCTTGGCACCACTGACATAGTTCCAACTCGCATAGGAGTTGTTGCTGGTCAACCATTCGCCTTGGACGATGCCACCCGACAAATTGACGTCGTATGCGCTGTCTCCTGAGCCGTTGTCAAACACGTCATCAAAGGCAATTTCGCTCAACTCCAGCGGGTGGTATTGCACCGCCAGCGACAGTTTGGCGGGGACGCTGTCGATGGCGGTGACGGTGGCAAAAGCACGTTCGGTGGCCACCATGCCGTTGGCTGGGCCGCGCACGGTTTCGCTGATCACATTGCCTTCACCATCCGTGCCGGTCACTTGGAAGTACATGCCCGCCAAGTTGCTGTCGCTGCTGAGCACCACCCGGTTGCCCTGGGCACCTGGCAGCGCCACCGGGGTGCTGGCACTGAAGATGTTGCCGCTGCCTGTGGACACCGCCACATCGTCGGCAACAAAGTTACCTTGGGTCACGTTGCCCAAAAACTCCAAGCTGCCACCACCGGTGAGGTGCAGGTTGTCTAGCAGGAATCGGTCAAACGGTATGTTTTCGTTGTTGGCGTCTTGGAAGGCTTGGCCGCGGTTGTAGGCCACCATCAGGTAGCCGCTCTTGGTCAGGGTGACGCTGCCCGATTCGGTTTGGGTGCCAGACAAGGTAGCCACGTCGATCCAAGACTGAGCCGCTTGGGTGAACACCGCTTGGGCGGTGGGCGTGCCGCCCACGTCGGCGCCGTCGGCCGGGTTGTTGTCACCGCTGTAGAGGTTCCAGCGCACCCAGTCGGTGCCGGCGGTGCTGCCTTCGCGGCGCACCGTGATGTGCATCATGCTGCTCGAACCGCCGTGGTCTTCGATTTGTTGATAGGTGGGAGAGGCGATGCTCAATACCGAGTCGTCGTTCACGATCACGCCTGAGGCGCTGTTGCTGTAGCCCGGGAAGGCCACGTCCACACCGATGAGCTTGGTGTTGCTGGAGGCATTGCTCAAGGTGATGCCGAAGGTCTCGTCGCTTTCCAGCACCGAATCCACCGCCATGCGGATGCGGGCGATACCTGTGACTTCGCCCGGCAACAGGGCGACCACGCCAGAAGGGAAACCGTTGTTGTTGCCCAGCAGGTCTTGACCGGGAGCAAAGTCGGTCAGCACCGCCGTGCCAGGGTTGACGCGCCATTCCACCGTCGACTCGGCACCAGCAAAGCCAATGCGGGTGACGGTGGCCACCAAGAACTGAGCGCCTTCGTCGCCTTCCAGGGCGGAGAAGGCGCGCGCAGTGGAGAAGCCCAATGCGCTTTCATCGTCGATCAGCGAGCCATCCACCGCAGGTGTGAGCACCCGAATGGCGGGGTCGTCTGTGATGAGGTCGATGACAAAACCTTCTTCGCCTTCGAGAACGCTGTCCAGCGCGGGGCGGAAGCGGATTTCGGCGGTGGTTTGTCCGGCGGCGAAACGGATGTCTCCGCCGGGCAAGGTGCCGCCTGCAAAGTCGTTGGCCGCCACGGGGTTTTCGCCTGTGCCTCGCACACTCCACTGGATCACCGCCTCTTGGTCGATCATGCCGCTGCGACTGACGCGGTACACAAATTCGCCAGCGGCCAGGCCGTTGGTGGTGCCCTCCAAGGCGCGATCCAGTTCACCTGTGATCTCGATGTCTTGCAGGTTGGGCAGGATGCGCGACACCGCTGTGGTGTTCACGAGGTTGACGTTGCTGGCGTCCGCCGCGTTCAGACGCAGGGCGAACGTTTGCAGCGCTTCCACCGGGATGTTGGGCAGGCGCGGCACGTCGATGAATTTCTGGGTCTCTCCAGCGGCAAAGGTGATGGTGCCGGTCAATGGCATGTCCAGCAGGCTGTTGAGGTTGTTTTGCCCCAATTCGCCCGAAGGCTCCAGCGTGTACGTCACGCTGTGGTTCAGGTGTGTTGCACCGCTGCGCGAGACCACAAAGCGGTGTGCAATCTCCGCTGCTTGCAGGCCAGCCGCGAGCGAGACCGCGATGTCGGCGTCGTCGTTGGCGATGGTGGTCAGCAAATCGCCCTTGACCGGCTCACCGGCTTGGGTATCGAGGGACAGCGCAAACGATTCGTTGGGGCCCACCAAGTTGTCGCCCCGCACCGTCACGGTGAATGTTTGGCTGAGTTGGTTGGCGGCAAAGCGCAGCGTACCGCTGGGCAAGCCGTTGTTGTCACCCAATGTGTCGACGTTGGCCACAAAGTCCGAGGCGCTGATCAGGGCTTGACCGCGCGGCAGCACCCGGATGTCCACATCGCGGGCGGCGGTGATGTCGCCCCCGCTTCGTGTGACGGTGAAGGTGATGGTGGTCAAGCCCGAGTTGGCGGCGCTGCCTTCGTTGATCTCGCTGCCCCGGTTGCTGCTGATCGTGAAGGTGGTGACGGTGGGGTCGTTGAAGACGGCCACCGGGTCAATCACCGCGCTGGCGCGCATGTTGTCGGGGTCGATGTGGAAGCCGGTGCTCGCGTCGCTCAAGGTCAGCACCGCCGTGCCGGCGAGGTTGGCCACTTCCGACGAGGCGACGTTGACCGTCACCACCTTCTGGCTTTCACCTGCCGCGAAGGTCACGGTACCGCTCGGATAACCATTGGGGAAAAACTGCTCAGGCAAGGCGCCCAGGGTCCAGCTCACATTGGCGGCGGCGTCGCTTTGGGTACGTACCACCAAGAAGCTCAGCTGCACCGAGGCCTCCAAGGCGGGCGCGGCGTAACTGACTAGGCGCATCGCCTCCACACTGAGGATGGCGGTGTTGTCGAGCACCGTCATGGACAAGGCATCGCTGGGGGCGCCAGGAATGCCAAACTCGTCGACATACCGGAAAGTGACGTCCAGATCACCCACCGGCAGTGGGTTGACCGGTGTCAGCGTACCCGTCGCGGGGTCGTACACGCTGGGCACGGGCACGCCATTGATCAGCAGTTCCGGGTTCTCGGCGCCGGGTGGCAAGGGGCCAATGAAGAAGGACGGCTGGCGGATCGAGGTGGTGTTGTCCGAGTTGGAGCTTCCATCGTCCAGCGCCGGGTCAAGATCGGCAACCGACGTCGGTTGTGGGGTGGGCAGCCGATCTGCGGGCAGTTCGACGTTCATGACAAAACGCGGCGACGCACTGATTTGTTCGCCATCGCTGTTTTCGATGCGGGCCACCAGATCCAGGGTGCCAGCGGGCAATGCTTGCGGCGAGCGGAAGCTGTAGTCGCCCGATCCATCCGCCACCGCTTCGCCGACGGCGACTCCATTGGCGTAGACCACCACCCGCTGCCCTGCGCTCAAAGGGCGATCCACCGCAATCTGCATCAACGGTCGGCTGTCGTCAGAATCGGTGCCAGAGGTCAGTGCACCGGTGCTGCTGCCCACTTGATCCAGCACGCTCACGATGGATGCCCGAGGCACGATGGTGGGGTTGCGCACGTCCAGTTGCAGCAGGCTGTCGACCTGGGCTGGCGTTCCGTTGTTGTCCCAGAAGGCGCTCAGTGCGATGGCGCCTTCAATGTCGGCGGTGTCGGTGCGGTCAAACGCCTCGCTGGTGGCGCGGACTGTCAAGTAGCCGAGCTGGGTCAAATTGGTGAAGGTGAACACACCGTTGCTGTCGGGCGTCAGTTGGGTGCGTATCAGGGTCACCGGGTCAAGAATCCACAGTTCAACACCCGCAGGCAGGTTGGAGATCTCGACACGATCAACGGTTTGGCCCAAGTCAAGATTGGGCAACAACACAGTCAAAGGAATCTGATCACCGATGAAGCCCTTGGCCACGCTGGTTTCAAAAGAAGAACCCAGGCGCGGCATGGCGTCCGTCACCAGTTGATCCAAGTAGCTGTCTGAGGAAGAGCGGGTGTCCGACATCAGGCCTTGCAAGGCATCGGCCAGCGAGATGTCGCCACCACGCTGCTGTTGTGCGTCGGTGCCAGCCGTCTCGAGCGCCGGCACAATGTTTTCGTACACCGCCCGCATCAGCGCAATCACTTCGGGCGCCATCATGTCGCTGCTCGAATAGGTTTGGATGCGTTCGCTCACATTGGCCAGCAGATCGGCGATGGCGTCCAAATCTTCGTCTCGACTGGCGCGGAGATCATCGGTTTTTCCACTGTCGTTGGCCGCCGCCATGGTGTTGGCGACAATGGCCCGGACGGTGTCGACACTGCCGAAGTTGACGGCGGTGTTGTTTTGGGCTGCGTCCAGCAAGAGCTTGGCGATTTCTTGCGACGCAAAAATCGAGCCGTCGCGGGATGGACCCGCGATGGCCCCATCCACCAGCGCACCGGCCGATGCCATCAGCAAGGACACCTGTCGGTTGATGGTGACCAGCGCCAAACTGGTGCTGTCCGTGTTCAAGAGACCGTTGGCAATTGGGTCCATCTTGATCAGCTCTTGTGGGCTGATGCCGCTGATGCCCAATGCCTGCATCGCCGAGCTGGCAGCAGCTTGAAGAACAGCAGCGGTCACGTTGCCCCCGTTTTGCTGCTCTGCAATCGACGCGATCAGCGTGGTCAGCGGCGAGAGGACAACGTCAATGCCCGCTCCCACCACACCGGTGGGGAAGGTCTTGAACACCGATGATCGGTTGGGTGCGCCCGATGCGGTGTCGACACCGCCAATGGCCAGTACCGGAGCCCCGTTGGGGTTGGTGGCGAAATAGAACTCGCCCCGTGAGTTGGTTTGCACCCGGTCTTCGCCCGGGTCCCATTGGTTGTTGCGGTTGCGGTCGACAAACACCTCTGCGCCGGCGTAATAGTCGTCGTGGACGATGCCGTTGAACACAATGAAGAAGCCCGGCGCCTCGGCATTGTCTTTGGCCGCGCCTGTCGAAGACAGCAGGTCGGCTTTGCCGTCGTAAGGGCCATCGGTTGCGATGGCCAGTTGTGGGATCAGCCCTGCGACAAAACCCGCATCCACATCCGCCTGGGTCACCGCGATGTCCACCGACGTCCAGCTCGGCTGAGTGGCGCCGTTGAAGAACAGCGACACCCGAACGGTGTCACCGGCAATCGCCTCATCGGGCAACTCGACGCGGTAATTCAGACCGTCACCAGGATCGGAGTCGTTGAACAGGTTCAGCGCCATGCCGGTGTCGCCGTTGTTGACGTGCACCTGCTCGGTCTCACTGCTGCCTTTGGTGGCGCTGCCGTCGCTGTTTTTGATGTCGAGTTGCGCGCTGTAGGTGCCGGTGCCACTGAGCAGATTGGCCGGGATGGTGATGTCGATACGGCCGTTGTCGAGGTGTGCTTGGGTCACTTCCACTTCGATGGTGCCCAGGCGCAGACCGTCTCGGTACACGGTCAGGAAAGCGCGGTCGCCCACCACCGCGTTGTTCGGCAGTCCGCTGCGCAGTGTCAAGCCATCGGCTGCAAACAGGTCAAAGTTGGTTTCCAGCCCCAGAGCCTTGGCCTGCGCAGAGGGCACGTCGCTGCCGTGCACACCCGCGCCACCGCCACCCCCCAAGGCCAAAGCCGCCAGCACGCCCAGATCGTCGGAGTCTTCCCAGATCACCGCTTCATCGCTGTCAATCACGCGCTTCGCCGGGGTGGTGGGTGTGATGACAGCCTTTTTGTCGAACAGGCTGAGGGTCGCTCCTTCTTTGCGATAGAAGTCTTTGATCACGGTAACGGTGGTGTTGCCGCTGACCACGACCATGTCGTCACCTTGCCGCAGGACCTTGACGCGCCGTGGCGTTTTGGCGCCTCGCTCTGTGGCAATGCTGTACTGCACACCCGCTTCTGCCTGCAGAACGCTGGGCAATGGCAGGTCGGTGGTCGGTTGGTTGTTGCTGTTGTACGTGGTCAGGCGAAGTGTGCTCATTGAGGGCTCCTGTGCGGTTGTCTTGTGTGTGCGAAAGAAAAATCGGTGAATGGGGGTCAGTGCGACGGCTGAGATGGGCCGCCGTGCAACAGCCCAGGCGTCAAGCCTTGGGTGCTGTGTGTGTTGAGCACGCGATTGCCCAAGCGCTGCAGTGCAGCGATCAGGACATCGGTGTCGCAAGGTTTGGTCAGAAATACGTCGGCGCCATGGGTGTAGGCCTCCACCCGCGCTTGGTGGTTGGACGAGAGCGCGAGCAGGCCTAAGCCTGGCGAGGCGTCGCGCAGCTCTTGGGCCGTGGTCAGCCCGTGCTGTTGGGGGGCATTGAGGTCCAGCACCACCATGTCGGCGGGGTGTTCATGCAGGTGCGTACGAAGAGCGTCCGCATCGAACACGCCATAGGCTGAGAAACCCGCGTTTTCAATGGCGGTCACCATGACCTGCCTGAGCAGATCGTGGTTTTCCATGACCACCACACTGAGTTTGCGCATTGCGACTCCATTGGCGGCGTGATGCCGCGTATGGCTGCAATGTCCTTGTTCTGCGCGCGCAGAACCTACCGACGCCTACAGGTCGGTGATGTAGAAAAAGGGTTTATTCGGTGACTTGTACGCCCACCAGCAGCTCGTAGCCGTGCTTGTGTACCGAGCGGATGACCGGTGCCACCATGCCAATGGTCACCAGCTTTTTGCGCAGGCGAACCACGCGCACTTCCAACGCCGCTTTGTTGGAGTCGGAAATCTCCAGCCCCAGTGCTTCGCAAATTTGCCAATAGGCCAGCGAACGCTGCGGTGCGATGGCCAAGGCGCGCAACAACTGCACTTCGTTGGCGGTGAGTGGGGTGCTTTGCGGGCCACCGCTTAATGTGTGCTGGGCCACATCCAGTCGCCAGGCCGATTCCTGGGCTTGTGAGGGGGCCAAGCGCCGCGTCAGGCTGTTGAGCGCCCCCAGCAATTCATCGTGTGCCGCCGGCTTGGTCAGGTAGATATCGGCGCCGTCTTCATAACCTTTGGCCCGGTCGGTGGGTTTGTCGCGGGCGGTCAACATCACAATGCCCAAAGCGGGCAGCGAGGTGCGCAAACGCCGCGCAATGCTCAGACCATCTTCTCCGGGCAGGTTCAGGTCCAGAACCACCAAATCCACGGTGTGTTGGGCCAACCACTCGTCCATCTCTTCCGCACAAAAGACACCAGTGGCATCGAATCCTCGACCCGATAGAAACGAGACCGTCACATGCCGAAGCTCGTCGTGATCCTCTACCACCAGCATACGCCACTGTTTCATAAGGCCTTCAGATACAGATGAAAAGTCACGCGATCGGCGCTGGATTGCTCAAGCGCCACACTGCCGCCCAAGGCCATGGCCAGGTGCCGCACCACATACAAACCCAGTCCGGCTCCCGACAGCCGATGGGCCGACGGGGATCGGTAGTACTTGCTGAACACTTTGGTGGTGTCCAGTAACTGTTCGTCAGAGCTGACATTGCCCACACTCACCCGATAAGCATCGCCGAATCGGCTGAGTTCAACGTCGATCATCGATTTGGCGGGTGAGTAGCGCAGGGCGTTGCTCAACAGATTGAGCAAGATGTTGTGAAGGTGTTTGGGGTCGGTGGTCAGCGCCGCGGTTTCCAAGGTGCACGACAGCCGCAGCCTCTCCTCGTCCACGTTCGCCAAGCAGTTGTGCAGTTCGTCTACCAGGTCACAGGGCTGGGGTCGAACTTTGAGCGTGCAGTTGTCGATTTTTTCCGCATCGCTGCAACGATCGATCAAGTTGTCGATGTCTTGCACGGCTCTGTGAATGTAGTGCTCTGGCGTGCCCCGCGCGGTTTGATGATCCGGCGACGGCAACACCATTTTGATGACAGCCAACGGGGTTCGCAGCTCGTGTGTGAGCATGGAGAAAAACTTCGCCATGTCTTCGCGGCGGCTTCTCTGCTCGGCCGCTTGACGCTCTGCCACGGCCAATTCGCCCAAAGTTTTGATGCGCTCCAGTTCGAGTGATCGCGTTCTGATGAGCAACATCGCCATCAACAGCAAACCACTCAGTACGGTATGAATATAGAGGGCATCCAGCGAGAACTGGAACCCTTTGGTCAGACCCACCAGTGCCAACGCGGTTATCAGCAGCGGAGCCGATACCAACGAGTAATACGTTGCCAGCAGCCACTTGCTGAACTGACCGCTGTTTGTCGGGCGAGACGGAATCGCTAAAACCGCACTCAGCACAAGCAGTGGTGCACAAGTCACCAAGAGAATGTTGACCTGCATGGCCAGGCTGGCTTGGCCCAACCACAGCAGAGCCAATGCTATTGGCGACGCCAGCAGGATACATGTGGCCGCTTGTATGCCCCAGCGGGGGCCTCCGTTGCTTTTGATCAGTTGGCGATCAAACAAGAAAGCGGCGGCTGTGTAGATCAGCACAAAGCCATTGGTCAGTTGGTCAATGGCGGTGGGGGGCAACGTTTCGCCCCAGAGCGCTCGGGCGTAACCATGGATAAACAGCAAATAGGGCAATATCCAGAGTTGTTTGTGAATGAACCACAACAACAAGTTGTCGCGGGTGCTCCACCAACTCATCATCGCCCACAGAAGAAACACCACTTGAAGCGTGATCAGCGCCACGTTGAAGGCGTCCTGCTGGCGGTCTTCTGCAATGGCTTCTTCCAGTGAATAGACGTCCACCAGCATCACATGTGAACTGCTGCTATCTAGCCGCAACCAGACATGGCGTGCCTCGGTCGACGCGGGAATGATGAAGCTATGGTTGATGGATCGATAAGCGGTGTGAGGCAAAGGGTGGCGGTCACCGGTGATCGCTGTCGCTGTCTGTCTGTTTGAAGACTGCGCTGGGTCATACAGCTCAATGGTGTCCAGAAAAGATGGGCGCATCCTCAACACCCACTGCGTAGGTTGTAAGGAATGAAGGTTGTGCTTGGATGGGGCTATACGAAGCCTGATCCAGGTTGGATGCGTGGCATAGCCACGAGATATCAGTCCGGTGCTGACCGTAAAAGTTTGCTCTTTGGCCTGTGCCCACGTGGTGTCGTGGCTGTGATCGTCCCAATACGCCTGTTCGGTGATTTCGACCGCACACGCCAGACCTGGCATGAGCGTTAAGGCGATCACGCTCAGCAGCCAAATCCAGTGGTAGCAAAATTTTCTGAGGTCTGACCGAGGTGTCAAGTTCGCTCCATCAAAGCGGTGACGAGGTTTTTATTGTGCCGGTGCGAGGCTCGGCTGAGTTTCGGCATCAACCATAGAGCAGATACGCCATTTCCGCTGCACTGAAGCCCGCCGCCCGGCGGGCTTCGTCGTTGAACGGCGGGCGCAGGCGTGGGGCGCTGTGGGTGCGGGCCAGCACCCGGTAGTGCGCCAGCGGGTCCAGGCCGTGTTGTTGGCACAGCCAGCCGTACCAGCGGTTGCCTATGGCCACATGCCCAATTTCGTCGCGCAAGATGATGTCCAGGATGTCCACCGCGCGCAGCGCGGCTGGGCTGCCCACCTTGCGCAGCTTGGCTTGAATCAAGGGCGTGGCGTCCAGCCCCCGCGCTTCCAGCGTGCGCGGCACCAAGGCCATGCGGGCCACCACATCGTCTTGGGTTTTGACGCACATCGTCCACAGCCCGTCGTGGGCGGCGAAGTCGCCGTAGCCGTGACCCAGTGTGCACAGCAGCTCGCGCAGCAAGGCGAAGTGCTGCGCCTCTTCATGGGCCACCCGCAGCCAGTCGCGGTAAAAAGCCTCGGGCATACCAGCAAAACGCCACACCGCGTCCAGCGCCAGGTTGATGGCGTTGAATTCGATGTGAGCGATGGCGTGGATCAGCGCTGCCAGCCCGCTGTCGGTGAAGGGCGAGCGCTGCGGCACTTGGTCGGGCGGCAGCAAGGGTGGCGCATCGGGGCGGCCTGGCAACACGGTGCCTGCAGCCACGGTGATCGGCTCGCAGGGGGCCAGTGTGGCGGTGGGCAGCGCTTGCCACAGCGCGTGGGTAGCGCTGCATTTCTCGCTTGGGTCGGGCAGGGCCAGCACCACCAGCGCCTGCTGACGCGCGTTCACGGAAGAGGTGTTGGGTGGCATCCCTACAATTCTAGGCTTCGCACTTTGCATGCATGAACCGAGGAGACCCCCCATGGCCCTGTACGAACTCGATGGTGTGACGCCCCAGCTTGGCGCTGATGCCTGGGTCGCCGAATCCGCCCAGGTCATGGGCGCGGTTGACATTGGCGACAAGGCCAGTGTGTGGTTTGGCGCCACCGTGCGTGGCGACACTGCCACCATTCGCATCGGCGCGCGCAGCAACATCCAAGACGGCAGCGTGCTGCACGCCGATGAGGGCATGCCGCTGGAAATTGGCGAGGACGTGACCGTGGGCCACATGGTGATGTTGCACGGTTGCACCATCGGCGACGGGTCGCTGATTGGCATTGGCGCGGTGGTGCTCAACGGCGCGCGCATCGGCAAGGGGTGTTTGGTGGGCGCGGGTTCGCTGGTGACCGAAGGCAAAGAGTTCCCCGACGGCTCGATGATCATGGGCACACCGGCCAAGGTGGTGCGCGAACTCACGCCCGAGCAGCAAGCCGGCCTGCTGCGCAGCGCGGCGCACTATGTGGCCAATGCCGAGCGCTACACCCGTGGCTTGAAAAAAATCGGTTGAGCCCCAGCTGACCCCTCTTCTTGAGTTGAAAGAAACACCTTGTCCGAATTGCACAAATTTCTGTTTGAAGGCCTGCCGGTGCGCGGCATGCTGGTTCGCCTGACCGACGCTTGGCAGGACATCCTGCAGCGCCGCGCCCAGGCTGGGGGTTACCCGCCCCGGGTGACCGAGTTGCTCGGTGAAATGGCCGCCGCGGCCACGCTGATGCAGTCCAACATCAAGTTCAATGGCGCGCTGGTGCTGCAGGTCTCGGGCGATGGTCCGGTCAAGGTGGCGGTGGCCGAGGTGCAGCCCGACCTGAGCCTGCGCGCCACCGCCAAGGTCATGGGCGAGGTGGTCGACGATGCGCCGCTCTCGCACATGGTGAACGTGCACAACCAAGGCAAATGTGTCATCACCCTCGACCCCAAAGACCGCCAGCCCGGCCAACAACCCTATCAGGGGGTGGTGCCGCTGTACGGCGACCGAGGCGAAAAACTCGAAAGCTTGGCCGAGGTGCTGCAGCACTACATGCTGCAGAGCGAGCAGCTCGACACCACGCTGGTGCTGGCCGCCAACGATCAGATCGCCGCTGGCCTGCTGATCCAGCGCCTGCCGCTGCAAGGCGAGGCCAATTTGGCCGGCAGCGGTGTGATGCGCGGCGACGAAGACAACATCGGCCAGAACGAGGATTACCAGCGCATCGCCATTTTGGCCTCCAGCCTCAAGCGCGAAGAGTTGTTAACGCTGGACGCTGACACCATTTTGCGTCGCCTGTTTTGGGAAGAAGACGTGCGCCGCTTTGAGCCCGCCGTGGGCGAGTCTGGCCCTCGGTTTGCATGCAGCTGCTCGCGCCAGCGGGTGGGTGCCATGCTGCAGGGGCTGGGGCGCGAAGAGGTGGAATCCATCCTGGCCGAGCAAGGCCAGGTGGAGGTGGGCTGCGATTTCTGTGGTGCTCAGTACCGCTTTGATCCGGTGGACGCGGCCCAGTTGTTTTTGCAGCCTACGGTGCAGCCGCCCACGGGCACAGGCTTGCAGTGACGCCTTGTGTCGCAGGCTGAGGCTGCATCATCATGGGCTTGACCACGTTTCTCACCCGCCACGCGCAGGTGCTGCAGTCGGGAGCCGCGCTCGTCACCGCGCTGGCGGCGGTGCTCGCCTTGATTGTGGTGCCGTGGCAGATCGCCGCCACCGAGCGGGTGCAGCAGGCCCAGTCGGCGCGCGACATCTACCGCGATTTTTTGAACCTCACTGTGCAAAAGCCTGAGGTGGCGGGCGCCAACCTGTGCAGCAGCCGCGACGCCAACCTGCGCACCGCCTACGAAGCCTATGTGGACCACCTGCTCTACACCGCCGAACAGGTGCTCGACGTGAGCGAGGAGTGGGCCGTGCCCATGCAGGCGCAGATCGACAAACACCAGGCTCACATTTGCAGCTGGACCGACGCCGATCTGGCGGTGTTTTCCGATCCGGTGTTGCGCTTGCTCCAACGCACCCGCCAACAGTGCGCTGCGGTGACCGTCTGTCCTTGATCGCTTCAGCTCGGTGGTGGGCCGTCCGATTGGCGCGGCACCAGCTCCACCGGTTCCAGGTAGTGCTCGGGCGCGGTCGCGCTGCCGTCGAGTTGGGCCAGCAGCAGCTGTCCGATGTGGCGCCCGTTGTCCAGCACCCGGTGTTCGATGGTGGTGAGTGGCGGGTCGCAGTAACGCGACGCGTCGCTGTTGCCGTATCCCAGCACCGAGATGTCGCTGCCCACCTTGAGCCCAGCCTCTCGGCAAGCCGCCATGGCGCCAATCGCCATGGCGTCGTTGGCACACACCAGGGCGGTGGGACGGTCGGCTGCGTCTAACCAGTTCTTTGTCAGTGCGTAGCCTGCGCTTTCGGTCAAGTCGCCATGGCGCACGCCGTCGGGGCGTGGTGTCAGGCCAGCTCGCCGCAGGGCTTTTTCGTAGCCGCGCTGGCGCAATTGCGCAAAGGTGTACACCGCCGGGCCATTGAGCAGCGCAATGCGCCGGTGGCCGTGCTCCAGCAGGCGCTGGGTGGCGAGTTCAAAGGCGCCTTCGTTGTCGGTGTCGACCCACGGGTGGTCGATGTCGAGTTGGCAACGCCCATAGGTCACAAACGGAATCTGCTGCGCGTGCAGCAGGCGCACGCGCGGGTCGTGCAGCAAGGTCCGCACCACCACAAAACCATCCACCGAGCGACTGCGAATGAGCTGTTCGTAGCGGCTGACCTCGTCGTGCACCGAGTGGCTGAAATGGGTGGTGGCCAGCAAGGTGTAGCCACGCTCATCGAGCACGCTGGCAATGCCCCCCAGCAGGCTGGAGTAGAGCGCGTTGATGAACTGCCCGCCGCGTTCGTCCATGGGCAAGATGATGCCAATCGCGTGGGCTTTGCCCGACTTCATACTGCGCGCGCCGGGGTGGGGTCGATAGCCCAGTTCGGCGGCGCGCTGCATCACCCGTTCTCGGGTGGCGGCGGCCACATCGGTGTAGCCGTTGAGCGCCCGCGAAACGGTGGAGATGGACAGCCCCAAATCCTGGGCCAGCGTCTGGATGGACATGTCAGCGTGTGGTGATTTCCCGGGTGGCCCAATAGCCACCCGCCATTATGGTGGCGGTGCCCAGCAGCGCCAGTGCCGATGGCGTTTCGCCAAAGGCCAGGAAGCCCAGCAGCAGCGCCCAGACGCAGGCCGAAAAACCCAGCGGTGCCAAGGCGCCCGCCTGACCGTGCCGATAGGCCCAGGTGGACACCAGGTGGGCACCAGCGCCCAGCACGCCCATCAGCGCCACGCGCCACAGGTCGTCTGGCGCCAGGTGTGGAGCGCCCCACAGCAGCAGACCCAGGGAGGCCCACACCGTGATGCCCGTGGCGTTGAACAACGCGGTGTGGGCCGCTGGTTCGCGCTGGGCCAGGTAGCGCAGCAACAGCATGAGCAGGGCCGAGCACAAAGCCCCCAGCAGTGCGCTTGCCATGCCCAGCCACGCCCCACCCAGCTGCGGCCCGCTGACCAAACACACACCCACAAAACCCAGCGCCACCCCAGCCCAGCGCGACCACGGCACGGCCTCGCCCAGCCAGCGCGGCGACAACAACAGCACAAAAAACGGCGCGGTGGCGGTCAGCGCGGCGGCGGTGCCCATCGGAATGTGCCCCACCGCGTAAAAAATGCAGGCCATCGACACAGTGCCCAGCCCGCTGCGCAACACATGCAGCGCCCAGCGCTGGCGCGTGGGCAGGGCTGGCAGTCGCGGTGTGGCCGCAGGCAAGCGCCGCTGCAGCGCCAGCACGGCCGTGCACAGCAAGGGCAGGGCGGCCGCGCTGCGCAGCCAGACCACCTGATGCAAAGGGTAGCGGTCCATCAGCTGGCGCACCACCAGCTCAATGAGCGAAAACATGAACACCGCCGTGAGCACCGCCAGCGCGGGCAGTCCGTGCGGCGGTGTGGACCGGCTCACCGAGGCGCCCTCTGCAGTTCGTTCACGCTTGGTGGTGCTGCAGAAACTCGATCACCATGGCGGCCGTCCAGGTGAAGGTGCCACCGCCCAGCGCTTCACCGGTGATCGGGTGGTAGTACTCCGAGCAGCCGGCGTGTTCGATGCAACGCAGGCTGGCCGCCACAATCGCTTGGGCGAGTTCGCGTTCACCGCTGGCCCGCAAACCTTTGATGAGCAGGTAGTTCACGATCAACCACGACGGTCCGCGCCAATAGCGTTTGCCATCAAAGCGCGGGTCTTGGGGCCAGTGGCTGGCCACGCCAAACGGCGCCAAGGCCAACGATTCGCGCAGGCGTTCGCACAGCTGCGGCAAATGTGGGTGGCCAGCGGGCAGCACCAGCACCGGCAGCAAGCCCCCCACACTGGCGCTGTCCACCAGCGCGCCGGTGCGGCGGTTTAGGCACAGGTACTGGCCATGGGCGTCGCTCCACAAGCTGTCCATGGCGGCGATACCGCGCTGCACCCGCGCCTGCGCGCGCTCGGCCAGGGGGCTGTCGCCCATGGCCTGTGCCAGCCGCGCCAGCGCCTGGTCGGAATGGATCAGTATGGCGTTGAAGCCTGGGTCCACCACCTGGAAGGGCGAGGCGTCGTGCAGCCGGTTGTTGTCCCAGCCCAAAGCCCGAAAGCCTTGCACCAAAGCCACGTAGCGGTCGTATTCGAACTGGGTTGGGCGTTGACTGGCATCGACGTGTTGGGTGTCGCGCCGCTGGTAGGGCCCCACGTTATCGGCTGGCACAGCCGCCAGGGCATCGACCCAATCGAGCGAGTTGTCGCGTCCCGATTCCCAAGGGTGCAACAAGGCCACCAAGCCCGTGCCTTTGGGGTCGCGGCAGCGGTAGAACCACTGGTGCCAGCGATCGGCCGCCTGCATCAGCAAATGGCAGCGGTTGCGGGTAGCTGGGCTTTGCTCACTGCGCAGCCACAACTGCTCCAGCACCAAGCCCAGCACCGGCGGTTGGGTGATGCCCGAGGTCGGCACCGGTCGCCCCGTGCCCCACACCTCGGGCCCGGGAAAGTAACCGTCGTTGGGCTCGTGGAACACGATGTGCGGCACCATGCCGTCGGGCCACTGGTGCATCACCAGCGTTTCCACCTCGCGCCAAGCGCGGTCGTCGCTGAGCTGCTGTTGGCCCAAGGCCGTCAGGCACGAATCCCAGTTCCACTGAAACGGGTAGAGCCCGTGGGTGGGCACGGTGTAGTGGCCCTTGTCGTTGAGCTGCAGGATGCGGTGCGCCTCTTGCACCATGGCGGCGGTGTTCATGTGGTGGTTCCTCAAGCGTGGGTGATCATCTGGCCGGCGTTGTCGTACCAGCGCACGCGGGTGGTGTCGGGGCGCAGCCGCAGGCGCTGGCCCGCGTGGTAGGTCTGTGCGCTGTCGAGTGCGGCGCGAAACACCTGGCGCGGCTCGCCTGCAAACGCAGTGACCAAGGTGTGGGCGCCCAGCGGCTCGACCACCGCCACGTCGATGCCAAAACCCTCCGCATCGGCGTGCAGGTCTTCTGGCCGCACGCCCAGGGTCAGGCTCTGGTGGCCACGCGGGCCGTTCAGCCGGTGCCCGAGCGCTTCAAACACACCGTCTTCCACCGCGTGGGCCAAGACAAAGTTCATCGGTGGGTTGCCGATGAAGCCGGCCACAAAGGTTGTGGCCGGGTTGCGGTAAATCTCCAGCGGGGTGTCGCACTGCACGATCACGCCCTGGTTCATGATGGCGATACGGTCGGCCAAACTCATGGCCTCGACCTGGTCGTGGGTCACGTAAATGGTGGTGGTCTTGCTTTGCGCGAGGATGGTCTTGAGTTCGGCGCGCATCTCCAGCCGCAGCAGGGCGTCGAGGTTGGACAGCGGCTCGTCCATCAAAATCACGCGTGGCTCCACCGCCAAGGCGCGCGCCAGCGCCACGCGCTGGCGTTGGCCTCCCGACAGTTGCCCCGAATAACGCTGCAGCAGCGCTTCCAAGTGCACCAGCTCGGCCACCCTTTGCACTTTCTGCTGCACCTCGGCGTCGGGGCGCTTTTGCATGCGCAGGCCAAAGGCGATGTTCTCGAACACCGTCAGGTGCGGAAACACCGCGTAGTTCTGGAACACCATCGACAGCCGCCGGTCTTTGGCCTGCAGGTGGTCGATGCGCTCGTCGCCCACATGCACCGTGCCGGTGTCGGCGCTCTCCAGCCCGGCGATGATGCGCAGCAGCGTCGATTTGCCACAGCCCGATGCGCCCAGGAGCACCAAAAACTCTTGGTCTTGCACATGCAGGTCGATGCCTTTGAGCGCGTGAAAAGCGCCAAAGTGTTTGGTCACAGATGAAATGCGGATGTCGGCCATGGCAGCCCGTTCCTCAGCGGTTGGAAATGCCCCACATCGCAAACAGGTGCTTGCGGATGAGGAACATAAAAATGGCGGCTGGCACCACCAGCAAGGCGCCACCAGCAAACTTCAGGTACACCGGTGAGGTGTTGAGGCTTTGCAGCAAAAAGGCGGTCAGCGTGCGGTTCTCAATCGTGAGCACCGCTGCGGCAAACACCTCGTTCCACGAAATCACAAAAGCGAACACCGCTGATGCCGCCAAGCCCGGCGCGGCCAGCGGCAGCACCACCCGCACAAAAGCCTGCCATTTGTTGCAGCCAAACACCCAGGCGGCTTCTTCCAGTTCCACCGGAACGCCCGAGAACAAGGAGTAGGTGATCAACACAGCAAACGGCAGCGCCAGCATGGTGTGCACCATGGCCAGGCCCCAGAGCGTGTCGTCGATGCCGCTGCGGATGAACAGCACCGCCAGCGGCAAGGCCAGCAAGGGCAGTGGGAAGGCTCGTGTGAGCATGATGAGCATGCGAAACGCGGTTTTGCCTCGGAACTCGTAGCGTGCAATCGCATAACCGGCCGGTGCGCCCAGCGCGATGGAGGCGAGCATGGTCATGGCCGCCACCGCGAGTGAGTTCAGCAGCGCAGCGACCACACCTTCGAATTCGAGCAAAAAGCGCAGGCTGTCGGTCCTCCCCTCGGGCCACAGCGCTTTGGGGAACTGGCTCACCACCTCGGGCGAGGAAAAGGCGTTTACCAGCAAAAAATACAGGGGCAGGAGAATCCACAGGGTGGCGGCTACGCCGCCCACCAGCAGCACGCGCCGCATGCGCCGCTGGGCCTGCTCCAGGGTGATCACGTGATTCATGCGCGCACCCCCTCAGGCGTGCGCAACACCCGCAGGTAAAACACGGTCGACACAATCGAAATGCCCAGGATCACCATCGCGTAAGCGGCGGCCACCGAGCCGTCCTGCAGGGTGAACTGCCACTCATAGGTCTCACCCATGAGCACCGGAAACTGGGTGCCCGAGAGCACTGCGACCACCGCAAACACCTCAAACGCGAGAATGGTGCGCAGAATCAGCGCGGTTTGCAGGCTGGGCTTGAGCAGCGGCAGCGTCACGCGCCAAAACTTGGCCCACGCACCCGCGCCAAACACCTCGGCCGCTTCGTTGTATTCCTTCGGTATCAGGCCCATGCCCGAGACCAGAATCACCAACACAATCGCGGTGGCCCGCCACACCTCGGCCACCACCACCGCCAGCAAGGTGGTGCCCATGTTGGCGTAGCCCAGAAAACTGGTGGGCTCGTCGATCGCCCCCACGCCCATCAGGATCGTGTTGAGAAAACCGGTCTGCTCAAACACGGTGAGCCAGATGATGCCGGCGGCCAGGTCCGAGATGCCCAGCGGGATGGTCCAGATATAGAGCATCACGTCGCGCCCGCGCTGCAGCCGGGTGACCATTTGCGCCAGCGCCAAGGCCAGACACAGCTGCAGCGGGACCACAATGGCCGCCAGCCACAGCGTGTTGGTCAAGGCACTCTCGAACTTCCAGTGTTCCACCATGGTGCGAAAGTGCGCCAAGCTGAATGCCCCGTCGGCACCGGTGAAGGCCTGTTGGGCCACCAAGGCGAACGGGTACAGGAAGAGCGCCGCGGTGAACACCGTGGCCGGCGCAATCAAGGCATAGGGCAGCAGACGGGGCGACATGAAAGAGCGCTCACTTCACCGGGCAGGCGCCGTTGGACGGCTTGTCGGGTTCCCAGCACGGGGCACCGGTCTCTTGCATGATCTTGCGCAGGGTGTCTGCCTGGCTGTCGAGCACCGCGCGGATTGGCTGTTTGGCCAACACAATGCGCTCAAAGGCGTCCACGTACACCTGGTTGAACTTGCCACCCTGGGCGCCCAGCCCAACCGGCAGCAGGCCCGGGTTGGCGTCTTTGGCGGCCGCTTGGCGGGCAATCGCATCACCGGCGACGCGCGCAGCCACCGAGATGTTGGCCGGAATGGTGGTGTCCACCGTCGGGAAGAAGTTGGTCGCTTGCAGCGTGGCCAGTTGCACCTCGGGGCGCAGCAGGTGGGCGATCAGGCGTTCGCTGGCGGCGCGGTCGGGCGCGGTCTTCGGAATCGCCAGACCGGCGAGCACCGGCATAAAACCACGGCCGCTGGGGCCGGCGGGCGCTGGGAAGGCCACGAAGTCGCCAGGACGCTTGTTGAAGGCGTCGGACAGGCGGGCGATGTGGTCAAACGCCACCCAGACCTGGTCGGCCAACAGCGGCTCTTGCATGAAGTTGTAAGTGGTCGACGCCGGGTTGGTGTACTTCCAGAGGTTGACCATCATTTGCCAGCCTTTTTCGGCTTGGGCCGAGCGGAACTCGGTCACCACCGAGTTGGCATACGACGGGTACAGATAGCCTTGGAAGAAGCGGTGCTTCAGCCCCTGCGGGCCGGCGGGGAAGCCAAACTTGGGGCCACCGGTTTTGTCGGCCATGTTTTTGGACCACTGCACCAGCTGGTCGTAGGTCAGGGCGTTGATATCGGCGCCAGCGGGCAAGTAGGGCAAGGCCTTGCGGTTGGCGACCATGATGAAGGTGGCCTGCATCCAGGGGATGTACTTTTGTTCACCGGTGCCCAGCTTGCCCAGCTTCATGAAGTTGGGGCTGATCTTGAGGTCTTTGGCCAGCTGGCTCAGGTCCTGCAGGTCTTTGGTGTTGGACGCGAGTTGTCCGTGCAGGGCACCGAGCACGGCGATCTGGCCTTTGCCGGCTTGCAGCTCGGCGTTCAAGCGGGTGAAGTAAGGCCCTTCTTGGTTGCTGACAAATTCAACAGGCGCTGGCGCGTTTTTCAACACGTTGTCGCGCATGGCGCGTTGTTCGTTCACGGGCGATGCCTGGGTGGACCAGAGCAACACGTTTTGGGCAGAAGCGCTGCCCCAGCTCAGAGCGGCGGCGAGCGCGGCCACCAGCACGCGGTGGCGACGGATCAAGGATGTCATGGCATCTCCTCGGGTTGCACGGTTTGTGTTTTCAGACCATACCGAAAACAACCAAAAACGTTTTTGGTGATGGGGATGTTACGTGTGGTGCGGACGTCGGCGGCACGGGGTTTTCCCGCAGACACGTTTTTGGCGTGCTCGCCGCGGGCTCGCGCGACGGGGCAGTGGGAGTTCAGCCTTGGGCGAGCAAACGCCCGAACAAGCGGTGTTCGCAGTCGGGGTCGCTGCAGCTGTCGCAGCGCCAAGGCACC
>JBEIEH010000004.1:0-33796 GCA_040383055.1 Burkholderiaceae bacterium
CAGGCGAAGACGTCAAGGCCATCAATTGCACGCGCTGGCTTTGCGGGGCGCCCAACTGACCCGCCGTTCGCAAGCCCACATCGCCGCAACCCACGATCAAAACACGCTGGCGGCGAAAACGGGCGGGCAGTGCACCCAAGGGGGTTTGGTTTGAAGGCAAAATCAGGGGTTCCGAGTCATATTCACGCCCTCTAGGATACCCAAAAGATGAGCTTTCAAATTTCTGTGCAGCCCAGTGGCCGCAGCTTCACCGCCGACGATAAAGAAACCCTACTGGCCGCTGGCATTCGCCAAGGCATTGGTCTGCCCTATGGCTGCAAAGACGGCGCTTGCGGTTCGTGCAAATGCAAGAAAATTTCCGGCACCGTGGTGCACGGCCCGCACCAGGCCAAAGCCTTGAGCGACGAGGAAGAAGCCCAAGGCCTGGTGCTGACCTGCTGCGCCACCGCCCAAAGCGATGTGGTGCTGGAGTCCAAGCAAGTGACCGCAGAAGGCGGCCTGCCTGTCAAGAAGATGCCGGTGCGCGTGGTCAGTCTGGACAAGAAATCGCACGATGTGATCGTGATGAAACTCCAATTACCCGCCAACGACGTGATGAAGTTCCACGCCGGCCAGTACATCGAGTTTTTGTTGCGTGACGGTTCGCGCCGGAGCTACAGCATGGCCAACGCACCGCACACCCTCGAAGTGGTCCCGCCCATGGTGGAACTGCACATCCGCCACATGCCCGGCGGCAAGTTCACCGATCCGGTGTTCAGCACCATGAAAGAAAAAGACATCCTGCGCGCCGAAGGCCCGTATGGCAGTTTTTACCTGCGCGAGGACAGCAGCAAACCCATGGTGCTGTTGGCCTCTGGCACGGGCTTTGCGCCCATCAAGGCGCTGATCGAGCACATGCAGCACCGCGGCATCACCCGCCCTGCCACGCTGTACTGGGGCGGTCGCCGCCCGGCCGATCTGTACGAGGACGCCTGGATTCAGTCGCAACTGGCCGACATGCCGCAGCTGCGCTATGTGCCGGTGGTGTCGGACGCGCTGCCCGAAGACCAGTGGACCGGTCGCACGGGTTTTGTGCACCGCGCGGTGCTGCAGGACCTGCCCGACCTGTCGGGCCATCAAGTCTACGCCTGCGGCGCGCCGATTGTGGTGGACTCGGCGCGGGCCGATTTTGTTCAGCTAGCGGGCTTGCCAGAAGACGAGTTCTACGCCGACAGCTTCACCAGCGCGGCTGATCAGGCGATGGCCTGATCAAGACGCCAGCAGCAGCTTGATGTCATTGGCCAAGGCCTGCGCGGCTTGGCCATTGCTGTAGCGGTGGTAGAGCCGCACCCGGCCCTGGGGGTCGTACACATAGGCGCCCGCCGAGTGGTCCATGGTGTAGCTGGTGGGGGTGGGGCCGTCGACCTTTTTGTAGTAAATCTTGAACGACTTGGCCAGCGCAGGCAGTCCATCGGCCGTGGTGTAGAGCGCCAAAAAGCTGGGATCGAAGCTGGCCATGTAGGCCTTCATCACCTCGGGCGTGTCGCGCTCAGGGTCGACACTCACAAACAGCACTTGCAAGCGGTCACCGTCGGGGCCCAACAGCTGTTTGGCCTGCGCCATCTCGCTCAGGCTGGTCGGGCACACATCAGGACACTGGGTGAAGCCAAAAAAGATCACCACCGCCTTGCCTTTGAAATCGGCCAAGGTGCGCCGCTGGCCCAAATGGTCTGTCAGGTCAAAGCCGGTGGCGTAGTCGGCCCCGGTGATGTCGATGCCGGTGAACGCGGGCTTGTCGGCACCACACGCACTCAACGCAGCGGCCGCTAGGGCAGCGATCAGCACATGGCGGCGGGTTGGGGTCACTTGGCTCATGGCAGGTAATGGTCGATCAACAAAGCCGCAAACAAGAGGCTGAGGTGGTAGAGGGAAAAGCGGAAGGTCTGGCGCGCCAGCGCGTCGGAATAATCGCGCCACAGCCGCCACGCGTACCAACAAAATCCCACCGACAGCGCCAAGGCCACCGCCAAGTAAAACCGCCCGCTCATGCCAATCAGGTAGGGCAACAGACACGCCGCCATCAAGATGAAGGTGTAGAGCAATATCTGCAGGCGGGTGAATTCCGAGCCGTGGGTCACCGGCAGCATGGGCAGACCGCTTTTGCGGTAGTCCTCTACCCGGTACAAGGCCAACGCCCAAAAGTGCGGTGGTGTCCACAGAAAGATGATTAGGCACAGCACCAGCGACTCGGCCGAGACCTCACCGGTCATCGCCGCCCAGCCCAGCACCGGCGGCATGGCGCCCGAGGCGCCGCCGATCACGATGTTTTGGGGCGTCATGGGCTTGAGCACCACGGTGTAAATGACCGCGTAGCCCACAAAGGTGGCGAAGGTCAGCCACATGGTCAGCGGGTTGACCCAGATGTACAGCAGGGCCGAGCCCAGCGCACACAAGGCGGCGGAAAACGCCAGGGTCTGGGTGTTGCTCAGCTCGCCTTTGGCGGTGGGGCGCCACGCGGTGCGGCGCATGCGAGCGTCGATGTGTTGCTCCACCACACAATTAAAGGCCGCAGCGGCACCGGCCACCAACCAAATGCCCAAGCAAGCCAAGCCACCGTGCAGCAGCTGTGCGCCCGATGGTCTGCCAGGCACCGCCAGCACCATGCCGATCAGCGCACAAAACACGATCAGCTGCACCACCCGAGGTTTGGTCAGGGCGTAAAACTGCCGCCAAGTGCTCATGGGCGGCGCGGCGGACAAGGCGGGAGAACTCATGACATCTGACCCGAGAAACGGGAAGTGGGCGTGGCGACCGCTTGGGGCTTGGCCACATGTTCGAAATGGCGCCGAGCCAAGGCTCCGGTGAGCACCAGCACCAGAGCGGCCGCCCCGCCGGTGTGCATGACGGCGGCCAACAGCGGCCAACCCAACACCACATTCGACAAACCGGTGAGCAACTGCAAGGCCGACAAGCCAAGCAGCCAGCGACTCTCGGTGCGCCAGCCAGGCGCTCGCCGCAACACCAGCGCAACCACCACCAACACCGCCAGCACCAGATACGCCGCCAGGCGGTGGGTGTAGTGGATGGCTGTGAGCGCGGCAAATGGCAGCGGCTCACCAGCGGCGGTGTGCCCCAGATCGCGCCACACCGAAAAACCCGATCCATCCATCACCGGCCACCAACTGCCCTGGCAGGTGGGGAAATCGGTGCAAGCCAACACCGCGTAATTGGTGCTGACCCACCCGCCCAAGGCCACTTGGGCCCACACCAAGGCAAAGGCCAGCCAGAGCCATCGTTGTGCACGTGCGGGCAGCGGCGGTGTGTGGGCAGGTATGGCGTAAGCCACCGACTGCACGCGCAACAAGGCCAACAAGGCCAAGCCCCCTAAAAGGTGCAGCGTGACAATGGCCGGAAACAGCTTCATGGTGACCGTCAGCGCACCAAAAGCGCCTTGCACACAAACCCAAACAAGGGTCAGCACTGGCCAAAACAGCGGCACCTTGAGGCGGCGGCGTTCGGCCCAAGCCCCCGCCAGCAACACAATGATCAACACCCCCACGCCGGTGGCCAAATAACGGTGGATCATCTCGATCCAGGCCTTGGGAAAGGTCACCGGCCCGGTGGGCATGGCCTGCTGAGCAGCGGCGATGTCGGCGTGTGCGCCCACCGGACTGGCTGCGCCGTAACAGCCCGGCCAGTCGGGACAACCGAGGCCAGAATCGGTCAAGCGGGTGAAGGCGCCAAACAGCACCAGGTCAAAGGTCAGGAACAGCGTCACCCAGGTCAGAGCCTGCAGGCGCTGGCTCACCGGCGCTTGGCGGTGTCGCCACCACACCCAAGCCAGTGGCAGCACAGCCACCGCCATGCCCAGCAGCATCAGCCGCGCCAACGGCTGCAGGTCGTACAACGGGGGGGCATCCATCACTGCGCTCCGTTGGCGTCACTCGGACGCCCAGGCTGGTCCCAAAATGAGGCGGCCCGTACCAAGCGGTCCAAATCGCGCTTGGTCTTTTTCGGGTCGGCGTTGGCCGGGAAGCGCATCATCCAATTGCCCATGGGGTCGATCACATACAGGTGGTCGCTCAGGCTCTGCCCTGGGGCTGGCTGCAACCACGCCGCCAATTGTTCGGCATCCACCCGCAGCGCTGTGGCGCTGGCCAAGGCGGGTTTAAGGGTCTCTGGCACTTCACCTGCGCCGGTGTGCAGCCACACCCAATCGAGCTTGTCTTTGTCTTTGCCCAGCCCTTCGCGCAACTGGCGCTGCAAATACAGGTGCTGTTGGCACGTTGCATCGCAGGCGCTGTCGGCCACACTGACCAGCAGCCACTGGTGCTTGAGCGTGTCCAAAGGCACGGTCTGGCCTTGAAGATTGGTGCCCGCCCAGTTGGGCAACGGTCGTTGCTCCACCAGCTCGCCGTAATTGCGCCGCCCCTCGGGACGGATCACGTAATAGGTGAAATACGAGGCGATCACCGGCGAAGCAGCGACCAACAGCAGCAGCAACAGTTTGATGCGCCCACGGCGCACCTCCGCAGCGGTGCGCGGCTGGTGTTCGCTCTGCACCGACGGCAAGCTGTGCACCGTCATGGTCAGCGGTTCAGGGCGATCAGCCTCGGCGGGCGCGGTAGGGGGCAATGAGTTGGAACCAGACATACAGCAGGCCGATCAAGGCACAAAGCGCAAACCATTGAAAGGCGTAGCCGTGGTGCTTGGAGACGTCCACACCGGGTTTGGGCCACGCGCGTTGAAATTGGGGATCTTGCGGCCCGGTCTGCAACACAGACCATGCCACCAGCGACAAGCCTGTCTCCAAGCTGTAGGCGCCAAGGTCGATATTTTGCCGGATGGGGCCCACCTCGCCAGGGGCAAAGGCGTATAGCTGCGATGGAGGCGGGGCCACTGTGCCCAATACCGTCACCTCTTCATTGGCCGTTAACAGCGTTGGCAAGCGGGTTCGGTCCTGAAAGTCCCTGGGTACCCAACCGCGTTGCACCAGAATCGCTTCTGAGCGTCCCGTCAGACGCAACGGTGTCACCACCACAAAACCCGCCCTGCCTTGCATCGGTCGATTGTCCAGAAACACCGTGGCTTCAGACACCCAGTGGCCAGTCAACCGCACCAAGCGGTGATGTGCATCTTCCGAAGGCATGGCCAGCGCTTGGACCACCGACAGCTCCGGCAGTGCGCTGCGGCGCTCCAACCGCTCGGCCAGCTCTGTCTTTGTCGCCGCACGCCCCAGCTGCCACCAACCCAAACGCGCGGTCACGCCCATCGCCATCAGGGCGACCAGCGCCACCAGGACTGTGCGCCAGCGCCGGGAGGTGTTCATTGAAACCCTTTGTGAGCTGTGCGGCCATCAGACCGAGACTGCCGGATAATCGGTGCCATGACGTACCTTGTTCTCATCGCCTTTATTGCCATCATCGGCAGCCTAGGTGCCGCCTTGGTGTATATGATGCGGGGTGGCAGTGCGAGCGACAACGCCGACGACCAAGCCCACAAACCCAATCCCATGAGCAAAGCACTCGCATTTCGGGTGGGATTTTCTATTCTGCTCTTTGTCGTGGTACTGCTGAGTTACTGGGCGGGGTGGATTCAACCCACCGGCTTACCCGTGAACCGTTGATACCTCTGCGTGGCCGATCGTTCGCCAACGCATCGTTCACCAAAAAAGGCGCCCGAGGGCGCCTTTTTGTTGTGGCAGGGGCAAGCCTGTTACATCCAATACACCACGATGTACAGCCCCAGCCACACCACGTCCACAAAGTGCCAGTACCATGCGGCACCTTCAAAACCGAAGTGACGCTCTTTGGTGAAGTGGCCCTTTTGCAGGCGCAAGGTGATGAACAGCAACATCAGCATGCCGACAAACACGTGAAAACCGTGAAAGCCTGTCAGCATGAAGAAGGTGGAACCGAAGATACCGGAGCTGAGCTTTAGGTTGAGATCGCCGTAAGCGTGGGCATATTCGTACCCCTGCACAAACAAAAACACCAAGCCCAGCAACACCGTGGCCCACATGAACGTGATGGTCTTGGCTCGCTCACCAGCTAGCAGTGCGTGGTGGGCGATGGTCAACGTCACACCTGAGGTCAACAACAAGGCGGTGTTGATGGTGGGGAGCCAGAACGGCCCCATGGTCTGGAAAGGCTCAACGATGCCAGCAGGCGAAGCTGTCATGCCCGCTTGTACAGACGGCCACACCGCCGAAAAGTCGGGCCAAATCAGGCTGTTTTCAATGTTGCCCAAGTTGGGCACGGATTGCACACGAGCCCACCACAAAGCGGTGAAGAACGCGCCAAAAAACATCACCTCGGAGAAGATGAACCAGCTCATGCTCCAACGATAAGAGATGTCGATTTTGCGACCGTACAAACCGCTTTCGCTCTCGCGCACCGCTTCACTGAACCACTGAAACAGCACCACCAACCAGAACGCCAAACCAAAGGCCAAGGACCAAGCGCCCCACTGTGCTCCGTTGATCCACTGACCAGCGCCCAAAATCACAAAAAACAGCCCGATGGCCGCCATCACCGGGTGCCTAGAAAGGCCCGGAACATAGTAGTAAGGCGTACCGCCGTGGGTCGTGGAAGACATGCTCTCTCCTAATGGCAATGTGTGTTTTGTGTGTCTGAAAATCGGATCAAGTGATCCACGTGACCAGCATCATCAAGCCAGCCACAAACAAAAAGGTCATCAAAACGCCAACCAACATAATGTGCAAAGGGTTGAGCCGCTTCACATCCTGTTGGTAGTCGCTGTTGCGGCGCACGCCCAAAAAGCCCCAGAGCACCGCCACCATCGTGGACAGCCATGCCGCCTTGGGTTTCACCGCGCTCACACCTCATCTCCTGCCCGGGTCAACGCAGCGGTCGGGGCAGCCGGTGTGCCCGACCCAACTTCAAAGAAGGTGTATGACAAGGTAATCGTGGTCACGTCCTTGGGCAACTTGGGATCGATGACGAATGCCACCGGCCATTCCTTTTTTTCGCCCGGAGCCAAGGTGTATTGGTTGAAGCAAAAACACTCCAGTTTGTTGAAGTGTGCCGTGGCCTGACGCGGGGCATAGCTAGGAATGGCCTGAGCTGCCATGGTGCGGTTCTGAATGTTTTGGAACTCGTAGAGCACCGTGGTCAATTGTCCAGGATGCACCTGTACCGAGCGTTTTTCAGGCTTGAAATGCCAAGGACCACGCACGTTCACGTCAAACTCAACCGTGATGGTGCGGCTGGTATCGACTTGTGTGTTTTCAACCTTGCCAACGGCCAGATTGTTGCGCTGCTCCCCGAGAGCCAAGATGTTAATTCCGGTCACCTCGCAAATCGCACGGTAAATCGGTACCAAGGCATAACCGAACGCGAACATGCCCAGCGTGATCACGCCGAGTTTGCCGACCATTTTCCAGTTTTCCTTGTGCACTCGCATATGAAGTACCGTGGGTTTGAGAGATTCAACCGCCAATCAACACCAACTTGGCCACAAAACCGATCAAGAATGCCGCCGCCACTGAGGCCAATACAAGCCCTAGGCGGCGGTTTTTCCTCCGCAGTTCCGCGTTTTGCATACCGCTATCAGCCAATCACTCGGGTCGCACTGGCGTCCAGCTTGGGCGGATTCTCAAAGGTATGGTGCGGGGCCGGAGAAGGCACTTCCCACTCCAAGCCGACTGCGCCATCCCATGGCTTCTGAGGGGCTTTTTCGCCTTTGCCACGCATCGCAGGCACGATCACGAACAGAAAGAAATACACCTGCGCCAAACCGAAAGCGAACGCACCGATCGACGCGATCATGTTGAAGTCCGCGAACTGCATGGGATAGTCGGCGTAACGACGAGGCATACCAGCCAGACCCAAGAAGTGCATCGGGAAGAAGGTGATGTTGAAAGAAATCATCGACCACCAGAAATGCAGCTTGCCGCGGAATTCGCTGTACATCACGCCAGTCCACTTCGGCAACCAGTAGTAGATGCCGGCGAACATGGCAAACAGAGAACCCGCCACCAGCACATAGTGAAAGTGAGCCACCACGTAGTAGGTGTCTTGGAAGTTGATGTCGATCGGTGCCATCGAGAGGATCAGACCGGTGAAGCCGCCCATGGTGAACACAAAGATGAATCCGACCGCCCACATCATGGGAGTTTCGAACGTCATCTCACCCTTCCACATCGTGGCGATCCAATTGAAGATCTTCACGCCGGTGGGCACTGCGATCAACATGGTGGAATACATGAAGAACAGCTGCCCAGTGACCGGCATGCCGGTGGTGAACATGTGGTGCGCCCACACCACAAAAGACAAAATAGCGATAGAGCCTGTGGCGTACACCATGGAGGCATAACCAAACAGCTTTTTACGAGCAAAGGCCGGAACCACATGGCTGACGATACCGAAAGCCGGCAAGATCATGATGTACACCTCGGGGTGACCGAAGAACCAGAAGATGTGCTGGTACATCACCGGGTCACCGCCACCTGCCGGGTTGAAGAAGCTGGTGCCGAAATGGCGATCGGTCAGCGTCATGGTGATGGCACCAGCCAGCACAGGCATCACAGCAATCAGCAAGTAGGCGGTGATCAGCCATGTCCAAGCGAACATCGGCATCTTCATCAACGTCATGCCAGGCGCACGCATGTTGAGGATAGTAACGATGATGTTGATCGAGCCCATGATCGACGAAGCACCCAGGATGTGCATCGCAAAGATGGCTGCGTCCATCGAAGGACCCATCTGGAGGGTCAGAGGTGCGTACAGCGTCCAGCCAGCGGCGGGGGCGCCACCGGGCATGAAGAAAGACAGCACGATGATCAACGCAGCAGGAATCATCAGCCAGAAGCTGAAGTTGTTCATGCGGGCAAATGCCATGTCAGAGGCGCCGATTTGCAACGGCAGCATCCAGTTCGCAAAACCCACAAAGGCCGGCATGATGGCGCCAAACACCATGATGATGCCGTGCATGGTGGTGAGCTGGTTGAACAGCTCTGGATTCACCAACTGCAGGCCAGGCTGGAACAGCTCGGCACGAATACCCAGCGCCAACACACCCCCCACCATCAGCATGGCGAACGAAAACAGCAAGTACAGGGTACCGATGTCTTTGTGGTTGGTGGCGAAGACCCACCGCCGCCATCCGGTCGGGGCGTGGTGGTGGTCGTGATCGTGCGCATCGTGATGATCAAGCACTGCACTCATGTTGACTTCCTTCGGTGTGATTCAGTAATGGTCACTGGCGAGCGGCCTGCACTTGGGCGGGCTGCACGATTTGCTGGGTCTGGTTGGACCAGTTGTTCTTGGCGTAGGTCATCACCGCAGCCAGCTCTGTGTCCGACAACTGTTTCCACGACGGCATAGCACCGCCAGCGGCGCCGTTGAGCATGATGGTGGTCATCTTGAGGTGATCTGCGTCTGTCACGATGGCAGAACCATCCAGCGGTTTGATCGGGCCAGCCCCTTTGCCGTTGGCTTGGTGGCAAGCAGCACAGTTGGCCGCATACACCGACTCACCGCGTTTGACCAAATCGGCCAAGGTCCACACCTTGCTCGGATCGTCGGCCAGCGCTGCCATTTTTTTCTTCTCGCCACCCACCCACGCGGCGTACTCTTCAGCGGTCACCACTTTGACGTGAATGGGCATGTAGGCATGCTCTTTGCCGCACAACTCAGCGCACTGGCCGTAGAAGTCGCCAGTTTTCTCAGCACGGAACCAAGTGTCACGGACAAAACCGGGAATCGCATCTTGCTTGACGCCAAAAGCGGGCACCATCCAAGCGTGAATCACATCGTTAGCGGTCGTGATGATGCGAATCTTCTTGCCAACAGGCACCACCAATGGGTTGTCCACCTTGAGCAAGTAGTCGTCCATGGCGGGCGGCTTGCCCGAGTTGGACGCAATGCGATGGGTGTTGTCGAGGGTCGACAAGAAACTGATGCCCTCGCCTTCGCCCTTGATGTAGTCGTAACCCCATTTCCACTGCATACCAGTGGCTTTGATGGTGATGTCGCTGTTGGTGGTGTCTTTTTGGGCCACGAGCACCTTGGTAGCGGGGAGCGCCATACCAATCACGATCAGGAAAGGCACAATGGTCCAACCCAACTCGACCCAGATAGGTTCTGGCAGCTCTTGGGACTTGTGACCCACCGAACGGCGGTGCTTGACGATGGAATAGAACATCACCCCGAACACCAACACAAAAATGACGGTGCACAAGATGAGCATAAACCAGTGCAGCCAGTGTTGCTGCTCGGCGATTTTGGTGGCCGGAGGCGCGAAATTGAGCTGATTGACCGCTGGACCACCAGGCAGGTCGTTCACCTGCTGGGCCATGACCTGGGTCCAAGCACCCGCAGCCAGCACAGCCGTGGTGCCGGCCGAGCGCAAAGCCACCAAACGCTGGTGCAGGGACATTGCCGCTTGCTTCATTTTGCTCACGTTACACGCCTCAAATATAAGCATTGATTTATATCAACACAGATTACAACAAATTTTCTGACAATACCCGTCAGGGATTACCCACACTGGTCATCACCAAAGCGCTACGGATCTCTCTGCCCAAGACACGCCGCACTTCAGGTCTGACATGACGCCCCAACCTGAGTTCACGACGGCCTGCACGTATTTCGATCAGATCGCCGGGTTTTTCTGGCAAACCTATGCGCACGAGCGCCGGTTCAAACCAATCGGTGGTGATCACCCCCGCCTCCTCGCGCTCCACGCGCAAGCCGTTGGCCTGTAGATCAATCACCTCCCCATCGGTGGCGTGACGGGCATACACCCGAAAAGCCACCGCCAAAGCCAACAGCTCCAGCAGGGTGAAGGGCAAGACCAACAGTGCGCCTTGCGACCAGAAAAACGCTGCGATACCCAGAGACAACAACGCCAGCGTGGCAAACAACGACAGCAACTGCACCGGCGTAACCGAGCAGTTGCGCCTCATTCGCCACTGCAGGGCGCCATCGGCACAAACACGAGCAAACCGCCAAGGCTGAGGGTGTTCCATACAGAAACCGGACGCTATCCCGAAAGATGCAACCCGGGCCCCGAACAGAGACCCCGGCATTTGACTTATATCAATTGTAACGTTCAGAGACAGGCCCTTGCCTGACCCCGGTCTGACAAGTCAACCATTGCCTGCGTCGCGACGCGACTTGAGCATGGTGCGCATCTCGTCCAAACCGATGCGGCTAGGGTCTTTTTTGGGTAGAGCAGCGGCCACTTTGTGGGCGTGGCCGTACACCACTTCAAACGTGAGCTGCAAACGCCCCTCGGCATTGCGCACACCATGCCGCTCCACCGCGTCGAGCCAAGCATCGAACCAAGCGTGCCCGCGGCAAGCTGAGTAGCGCCCGCGCAACAAGTTGCGCCCTAGGGATCGCAGCTCACCCAGCAGAGCCTGCGCGGAGCTGAAGGTCAGTTGCAACCGTTCCATGTCCACCACTGGCTCAGCAAAACCTGCGCGCACCAGCAAATCGCCCCAGTCGTGCATGTCGGTGAACTGGTGGGTGGGCGCGGGCCAGCCCATGCGTTCGTGCACTTGGTGCAACTCCATGAGGGTCTGCGGCCCCAAGCACGAAAACATCACCAGCCCTTGGTCTTGCAAATGGCTGTGCCAGCGTTGCAACAAGGGCATCGGGTCGCCGATATGGTGCAGCAGCATGTTGGACCAGACCATGCCAAAAGGCTCGTCTGGCTCCGCCCACGGGCTGGGGGGTGCGGTGCGCCAGCGCTGCCACCACGGCGCGGGCGCCGGCGCCCAATGCGCCTCGATGCCCGCGCGGTGGACGCCCCAGAGCTTCCAAGGCACGTCACCCAGGGTGTTGGCCAAACGCTGGTGGGTCTGTGGCCCACCGAGCAGCGGCTCCCAGTGCAGCCAGCTGCGCGGCGGCTGGCGCAACCATTGCAGGCGCTCCACCATCCGCGAACCTACCTCTTCGTGCAGCCAGGGCGCCTCGTGACGTGGCAGGTGCAGCCATCGCCGACTGGCGGCGGCGTCAATGGTGGGAATGCGGTAATCCTCGGTGTTCATGTCGGTGGTGGGCGCGGTGGGCCGGGCGCCAGTATATTGAGGCCATGCGATCCGCCTTGCGTTCTCTGTGGTCTCAACGCCCAGGGCTTTGCCCGGTGTGTGGCTTGTGGTGCCACAGCTGGGCGTGTGCGGCGTGCCTGCAGCGTTTTGCACCACCCACCGCGCGCTGCCTGCGCTGCGCCTGTCGCTGGGGTAGCGGTGTATGCCCGGACTGCCGCCAGCACCCGCCGGTGCTGTCCAATTGTCATGCCGCGCTGGACTACGCTTACCCTTGGGATGACTTGATCGCGCGTTGGAAGTTCCATGGCGACTTGGGACTCACGAATGCGTGGCATGGGCTGCTGGCGGCGCTGCCGCTCGATCTGGCCGCCATCGACGGCGTGCTGCCGATCCCACTGAGCCCAGACCGCCTGGCCGAGCGTGGCTACAACCAAGCGTGGGAATTGTCCAAGGGACTGCTGCACGGCGATCACCGCAGCAAAGGCTGGTCCCAAGCGCTGGTGCGCTTGGCCGAGGTACCGGACCAGCACCGCCTGAGCGCGGCGGAACGGCGTGTCAATTTGCGCGGGGTGTTTGGTGTCCACCCCGACGTGGTGGCGCGCGTGCACAATGCGCGCCTGCTGCTGGTCGACGACGTCATGACCACCGGCGCCACCTTGTCCGAGGCGGCCAGCACCTTGCTCCAAGCCGGCGCGCGCTCGGTCAGCGCAGTGGTGCTGGCCCGCACCCCACCCGCCTGATTGCCATGTTCCACATCGTTCTGGTCGAACCCGAAATCCCGCCCAACACCGGCAACGTGATCCGCCTGTGCGCCAACACCGGCTGCCAGCTGCATTTGGTAGAGCCACTGGGTTTTTCGATGGACGACAAGCAGCTGCGCCGCGCCGGGCTGGACTACCACGAATACGCCAGCGTGCGGCGCTACGCCAGCTGGGGAGCGTTTCTGGCCACCGCACAGCCCGCCGCTGACCGGCTGTTCGCCTTCACCACCAAAGGCAGCCACAGCGTATTTGCCCAGGCTTTTCAGGCCGGTGATTGGCTGGTGTTCGGCAGTGAGACCCGGGGCCTGGCGCCCGAATTGCGCGAGCGTTTTCCCTCCGCGCAACGCCTGCGCCTGCCCATGCTGGCCGGGCAGCGCAGCCTGAACCTGTCGAACGCGGTGGCCGTCAGTGTGTTTGAGGCTTGGCGCCAAAATGGTTTTGCCCAAGCCCAAACCGGCCCCGATCAGGGGTAACGCCGCACCACCGCCTCGGCCACACAGGCGGGCGTGTCGGCACCTTCGCGCTCCACCGTGCAGCGCCAGATGAGCTGCCAAGCGCCGCCGTCCAGCGGCTCGGCCGCCAACAGGTGCAGATGCCCACGCAAGCGGCTGCCCGCCGGCACCGGCGAGACAAAACGCACCCGGTTCAGGCCCACATTCACCCCCATGCCCGAGCCCGCCAGTGACAGGGCGCTGTCCAGAAAGCAAGGCAACAGCGAGAGCGTGAGAAAGCCGTGGGCGATGGTGGCGCCAAACGGGCCCTCGCGGGCGCGCGCTTCGTCCACATGAATCCACTGCTGATCTCCGGTGGCGTCGGCAAAGGCTTGGATGCGCGCGTGATCGACCTGCACCCAGTCGCTCACCGCCACGTCTTGGCCCACACAGGCCACCAGCTCGTCCAAAGAATGGAAATGTCGCATCGCCATCACTCTACGGTGGGAAGCCTCTTGGGATCGGCGCCAGCGCGACAGCGCGACAGCGCACAACACACAGCAGGGCTGCGAGCGGCGGGGATAGCCCTGCGGCGCTTAGGCGAACGCGTCCCAGATCAGTTTGCCGCCGGTCAGAAACATGCCCCAGTGCACCAGGCGATAAAACAGCGCAGGCTGTATGCGGTGCGCCAAGCGCACACCGACCCACACCCCCACCGGCGCAAACGGCAACAGCAACAAAGACGTGCCCATGTTGCGCGCGTCGATCAAACCCAGCCAAGCGTAGGGCAGCCATTTGGCGAGGTTGATGACAAAAAAGAAATAGGCCAGCGTGGCGGTGAACACCAGCGGCGGCAGGCGCAGCGGCAACAAGGCCGCCTGAATGGGCGGGCCACCGGCGTGCGCCACAAAACTGGTGAAACCCGAGGCCAGCGTCAACACCCGCTGCACCCAGGGCGCGGGCACCGATGTGTCGGCGGCTTGTGCCCGGCGCCAGCGCTGCCACAGAAACAGCCAGGTCAGCACACCCACCACACCCGCCACCCAGCGCGCGTCCAGCGCCTTGAACAGCCAGGCTCCCACCACAATGCCAGCCAGTCCCGGCAGCAACAAACGCCGAAACAAAGCCCGGTCCACCTGTTGGCGAAACGCTGCAATGCCCAACAGGTCCATCAGCAACAACACCGGCATCAGAATGGCGGCCGCCTGCGGCACCGACACCGCCAACGCCATCAGGGGTACCGCCAGCGCGCCAAAACCCGCGCCAAAGCCGCTCTTGCTCACCCCAAGCAACAGCACCGCCGGAATCGCCACTGCGTAGAAAAATGGGTCGTTGATCACCACCATGGGACCACTGTACGCGTCCACCGTGTGATGAGGGCTGAGCATACGCACCTGAGCGACAATCCGCCCATGTTTTCTCCCTCACAGGCCGATGTGCGGCGGTTTTTCTGCACGGTCCACACCAAACGCCAGCAAGGCGCACCGATGGAAGCCATTGAACAACTGGCGGCGCAGTGGATGGCCGAACACCCCGAATACGACAGCGATTTCTCGGACGTGGAGGCTGCCCTGGCGGCCATGGGTCAGCCCGACACGGGACGCAGCAACCCGTTTCTGCACCTGTCGATGCACCTGTCGATCAGCGAGCAATGCAGCATCGACCAGCCGCCTGGCATCCGCCAAGCGGTGGAGCTGCTGACCGCTCGCCGAGGCGACCTGCACGCCGCCCACCACGAGGTGATGGAATGCCTGGGCGCCATGCTGTGGGAAAGCCAGCGCAGCGGCCGTCCGCCCGACGGCTTGGCCTACATCGACGCCGTGCGGCGGCGCGCCACCCAAGACTGAGCGCCCACAAAAAAGCCCCGCCAAGCGGGGCTTTCTGTTAAGCCGCGGCAATCAGCGGAAGCGCGACTGTGGCACCGTGGCCAGCTCGCCTTGCACCGATGCGAGGTATTTGGCAAGTTCGCGCATTTCCGCGTTGCTGAACTGCTTGACAATGCCGCCCATCACACCGTTGGAGCGTCCGACCACGCCGTTGTTTTCCACTTTGTACGACTTGAGGGCCACAAACAGGTAGTCGGCGTGTTGGCCGCCGATTTTGGGGTAACTAGGGTCGATCGGTTTGCTGAAATTGGCACCGTGGCAGGACGCGCAGGCGCCGCGCTCCAACAAAGCAGCCACCACCGAGTTGGGCGACTTCGGCGCCTCGGGAGCCAGCTTGCTCACATGCGAGCTGTAAAAGGCCGCCAAATCGGCCATGTCCTGCTCCGACAGCGAGCCCGCAATACCACGCATAGACGGGTGCTTGCGATCGCCTTTTTTGTACGCAGCGAGGGCAGAGACGATGTACTTGTCGCTCTGGCCCGAAATCATCGGCACTTTGTGGATTTCGGGAAAGCTATTCTGATAGCCGGGGATGCCATGGCAGCCGATGCACATTTCGGCTTTTTGTTTGCCGGCGGCAACATCACCGGTGGCACCCTGGGCTTGGGCAGAAACCGCGACGGCGGCAAGCGTCGCTGCGGCGACAACGGTACGGACGATCGTGGTCTTCAGAGTGTTCATTTTCCAAGCACAATGGGTGACGGTTTGATAAAAATCAATCTTTGATTATATAGAGGCGGCCATCAGCGATGGCTTATTGAATACCCTGACAGAGTGTCTGTCTGGTCATCCATACCTTCTCACCATGAAATTTCAAGGCACTGACAACTACGTGGCCACCGCCGACCTGATGCTGTCGGTCAACGCGGCCATCGCTCTCAAACGCCCGCTGCTGGTCAAAGGCGAGCCTGGCACCGGCAAAACCATGCTGGCCGAAGAGGTGGCCCATTCGCTGGGCCTGCCGCTGTTGCAGTGGCACATCAAAAGCACCACCAAGGCGCAGCAAGGCCTGTACGAATACGACGCTGTGAATCGCCTGCGCGACAGCCAGCTCAACACCGCCAACAGCGCCGAGCGGGTCAAAGACATCCGCAACTACATCGTCCAGGGCGTGTTGTGGCAAGCCTTCACCGCCGACGCGCCGGTGGCGCTGCTGATCGACGAAATCGACAAGGCCGACATCGAGTTCCCCAACGATCTGTTGCGCGAACTCGACCGGATGGAGTTTTATTGCTACGAAACGCGCGAGCTGATCAAAGCCAAACACCGGCCACTGGTGTTCATCACCTCGAACAACGAAAAAGAACTGCCCGACGCGTTTTTGCGCCGCTGCTTTTTCCACTACATCAAGTTCCCCGAGCCCGAGACCATGAAGCGCATCGTGGAGGTGCACTTTCCTGGGCTGAAAGACGAGCTGTTGACTGCAGCCATGAAGACCTTCTACGACATCCGCAACCTACCCGGCCTAAAGAAAAAGCCCAGCACCTCGGAGCTGATCGACTGGCTCAAGCTGCTGATGGCCGAAGACATTCCGCCCGAAGCGCTGCAAAGCCCCGACAACAAAGTGGCCGTGCCGCCGCTGGTGGGCGCGCTGCTGAAAAACGAACAGGACACCACCTTGTTTGAAAAACTGGTGTTCATGAACCAGAGAAACCGGTGAGCGGGCCGCTGAACGAGAACGGGTGACAAAGCCTGCATCGGTGTATACACTTCAAGGATATACACACTAACTCAGGAGGTCACCATGAATGCTCCCATTCCAGAGCAAGCCCTGCGCAGCCCGCAGGTGACAGAAACCACGGTCTTTCAGTCCGGCAACAGCCAGGCTGTTCGCATACCTAAAGAATTTCAGTTCAACACCAAGTGGGTTGAGATTCGGCGCGAAGGACGAGACATCGTGTTGCGCCCTGTTGCCATGACTGCGGCTGAAGCCTTGGTGGACTTACCCCCACTCAGCCACGAAGAGGCCCAAGCCTTGGACAACGCCCTGTCCACCTTAGACGACCTGCCTCCACTGGATGAACCCATCGACACAACTCCTGGTTCGCACAAACGCAGAAAGTCCGTCGGGGCGAAGGTATGAAACATCGGTACCTGCTGGACACGGACGTGTTTTCTCTGATGGTCAAAGGAACAGATCAAGCGATCAACGAGCGCATGCAAGTGCTGACCAAAGGCGAAGCGGTGCTGTCCGCTATCACCACGGGTGAGTTTTTGTATGGCGTGGCGCACCATCCTGTCTCAACACTGCGAGTACAACGCGCACAAAGGCTGATCGACTTTTTTGGTGTACTACCCATCACGCACACGGTGTCCGAACAATATGGACATATTCGAGCAGAACTTCGCGCCAAAGGCACGCCCATTGGCCCAAATGACTTGTGGCTGGCAGCGCAGGCCAAAGCGCTTGAGTTGGTAATAGTCACACGCAATGGGCGAGAGTTCAAACGGGTCAAGGGACTGAAGGTGGAGGGATGGGAATGAAATTCAAAAATGAGAAGCGTGGCGAAAATGTATGGGAACGAGCCCTGCATTTACTGATACCAACCATCATCGTTCTGTTGGTGATCGTTCTCGCCTCATACATCACTAGGTTTTATTCGACTAGCTTCAGTCAAAGAACAGAGGACTGGGGCACGCTAGGCGACTACTTTGGCGGACTGATGAACCCCGTCATTTCGTTCGCAACGCTTATCGTCGCTTATGCAGTTTGGAAGCTCCAAAAATCGGAGCTACACGACACACAAATGGCTTTAAAAGAACAAGCAAAAACCGCCGAGCTTCAAAGGCAAGAGCAACGTTTTTTTGATCTACTGCGCGTTTATCAAACCACTGTGGACGGTTTATTCCTTGAACACGGAGAATATTTGAAAGGTCGGGCCGTTTTATACAAGTGGTTCAAAAATCAGCCTGGTCACTACATTAAACAAATGCCAGACGGACAAAGCTTGCAGTCCATAGGAGGTCAAAGTGCACATCAAAGTCGGCCAGCTGAGGTGCTCAAAGAATCTTGGTTAACTGCAAAGCCATCCAATCAAGTCTTCGATCATTACTTTCGAGTAGTTTTTCGAGTGTTAAACGACGCGGAACTACTCTTGACGCAAAACCGGCTTCAATACGTTGAGCTTTTTATTGACCAACTAAGTCAAACTGAGATTTTTTTGTTAGCTCTTCATCTATGGGCAAGCGAAGATGGCCATGCCAGACAGGCTGTTGCCTGCGAATACGGCTTGCTAAAACACCTGCCAAATGGCGACTTTCGGAAATTGCTTGAAACAGAACTCCCGGCGCTGTTCACCGAGAAGCACACCAGTTCTGGTGTCTTGACGAAGGAAGTCACCCCATGCTGATCGACTTCTTCTACACCCTGCGCGCGGCCAAGGTGCCGGTGTCAGTCAAGGAATTTTTGACGCTGCTTGAAGCGCTGCAGGTGCAGGTGGTGGGGCCGACCAACCCCGACGCGTGCTCGATGGACGACTTTTATTTCTTGGCCCGCACCGCGCTGGTCAAGGACGAGAATCACTTCGACAAATTTGACCGTGCATTTGCCGCCTATTTCAAAGGCGTGGAGCTGATCGCCGACTTCACCAAGCCCATTCCGGCCGACTGGCTGCGCCAGGAGATGCAGCGCCTGCTGTCAGACGAGCAAAAAGCCAAGGCGCCCAAGATGGATTGGGAGGAGCTGATGGAGACGCTCAAAAAGCGCTTGGAGGAGCAAAACGAGCGCCACGCCGGTGGCAGCCGCTGGATCGGCACCGGTGGCACATCGCCGTTTGGCAACGGCGGCCACAACCCGCAGGGCATCCGCATCGGCGGCAAGGGCGGCAACAAAAGCGCGGTCAAGGTCTGGGACCAGCGCGCCTACCGCGACTACGACGACACCCAGGAGTTGGGCACGCGCTACATCAAGGTGGCGCTGCGCCGACTGCGCAAGTTCGCGCGCGAAGGCAACGACCTGGAGCTGGACCTGCCAGACACCATCCGCGCCACCGCCGCCAACGCCGGCTATTTGGACATCAAAATGATCCCGGAGCGGCACAACAACGTGAAAGTGCTGCTGTTGATGGACGTAGGCGGCACCATGGATGAGCACATCGCGCGGGTGGAAGAGCTGTTTTCCGCGGTCAAGGGCGAGTTCAAGCACCTGGAGTTTTATTACTTCCACAACTGCGTTTACGACTTTATGTGGAAGAACAACCGCCGCCGCTTTGCCGAGAAGTTCGCCACCTGGGACATCATCCGCAAGTACAACAAGGACTACAAGCTGATTTTTGTGGGCGACGCGACCATGAGCCCGTATGAAATCCTGCAGCCCGGCGGCAGCGTGGAATACAACAACGAAGAAGCCGGCGCCGAATGGTTGCAAAGGCTCACACATGCGTTTCCGAAATTCGCCTGGATCAATCCAGAACCGCAAGGCGTGTGGCAGTATCGGCAGAGCATCGCCATCGTCCAGCAGCTCATGGGGCAGCGCATGTTTCCGCTGACCCTAAAGGGCCTGGAAGACGCGATGCGCCTGTTGTCGAAATGAATCGACGCTTGGCGCCACCGCGCCGCTGAACATCCGCCGTTATGCCCGTTAACCTGTGGGGCCGGCGCCCCATGGGCGCTTGGTCATCTGTGATCTGTCTGTGCTTGAGCCTGGGCGCCGCTTCGGGCTGGGCCCAGACCACTGTTTCCCCCAACACCCAGCCACCCAACAGCGCCTCGGACAACCCGCGTTTTGGCCTGACGGTGCGCGCGCCCGATGAGGTGCGCGCCCTGTTGAACAACAACCTACCGCTGCGCCGCTACCAGCGCCAAGACGACCTGAGCGACACCGAGCTGGACCGGCTGCTCGAACTGGCGGTGGACGACATCGCCCAACTGCTGGGCACACAGGGCTGGTTTGCGCCGCAGGTGCGCCTGCAGCGCAGCGCCAACGCCGCTTTCCCCATGGGTGAGGTGCTTGTCGATGTCGAGACCGGTCCCGCCAGCCGCATCGCCAGCGTCGACATCTACACCAACGGCGCCGTGACCAAGGACAGCGTCACGGTGCAAGCCCTGCGACAAGCGTGGGCGCTGCCGGTGGGCGAACGCTTCACCCAAGCCGGCTGGGACCGCGCCAAAGGCGAGGCCGTGCGGCGCCTGAGCGCCCAGCGCTACCCGGCCGCGCGCATTGGCAACAGCCTGGCCGATGTGGACCCCAGCACGCATGAAGTGCGCTTGTCGCTGGAAATCGACAGCGGTGTGGCAGTGACCCTGGGCCCGGTGGTGATAGAAGGCGCTGAGCGTTACGACACCGCACCAACGCTCAACTTGCTCAGCATCAGCGGCATCAAACCAGGGGCCGAATACCGGCTGAGCGATGTGCAAGACGCCCAGCGCCGCTTGATGGAGACAGGCTGGTACGAATCGGTATTTGTGTCGGTGGAGCCGAGCGAGACCGGCGCCGATTCGCCCGTGCAGGTGCAGCTGCGCGAAGCCAAACGCCAGCGCTTGGTGCTGGGTGTGGGAGGCAGCCGCGACAACGGGCCCCGCCTGACGCTGGAACACCGCCACTGGCGCCTGCCCGGCGTGGGTGGCGAACTGCTGAGCCAAGGCGAACTCGAACAAGACGAGCGCCATTGGAGCGAGCAATGGCGCTCGCGACCCAACGCCCAAGGCTGGCGCTGGGTGACCCAGTGGGACTGGGAAAGGACCGATACCGACGAACTGCAAATCATCGGCAACAGCCTGCGCGTTGGCCAAAGCCAAGACCTGGGCACATGGCAACGCAGCCTGTTTGTGCAAGCCAACCGCGACAGATCGGTGGAGGGCGGTGTGACCCAGCGCGACAGCGCGCTGAGCGCCAACTACGCTTGGACGCGCCGCCGCTTTGACCAAGAGCCCTACCCCAACCAAGGCCACGCCTTTGGCGCCGAGCTGGGCGCTGGCACCACCTTGGGGGATACGCGCCACCCCTTTGTGAAACTGCGCACCCGCTGGCTGGGCTACTGGCCCCTGGGGGCACAAGGCCGCATCGCGGTGCGCGCGGACGCTGGCGCGGTCTGGGCAGCGCCCTCGGCCGAGGTGCCGGCCACAGAGCGGTTTTTGCTCGGTGGCGACAGCAGCGTGCGCGGCTACGCGCCGCGCAGCATTGGCGTGGCCAACAGCGCCGGCACGGTCAACCCCGGCCGCTACCACGCCGCCGGCGGCGTGGAATGGCAACGCCCGCTGGGCTGGGGCGACGGCCGCAGCTGGGAACACACCTTGTTTGTGGACGCTGGTGCGGTGGCCGACAAGCCCACCGATCTGCGCGCCCATTGGGGCGTGGGCACCGGTGTGCGGTTCAACAGCCCGGTCGGGCCGCTGCAAGCCGATCTGGCCTATGGCGTCACCCCGCGCCGCTGGCGCTTGCACCTGCGGGTGGGCTTTGTCTTCTGATGCCATGAGCACCAGCCCCGACACCCCCGACCCCACGCCATCGGCAGGCCGCCCCCGGCGTCGCTGGGGCCTGTGGGGCTACCTGGGCGGCACGCTGCTGATCGGCGCACTGGGCGCGGGTGGCGTGGGCCTGTGGCACTGGGCTGGCCAAGACGGATCGCTGGCGCGCGCCCTGGCGCTGGCCCAGCCCTGGACACCGGCCGCGCTGACGGTGAATGGCGCCAGTGGCAGCCTGCGACACGGCGGCCAGATCGCCGAACTGCGCTGGCAACAAGACGGGCTGGACGTGCACGCCCAACATCTGCGCTGGAGCATGGACGAGGCCAGCGCCTGGGCCTTGTGGCAAGACCGGGCCCTGCCCATCAGCGCGCTGCACGTTCAACACGTGGCGGTGCGCGACCAGCGCCCGCCACAAGCCAGCGTCCCGCCTCCACCGCTGTTGTGGCCTTGGGTACAGCGCGCGGCGCTGGACTGGTCGATCGGCGAACTGCAGATTGAAACGGCCAGCCCGCTGCGCCTGAGCGCTCGGGGCCATTACAGTTACGAGCGCGACCAGAGCGCAGACCATCAGCTGCGCTTTGACGAGCTGCAATGGGCCGAAGGCCGCTACAGCGGTCACGTCCAGCTCAGCGAAGGCGAAGAACGATCGCTGCAGGCCACGCTCACGGGCCAAGTGCCCGTGGCACTGCCCAGCGGCGGCCAAGACACCTTGCAAGTGCTAGCCGAGGCCCAAGGCCGCTTGCCGCCAACGCCCCATGCCACCGTCCCCGACTGGGCGCTGCGGGTGCAAGCCCAGACATCCGCGCGCGACGACGGCCCCAGCCTGAACCTGCACGCTGGTCTACAGCCCTGGCACACCGACACACCACTGGTGCAGGCGCAAGCCCAGCTGCGCGCACTCAACTTGGCCTGGCTCTGGCCCCAAGCGCCAAGCACCCAACTCGATGGCAGCGCACAGGTGCGGCCCGACGGCACCGCACTGGACCTGCAACTGGACCTGCGCAACCGCCGCTCAGGTCCAGCCGACCAAGGCTTGCTGCCGGTGCAAGACGCCCAAGTGCAAGCGCGCTGGCAAGCGCCCACCCTCACCATCGGCCGGGCCGACATCGGGGCCGGCGGCGGCCGTCTGCAAGCGCAGGGCACATGGCACCACAACGGCGCGCCGTGGACCGGCGAGCTGAAGGTACAAGCGGTGTCGCTGCGCGCGCTCTGGAGCGCTCTGCCCACCGAGCCGGTGAGCGCCGAGGCCAGCGCCACCGCCACCGCCGAGGGCGTTCGCCTGCGCGCCAGCGCCAGCCTGCCGCGCGAGGGCCACCAACCGGTGCTGCGCGGCGAAGGCCTGTGGCACACCCAAGGCCGCGACGCCGGACGCATCGGCGTCGACAGCGCCTGGGTGCGTTGGCGCGGCTTGGCGCTCGACGGCCAAGGCCAGTGGCACCCGCAGCGCCGCCAAGCCCAAGGCGATGTCGCGCTGGCACTGGACCAGAACCGCGCCAGCGCCAGTGGCCACTGGTCGCCCCAAGGCGGCCAAGGCCAGTGGCAGCTGGACATGCCCCAGCTGCAGAGCCTGAGCGACACCCTGCAGCGCTGGGCGACCCTGCCTTTGCTATCGCGCCCGCTGCAAGCGCTGCACCTGCCCGCCCTGCAAGGCGCGCTGCAAGGCCAGGGCCAATGGAGCGGCAGCTGGCCCCAGCTGAGCTGGAACGCCCGCTGGAGCGCGCGCGACCTGACGGTCGGCGGCCTGCCGTTCACATCGCCCACGCTGGGCTTGGACATCAGCGGCCACGGCACCAGCGCGCGCTGGCAATGGCAAGGCCAGCACCGCAGCGCCAACCTGCCCTGGCGCAGCGAGGCGCAAGGCGGCTGGGCGCTCAACGGCGGCACCCACCAACTGGGGCTGAACAGCCTGCAACTGCGCAGCGACGCCACCCAAGCGACCGACCGCTGGCGCCTGCAACTCCATGGGCCCACCGCCTTGAGCGCCCAAGCTGGCCCCACCGGCTGGGCGCTGCACGCCGAGCCAGCGAGCTGGCGCATGCACAGCGGCGATAGCGCACAGGCACCGGCTGAACTGAGTTGGACCGAGCTGCGCTGCGACAGCAGCGGCCTGCGCAGCCAAGGCGGCTGGCGGCGCTTACCCTTGGTGTGGGCCGATGCGCTGCAGCGCAGCTGGCAGAGCGTCAGCGGTGCGGCGCCCAGCCCAGGGCCCTTGGCGCGCGCCGGGCTGGGCGGCGACCTGAGCCTGCAAGGCCAATGGCGCCTGCAGCTCAGTCCCGACCCTTTGGCCAGCGAAGCCCGCTTGAGCGTGGCGCGCGAGGCCGGCGACCTGCGGGTCGACTTGCCTGGGCTCAGCGCCGAGCAGCGCCAAGCCGGCATCGACACCCTGGCGCTGGACTGGGCGCTGCAACAAGGCCACAGCCGCCTCAGCGCCCAATGGGCCAGCCGCCGCATGGGCCGCGCCAGCGCCGAGGCCAACACCCCCCTGCGATTGGCCTGGCCGCTGAGCGAGGCCGCCTGGCCCGCCGACAGCCCCATCAGTGGACGGCTGCAAGCCGATTTGCCCGACCTCACCCTTTGGCAGTCGCTCGCGCCACCGGGCTGGCGCGCGCAGGGTCGGCTGCAGCTCCAGGCCCAACTCGGTGGCAGCCGCGCCCAACCGGACTGGTCGGGCGAAGTGCAAGGCACCGCCTTGGGCCTGACATCGGCCATCAACGGCCTGCGCTTTGAGCAAGGCGAGCTGCAAGCCCGACTGCAAGGCGACCACTTGCAGGTGCAGCGCCTGCGCATCCACGGCGCGGGCGGGCCTGAGGCCGGCGGCACCCTGACCGCGCAGGGCGAAGCCAGCTGGACCACCGAACAAGGTGTGCGGGTGCCGCTGCTGCGCCTGCAGGCCCAGGCCGACCGCCTGCGGGTGAGCAACCGGCCCGACCAAAAACTCAGCGTCAGCGGCCACACCGACGCCCAGCTGCAAGGCCAACGCCTGCGCCTGCGCGGCGACATCCGCGCCACCGAAGCCCTGTTTGTGCTGCCCGACGACAGCGGCCCCCAGCTCGGCAGCGACGTGGTGGTGCGCGGCGGTCGGGTCGGCAGCGCCGCGCGCAGCGACAACGCTGGCAGCGCCAAACCGCTGATCCCCGATGTGCTGGTGACACTGGACTTGGGCGAACGTTTTGAGGTGCGCGGCCGGGGCCTGCAAACCCGTTTGACGGGCCAGTTGCAGCTGCGCAGCACCGAACAACTGCCCAGCCCACGCTTGCAAGGCGAGGTGCGCACTGTGGGCGGTAGCTACCGCGCCTATGGGCAAGACCTGCGCATCCAATACGGGGTGCTGCGGTTTGCTGGCCCGTTTGACGACCCTGCGCTCGACATCACAGCGGTGCGTTCGCACACCGACGCCGGCATCGACCTGGTGGGGGTCAAGGTCACCGGCAGCGCCCAAGCGCCACGCGCCACCTTGGTGTCCGAGCCCAACCTGCCCGACAGCGAAAAACTCGCCTGGCTGGTGCTGGGCCGCCCGGCCACCGGAGCGGGCGCCGAAGCCGCCATCCTGCAGCAAGCCGCGCTCGCCCTGCTGCTGGGTCAAGGCGGTGGCCCGGGCGGCGACATCGCCCTGCGTTTGGGCCTTGACGAGCTCAATCTGCGCGGGCCGCGCGAACAAGCCGACGGCAGCACCCAAGCCGCCAGCCTGACCCTGGGCAAACGCCTGAGCGACAAGCTCTACCTGAGCTACGAACACAGCCTGGGCGGCACCTTGGGCACGCTGTCGATGCTGTACGACCTGTCGCGCCGCCTCACGCTGCGCGCGCAAGCCGGCAACACACAGGCCATCGACCTCATCTTCACCCTGCGCTACGACTGAGCCCACCACCTGCGCCGCTACAATGCGCCACGCCTGTGCACACAGGCCGTGCCGCCATAGTTCAATGGATAGAACGAGCGCCTCCTAAGCGCTAGATACAGGTTCGATTCCTGTTGGTGGTGCCACCGGCGCCACCCAACCCCAGGGAGCCCCATGCGCCGACTCAACCCCCTTCGCGCCACCCACGCCCTGACGGCCATCGCCACCGGCCTGACGTTTGCCCTGGCCAGCGCCAGCCCAGTCGCGCACGCTCAGGCCAAGCGGGTGCAAACGCCCTACCAACAGCCCAAAGCGGTGTTCGACTTTTACCTCGACCACCCGGACAAAATCGGCGCTGCGCTGTTTTGGCTGCGCTCGTTCATGAACCCGCTCACCGACGCGCCCTACAGCCTCTTGCCCGAAGACATGAGCGTGGTGGTGGTCATCCACGGCACCGAACTGGTGACGCTGGCGCGCAAAAACGAAACCCGCTACGCCGACGCGGTGCAGCGCATGCGCTACTACGCCGGCCAGGGCGTGAAGTTCCGGGTGTGTGGCCTAGCGCTCAGCGACTTTGGCTACCGCGTCGACGAGCTGCAGGACTTTGTCGAAATCGCCCCGTCGGCCATGACCGAACTGGTGCACTGGCAAAACCAGGGGCACGGTCTGATCACCCCGGTGGTGACGGAGAAAAAAGTGGCGATCGAGGACATCCGCTGATGCGTCCCCCGAGCTTTGAGCACCTGGACTTGCAACCGCGCCGCCCCGGCTTTGCCGCCTGGGTGCGTGGCCTGGACCTTCGCCAGCCCTTGCCCGACGCGGTGCAGGCCGAGCTGCGCCAAGCGCTGCACACCCACGAGGTGCTGTTCCTCGACCCGCAGCCGCTCACACCTGAACAGCACTTGGCCTTTGCGCAGGTGTTTGGCCCCATCGCCACCGATTCGCTGCTCGACCGTCGCCCCGGCGAGCCGCTGATCGACACCATCGTCAACGACCGGGAGCGCCCGCCCAACATCGATGTGTGGCACAGCGACATGTCGTGGCACGCGCGCCCGCCCGCTGGCACGGTGGTGCAAATCACCGAGATACCCTCGCTGGGCGGCGCCACCTGTTTTGCCAGCACCCGACTGGCCTACGCCGCGTTGTCCGAACGCATGCAGACCTATCTGGACGGCCTGATGGCCGAACACAGTTGGGAGATCAGCGGCCTGCGAGAATTTTTGCTGCGCCGCAGCCCTGAGGCCTTTGCCCAGGCGCAGCGCCAGCACCCGGTGGTGCAACACCCGGTGGTGCTGCGCCACCCCGACACCGACCTGCCCTGCTTGTTCGTCAACAGCCTGTTCACCCGCCGCATCGTCGGCCTGGACCCGCGCGAAAGCCAAGGTGTGCTGCAGTTTCTGTATCAGTGGATACAGCGGCCCGAGTTTGTGCTGCAGCACGACTGGCAGCCCCACGGCATCGTGGTGTGGGACAACCGCAGCACCCAACACTACGCGGTGGCCGATTACTGGCCGCACCGACGGGTGAACCAGCGGGTGACGTTTGACGCCAGGCCCTGAGGCCGCCCCTCAGCGCTGCCGCAGCGTGCGGCTGAGCATGATCACCGGCACCAGCCCCACCAGCACCAGCGCCAGCGCGGGCAAAGCGGCTTCGCCCAGGCGTTCGTCGCGCGCCAACTGGTAGGCCACCACCGCCAGGGTGTCGCTGTTGAAGGGGCGCAGCACCAAGGTGGCGGGCAATTCCTTCATCACATCCACAAACACCAGCAGCAGCGCCGCAGCCACCGAGCGTTGGAGCAGCGGCGCATGCACCCGCCACACCAGCGCCGCACCGGTGGTGCCCAACATGCGGGCCGATTCGTCCAAGCTGCCGGGCACACGGGCGTAGCCGCTTTGCACCGACTGCAAGGCCACAGCGGTGAAACGCACGAGATAAGCCCACACAATGCCAAGCACCGTGGCGGTGACGTAATAACCCACCGCGGTGTCGGGCGAGACGGCCTGCAGCCAGCCCACCGGCAGCAACAGACCCACCACCACCACCGCGCCGGGCACGGCGTAGCCCAGGCTGCTGACGCGCACCGCGCTGCGGGTGGCCCAGCCCGGCTGCATGCGCTGGGCAAAGGCCAGCAGCAGCGCCAAGGCGGTGGCCAGCACAGCGGCGATGCCGGCCAGGCTGACGCTGTTGAGCGCCCAGCCGCCAAAGTCGTACCAAGGCAGTTCCGCCCAGCCACCAATCAGCGGGCGCAGCATGAACAGCACTGGCAACACAAACCCAGCCAGCACCGGCAGCGCACACAGGGCCACCGCCAGCGCGGCGCGCCCACCGGCCAGGCGCACGGGCTGGGACTCGTCGCTGCTGCGCTGGCCACGCAAGGTGGAAAACCGCATGCGCGACTGCGCCCGGTGCTCCACCCACAACAGGGCGGCCACGGTCACCAGCAACAGGGTGGCGAGCTGGGCGGCCGCCGAGCGGTTGTCCATCACCAACCAGGCTTTGTAGACGCCAGCGGTGAAGGTCTGGATGCCGAAGTAGCTGGCCACCCCAAAGTCGGCCAAGGTTTCCATCAGCGCCAGCGCCACTCCGGCGGCGATGGCGGGTCGGGCCAACGGCAGCGCCACCTCGCGGATGCGCCGACCCAGCGGCGCGCCCAACAAACGGGCGGCTTCCATCAGCTGGGCGGCGCGCTCGCTCAAGGCGGTGCGGGCCAGCAGATACACATAGGGGTACAGGCTGAAGGTGAAGACCCAGAACGCGCCCCAGGTGCTGCGCACCTCGGGAAACACCCGCCCGCGCAGTTCAAAGGCCTCGCGCACCCAGGTTTGAAACGGCCCACTGAACTGCAAAAAGTCGGTGTAGGCGTAAGCGACCACATACGCCGGCATGGCCAGCGGCAAGAGCAGCGCCCATTCAAACCAGCGCCGGCCCGGAAAATCGAACAGCGTCACCGCGCTCGCCGTGGCCGCACCCACCACCGCCACACCCAAGGCCACCGACACACACAGCACCAGGCTGGTGAGTGCGTACTCCGGCAGCACGGTTTGCGCCATCTGCAAGAGCACGTCGCGCTCGGCCGCGCCAAAGCCCGCCCACGAACCCACAAGGGCCAGCACCGGCAGCATCAGACACAGCGTAAAAAGCAATAGGCCCGTGTGGGCCAACCAGCGCGGCATACAGGTTTTGATCTTTCGCAAGCTAAATGAGAATTGTAGTTATCTACAATGGCATCCATGTTCCTGCAGGTCTCCGATCTTTGTGTGCGCTACACCACCAGCGGCCCCGCGGCGGTGGACGGTGTGACGCTGGGCCTGCGCGCCGGCGACATCGGGGTGCTGATCGGCCCCTCGGGCTGCGGCAAGACCACGCTGCTGCGCGCGGTGGCCGGGCTGGAAAAGGCCAGCCGGGGGCACATCACGCTGGAAGGCGACACCGTCAGCGGCCAGGGCCAGCATGTGCCGGCCGAGCGGCGCCGCATTGGCATGGTGTTCCAGGACTACGCGCTGTTTCCGCACCTGACGGTAGCGCGCAATGTGGCGTTTGGCATCGCGCAGCTCAAACCCGCCGAACGCGAACAGCGGGTGGCCGAGGTGCTGCAGTTGGTGGGCCTGGAGGGCATGCAGGCGCGCTACCCGCACGAGCTCTCGGGCGGCCAGCAGCAACGCGTGGCACTGGCCCGCGCGCTGGCGCCGCGCCCGCGTCTCTTGTTGCTCGACGAGCCGTTTTCCAACCTCGACGTGGACCTGCGCGAGCGCTTGGCGCACGAGGTGCGCGGCATCCTGAAAGCGGCTGGCGCCACCGCCCTGCTGGTCACCCACGACCAGCTCGAGGCCTTTGCCATGGGCGATGTGATCGGTGTCATGCACCAAGGCCACTTGCACCAGTGGGAAGACGCCTACGCGCTCTACCACAGGCCGGCCACCCGTTTTGTGGCCGAGTTCATTGGCCATGGCGTGTTTGCGCCGGCACAAATTCACCAGGCCGGTGGTGAAGTGGTGGTGCACACCCCACTGGGCGCGCTGCAGGACGTGGAGGAATGCCCCCTGCCCAGCGCCTACGCCTCGGGTTTGTGCGACGTGCTGCTGCGCGCCGACGACATCGTGCACGACGACGACGCGCCGGTGAAAGCGCAGATCGTGCGCAAAGCCTTTCGCGGCTCCGAGTTTCTGTACACCCTGCGCCTGGCCAGCGGCGACACCGTGATGACGCATGTGCCCTCGCACCACAACCACGAGGTGGGCGAATGGATTGGCATCCGCGCAGCGGTCGACCATGTGGTGACCTTTGAGCGCGGCGGCGGCGCCGCTTCGCCGCCCGCGCCCATGGTGCACATGCCACCGGCGCCGGCACCGCTGGCTTAAGCCTCTTGCGCCCCACTCAGCCCACCGACCTGCGCGACGCCCTGGCGCCGCACGCCCCCCGCTGGGTGGAATGCGCTTGCGCCGACATTAGCTCGGTGGCGCGCGGCAAGATCGTGTCGGCGGCCGATTTTGTGGGCATGGCGGGCTGCCGCCTGCCGTCGGTGGTGCTGGGCCTGACGCTGACCAGTGGCGAGCCCGAGGCGGTGTTTGGCCCGCTGCTGCCCGACAGCTACGACGACGCCCACTTGAGCCCCGATGTGGACACCCTGCGACCGCGACCCGGGCGCAGCGGCGAGGTCACGGTGATCTGCGAGCCCACGGGCAAGCTGCCCAGCGCCAGCGGCGCCTTTGACGCCAGCGAACTCTCGCCGCGCGCCGCGCTGCGCCGAACCTTGGCGCCCTACACCGCCGCGGGACTCACCCCCTGGGTGGCGCCCGAGCTGGAACTGTTTTTGCTGCAACGCGACGTCCATGGCGGCCTGCAAGCCGCGCGTTGCGGCGCGCAAAGCCCGGTGCAGGAACAGCAGTGCGAGGCCTATTCGCTGGAGCGGCTCACCCATTTCGAGCCCTTTTTTGACGCGCTGTACGCGCACGCCGAGGCGCTAGGCATCCCGCTCAACGGCCACGCCCACGAATCGGCGCTGGGCCAGTTTGAGGTGAATTTTTTGCCCGGACCGGCGCTGGCCCAGGCCGACGCGGTCTGGCGCTTCAAGCGCCTGACGCGCGAACTCGCGGCGAGGTGGGGCATGGTGGCGAGCTTTGCGGCCAAACCTTTTCTCGACCAACCCGGCACCGGCCTGCACTGGCACATCAGCCTGCAAGGCCAAGGCGAACACGGCCCGCTGTTTGCCAGTGGCGATGGTGGTGCAGACGACCCGCTGCTGCACTTCATCGCAGGCCTGCAGAGCGAAGCGGCGGCCAGCTTGGCACTGTACGCGCCGCATGAGATGTCGTTTGAGCGCATCCGCCGCGCCAACGCCTCGCCATCGGACGCGAGCTGGGGCCACGACGGGCGCGCGCTGGCGTTTCGCATTCCCGCCTCAAGCGCCACCAACCGCCGGGTCGAGCTGCGCCTGCCCGGCGGCGACGCCAACCCCTACCTGACCCTCACCGCCGCACTGGCCCTGGGCTGGCACGGTCTGCAGCAGCGGCTCGCGCCAGGCCCGGGGGACGCCCTGCCCCGCACACAGACCGAGGCGCTGGACGCGCTGGCGCGCAGTGCGGTGCTGCGCCTGGCGCTGGGTGAGCGCCTGTGCGAGCTGTATCTCGCGATCAAGCACCACGAGCGGGCCGAACGCGAAACACTGGCCGAGCCCAGGCGCGACTGGGATCTGCGTTACTTGATTGAGCTGGCCTGAGCGCCTGGCGACCGGCCCGGCCACGGATTGGCCCAGCGCGGATCGGTCAACAAGGTCTGATCGGTCAGGCTGTGCAAAAACGCCACCAAGTCCACCACCTCATCGTCGTCGACCTCAAAACCCGTCACGAACTCGCTGCGCATCGGGCTGGGCAGGCCTGTGATGGCGGTGGAGCGCCCGGCGATCGCGTAGTGGCGACGAATCGCCTCCTCCAGCGTGGCGATGGAACCATCGTGCATATAGGGCGCGGTCACCCCCACATTGCGCAGGCTGGGCGTGCGAAAACGCCCCCGATCGCCCTCTTCCCCCGTGAACTCCACGATGCCAGGGTTGTCGGCCGGGTAGCCGCCCCGCCCATCCACGTTGTAGAGCCCGGTGTTGTGAAACCCCCGCTCAACCAGCGGCAGCCGCAGGTGCTGGACGTTGTCGGTGAAATTGAAGCCACCGTGGCAGTGGTAACACTCCATCTTCTCGCCAAAAAACAGCGCCTCACCGCGCCGGGCCGCTGGGCTGAGGGCGTGTGTGTCGCCCGCGTACTGGTAGCGGTCGTACGGACTGTTGAACGACAACAGACTGCGCTGAAAGGCCGCCAGCGCTTTGGTCAGGGTGGACAGCGAATACAGCGCGGCGTCGCCCTGGCGTGCCTCCTGGGTAAAGGCCCGAGCGAACAAGCGCCGGTAGGTGGCGTCGGCCTGCAAGCGCTGAAACAGCTCAGCCTCGCGCCCGGCCATGCCCATCTCCACCGGGTGTTCACCAAAGATCGGAATCAGCGCCTGCACCTCCAGCGAGGTGAGCTGCGGGTTGGCCCAGGTCAGCGTCGGCAGGTAGGCCACATTGGCCAGGCCCATCGCACTGCGCGCGCCGGGTTCGCCGGTCACACCGACCGACAAGGCCTGGCCATCGGTGAAGGCCTTGTCCTGGTGGTGGCAACTGGCGCAGGACTGGCTGCCGTCGGCCGACAGGCGGGTGTCGTAGAACAGGTGTCGCCCCAGCTCGACCTTGGCCACCGTCATCGGGTTGTCGGCCGGTACCACCGGCGGTGGCACCCAGGCCGGCAGGTTCCAGCGGTAGCCGTCGGCCTCGCTGCCCGAGAGCAGCAGCCAGGCCAGTGCCACACCGGCCCCGCGAAGCGCCCAGCGCCAACGATGCACCATGACCGCCTCAGCGCACAGCAAACAGTTGTTGCGCACCGGGCGCCGGCTGGCCGTCGTAGCTCAGGCCCAGCGCCCCCATGACCGGCGGGCAGTCGGCGTCGCCTGGGAAGCTCATGCAGCCGGGCGAGGTCTTGGGCGCGTTCACGTCCACATTGGCGCCTTTCAGAACACGGCCCATGTCGGCCACGATGGTGCCCTTGTCCACATCAAAGTGTCGAAACTCCACCGTGACGCGGTTGGGGTGCTGGCAGGCGCTGGGTGCGCTGGTGCGGCTGGCGGCGGCGCACACCGTGCTGCCCAGGTGCACCGAGTAGCGCGTGACCGGGCCCTGCGGGCTCGCGGCGGCCGGTGTCTCGGGCGTGATGCCGCTGGAGGTGGTGTCGAACTTCAGAAATTTGTAGCCGCCCTGCCAGTTCCAAAACATGGCGGTGCTGTTGAGCGGCGCAGGCGAGACCGTGGGGTCGCCATGGTTGCGCTCAAACGGGATGCCCAGCGTGAAACGCACACCGGTGTAACGACCGGCGGGCACCTGGCCGCGCACGCTGGTGTTCATGGCTGGCGTCCCATTGCGGCATGGCCCGCTGGCGTCTTCAAAGTCGAGCGCGCGATGTTCTCCAGCTGCCAGACACCGTCCTGCTTCAACTGCACCGACACCGCACGGCCGTCGGCCGTGAGCAGCTGCACCTCGCTCACGTAGTAGCGGAAGTCGGCCGGTGTGATGGTGGATCGGGTGGTGCCGACGGTGGGGTATTGCCGACCGCAAGCGAAGGCCTGGCCATTGACCTCGGCGGCGAAGTTCAGCTTGATCGTGTGTGTGCTGGTCTGTGGCCCATGTGGACCGGTCGAAGAGCAAGCGGCTAGAACCGCGACAGCTATCAATAACGACACAACAAACTTCATCAAAATCTCCTTGAAAAACAATAGGTGGACGTCGTCCATCTGTTCAATGTTTGTATCCAGACGCCCCGTGTGATCCGTGCCCGTTGGGGTCTTTGACATTCACCACGCCCTCAAACGAATCCAACACAGTGCGCTGCGCGGCCGTGAGTGCGGATTCGGCCTTCATCACCTGGCTGGCCAGCTGTGCGGCTGTTGCCTTGGGCAATCCGGTCATGACAAGAAAGTCCGCCTGCGTCAGGCCCTTGCCGGCACACACATGAATGCTCCAACCCGCCTTGCCCTTGCGCAATAAGGCGCGCCCCCCTCGATCTTGCTGAAACCACCCGGCCACTGCGGCATCCCCCAGCACCACCACGGGCTGAACTTTCAAAGGCGCATCCGGTCGGTCGAACTGCCGTTTCAACAAGTGGGTGATGTGCTCAACATCGCCGCCGTGGGCCCAGACCGATGCGCTGCCACTGAGCAACACTCCCACACAAAAATCTCTGCGCTGCATGCCGTTGGCTCCTTCAATGGTGTTTGTGTTGGGTGGCTGGCGCCACAACATCCAGCCGTGCCGCCGGAAACTTCAACCCGTGGGAGTTTTGCCCCGCCGCAGGCACCTCTTTCCAGGGGTTGCTGCCTTTCTCACACACCTGGTCCACCGCGATCCACAGCGTGCCGGGGTCGGCCTTGACCTGAAACTGCATCACGAACTCGTCGTAGGG
>JBEIEH010000005.1:0-32933 GCA_040383055.1 Burkholderiaceae bacterium
GCGCGAGCCAGCAGCATCGCCTGGCGCGCCTCGTTGACCATGTGGGCCGCGTCGTTGCTCGCGCTGCCGTCCACGCCCAGGTCCACCGGCACACCGGCGTTCAGCATGCGTCGCACCGGCGCGATGCCGCTGGCCAGGCGCATATTGCTGCAGGGGCAGTGGGCCACGCCGGTACGGCTGGCCGCAAAAAGGGAAATGCCTTCGTCGTCCAGCTTCACGCAGTGGGCGTGCCACACATCGTCGCCGAGCCAGCCCAGATCTTGTGCGTATTGCGCCGGGGTGCGCTGGAACTTCTCGCGGCTGTAGGCGATGTCGTGATCGTTCTCGGCCAAGTGGGTGTGCAGCCGCACGCCTTGGCCCTTGAAGCTGCGCGCGAGTTCTGCGCTGGCTTTCATCAGCGCAGGGCTGACCGAAAACGGCGAGCACGGCGCCAGCGCCACCTGCACCATGGCGCCGTGCTCGGCGCTGTGCCAGGTCTCGATCAGGCGCTGGCTGTCCTTGAGGATGGCGTCTTCGTCTTCGACCACGCGGTCGGGTGGCAGGCCACCTTGTGACTGACCTACGCTCATGCTGCCGCGCGTGGCCACAAAACGCATGCCGATGGCTTGCGCCGCTTCGATGCTGTCCTCAAGCCGCACGCCGTTGGGGTAGATGTAGAGGTGGTCGCTGCTGGTGGTGCAGCCGGACAGCAGCAGCTCGGCCATGGCCACCTGGGTGGAGACGCGCACCATCTCGGGCGTGAGGCCGGCCCAGATCGGGTAGAGCCCGCGCAGCCAAGCGAACAGCTCGGCGTCTTGCACCCCGGGGATGGCCCGGGTGAGCGATTGGTACATGTGGTGGTGGGTGTTGATCAGGCCGGGCGTGACCAAATGGCCGCGCGCGTCGATCACCTCGTGGGCTTGCTCGCGCAGCGCGGGAGGCAGTTCGCTGGCAGGTCCGATCCATTCGATGCGGTGGCCGCTCACCAACAGCGAGGCATCACGCAGTTCGCGCCCTTGGGCTGGGTCGCTGTGGTCGAAGGTGGCGATGCAGGTGGCTTGGTCGATCAGCAGGGTGCGCGACTGCGCATCAGCATCAGGATGTCCAGTAATGGGGTTTGGCATAGGTCTTTTTCAGGTGATCAATGAAGAAGCGCACTTTGGCGGGCAGGTGCCGCTGCTGCGGATAGACCGCCAGAATGTCATACGCGGGCAAAGCGAACTCGTCGAGCACCGTCATCAACTCGCCCCGGGCCAGCTGGGCCTGAATTTCCCAGGTGCTGCGCCAGCCCAGGCCCAAGCCCTCGCTGACCCAACGGTGCAGCAGTTCGCCATCGTTGCAGTCGAGATTGCCGTTGACCCGCACCGTGATGGTTTTGCCCTGTTGTTGAAAGTACCAGCCGCGTTGCTGTCCACCTTGTAAATTAAAAGCGAGACAGTTGTGCAGCGCCAAATCGTCCAGCGTGCGGGGCTTGCCATGTTTGCGGAAATAAGCGGGTGTGCCGCACACCACACGCTGGTTGGTGGCGAGTTTGATGGCCACAAAATTGGGATCGATGGCACCACCGATGCGGATGCCCATGTCATAACCTTCACGCACCAGATCGACCACCCGGTCGGTGAGGTTGAAGGAGAGCTTGACCTCGGGATTGGCTTTGAGAAAAGCGCTGGCGTGCGGCGCCACATGCAAGCGACCAAAGGCCGCTGGCGCCGACACAATGAGGTGGCCGCTGGCGCGGTGGCGCTGAGACGATACCCGAGACTCGGCCTGGCCCCATTGCGCCAGCAACTGCCGGCAATCGTCCAGAAAACCCGCTCCGGCTTCGGTGAGCACCAGTCGCCGTGTTGAGCGGTGCAGCAGTTTGGTGCCCAAGCGCTTCTCCAATGCGTCGATGCGCCGACCCATCATCACCGGGGTGATGCCTTGCTGCAGCGCGGCGGCGGCCAGACTGCCGCATTCGACCACTTGCACCAACGCTTCGATTTCCTTGAATCGGTCCATGCCCAGATGGTAGCAGCGCCAGCGTCGTATTGCGTACCAAAAGTATTGAATGAATGGACACGCAATGCCATTCCCAGTGTCATTGCAGACATCTAGTATCGGCGTACACATCAACCGGAGATCACCATGCCACGCATGACCGCCGCAGAGGCCGCCGTCTGGGTTCTGGAAAAAGAGGGCATGACCCAAGCTTTTGGCGTGCCAGGCGCTGCCATCAACCCCTTGTACGCCGCCATGCGCCGCCGTGGCAGCATCGCGCACATACTGGCACGGCATGTCGAGGCCGCTTCGCACATGGCCGAGGGTTACACCCGCGCCAGGGCCGGCAATATCGGTTTGTGCATCGGCACCAGCGGTCCGGCTGGCACCGACATGATCACCGGCTTGTACTCGGCCATCGCAGACAGCATTCCGATCCTCTGTGTGACCGGACAGGCCCCGCGCGCCCGCTTGCACAAAGAAGACTTTCAGGCGGTCGACATCGAAAGCATTGCCAAGCCGGTGTGCAAATGGGCGGTGACGGTGCGCGAACCGGCCCAGGTGCCACAGACCTTTCAACAGGCGTTTCATGTGATGCGTTCAGGCCGCCCTGGACCGGTGCTGATCGACTTGCCCTTTGATGTGCAAATGGCCGAGATCGAATTCGACCCCGAGCTCTATGAGCCTTTGCCCGTGTACCGGCCTGCGGCCAGCCGCAAGCAGGTCGACCGGGCGCTGGACATGCTGGCCGAGTCAGACAAGCCTTTGATCGTGGCCGGTGGTGGTGTGATCAATGCGGACGCCGCCGACCTGTTGCAGCGCTTTGCCGAGCTGGCCGGCATTCCGGTGATTCCCACCCTCATGGGCTGGGGCAGCCTGCCCGACGACCATCCGCTGATGGCGGGCATGGTGGGGTTGCAGACCAGCCACCGGTATGGCAACGCCAGTTTGCTCGCAAGCGACGCGGTGATCGGCATTGGCAACCGCTGGGCCAATCGCCACACGGGTGGCATCGAGACCTATACCCGAGGCCGGCGGTTTATCCACATCGACATCGAGCCGACGCAGATTGGCCGGGTGTTCGCGCCGGACTTGGGCATCGTCTCCGATGCTGGCGCTGCTTTGCGCTTGCTCATCGACGCGGTCACAGAGCGCCAGCGCCTGGGGCTGTGGCCCGACTTCAGCGATTGGGCACAACGCTGCGCCGAACGCAAGCGGGTGATGTTGCGCAAGACCCATTTCGACAACATCCCCATCAAGCCACACCGGATTTACGAGGAAATGAATCAGGTGTTTGGCCGCGACACGGTGTACGTCAGCACCATTGGTTTGTCGCAAATTGCTGCCGCACAGCTGCTGCATGTGTATGGCCCTCGGCAATGGATCAATTGTGGCCAAGCTGGGCCGTTGGGGTGGACGTTGCCGGCTGCGCTTGGCGTCGTGGCCGCCGATCCGACGCGACCGGTGGTGGCGATTTCTGGTGACTACGATTTCCAGTTTTTGATCGAAGAGCTGGCGGTGGGCGCCCAGTTTCGTCTGCCCTATGTGCATGTGTTGGTCAACAACGCCTATCTGGGCTTGATCCGGCAGAGCCAGCGCGGCTTTGACATGGACTACTGTGTGCAACTCGCTTTTGACAACCAGAACATGGCCGATGCCGACGGCGCACCGCGCGGTTACGGTGTGGACCATGTGGCGGTGGTCGAAGGCATGGGCTGCAAGGCCCTGCGCGTGACCGATCCCGAGCGCCTACACGAGGCCTTGCGACAGGCGCAAGCCATGGCCGCAGCGCACCGGGTGCCGGTGGTGGTGGAATGCATACTGGAGCGCGTCACCAACATCGCCATGGGCACCGAGATCGATCGCATCGTTGAATTCGAAGACATCGATTGCCGTGCCGCCCAAGGGCTGGCGACCGCTGGCCTGCTCGACTGATTGTTTGTTTGCCACCAGGACACACACCATGCCCCGATTCGCTGCCAACCTCTCGATGCTCTACACCGATCTGCCGTTTCTGGAGCGTTTTGCCGCCGCGGCGCGCTCCGGCTTTCGGGCGGTGGAGTTTTTGTTTCCGTATGAACACCCGGCCGCCACGGTGAAAGCGGCGCTTGACGCCCACGGGCTGGAGTTGGTGTTGCACAACCTGCCGGCAGGCGATTGGGCCGCTGGTGACCGGGGCATGGCCTGTGTGCCGGGCCGCGAAGCGGAGTTTCGCCAAGGTGTGGCGCTCGCCGCCGAATACGCGGCGGTGCTCGGCACACGCCGCTGGCATTGCATGGCTGGCATTCGGCCTGCTGAGGTGAGCGAGGCGCAAGCCCGCGCCACCTGGGTGGCCAATGTGCGCCACGCCGCCGCCGAGGCCCAGCGCCTGGGCATTGACCTGTTGATTGAGCCGATCAACACCTTGGACATGCCGGGGTACTTTGTGAGCCGACCGCGCCAAGCGATCGCCCTCATGGACGAGGTGGGCGCCGACAACGTGTTTTTGCAATACGACATTTACCACGCCCAACGCATGGAAGGCGAGCTGGCCAACACCATGGCGGAGTTGTTGCCACGCATCGGGCACATGCAGTTGGCCGACACGCCGGGCCGACACGAACCGGGCACCGGTGAAATCCATTACCCCTTTTTGTTCGACCACATCGACGCGCTGGGCTACACCGGCTGGATCGGTTGCGAATACAAGCCTGCCAATACCGGACCTGGGGGCACCGACGCCGGATTGGGCTGGGTGGCGGCCATGGGGCAGCGGCTTTGATCCGCTGACATTCGACACATCACAGACAAGGAGACACACATGACCAAAAGCGGCATCAAGGTGGGATTTGTGGGCTTGGGCATCATGGGCACGCCCATGGCGCTCAACCTGATTCAGGCGGGGCACACGCTGTTTGTCAGCAGCCGCAGCAAGGTGCCGGTGGCGTTTGCCGAGCAAGGCGCCACCGTTTGCACCAACGCCACCGAGGTGGCTCGGCGCGCGGACGTGATCATCACCATGGTGCCCGACACACCCGATGTGGAGGCGGCGCTGTTCGGGCCTCAGGGCGTGGCCGCAGGCCTCGCCCCTGGCAAAACGCTGATCGACATGAGCTCCATCAGTCCGTCGGCCACCCGACGCTTTGCTGAGCGTATCCAAGCTTTGGGGTGTGACTACTTGGACGCACCAGTGAGCGGCGGCGAAGTGGGCGCCAAGGCCGCCAGCCTGACCATCATGGTCGGTGGTGAGGCAGGGGCGTTTGCGCGCGCGCTGCCGCTGTTTCAGACCCTGGGCAAAAACATCACCCATGTCGGCGGTGTGGGCGATGGGCAGATCACCAAGGTGGCCAACCAGATCATTGTGGCGCTCAACATCGAAGCGGTGGCCGAGGCGCTGCTCTTTGCCAGCAAGTCGGGCGCCGACCCGGCGCGCGTGCGCGAAGCGCTGATGGGCGGCTTTGTGGCCAGCCGGGTGTTGGAGGTGCACGGCGAGCGCATGGTGCGGCGCACCTTTGCACCGGGTTTTCGCATCGGTCTGCACCTCAAGGACGTGCAACTGGCCTTGCAAGGGGCGCGCGAATGTGGGCTGAGCCTGCCACACACCGCCAGCGTGGCGCAGCTGCTGCAAAGCTGCGAGGCCCAAGGCTTGGGGGGCACCGACCATGCCGCCTTGTGCCGGGCGCTGGAGCTGGCGGCACAGCACCCCATTGCCCCCGATCTGGTGGCGGCTTGATGGGGCGCCGGACGCTAGACTTCGCGCATGCCGATGCTTCCATCTGTTGACCAAGATCCCCGTGCCGTGCTGTGCCACCTGTTTGGCGTAGCGGTCCAGCGCGCCCTGCCACAGCACAACATGGCCACCTACTTGCCCGATCCCCCCACCGGTGGGCGCACCCTGGTGCTGGGGGCTGGCAAGGCCGCTGGCGCCATGGCGCACGCTTTGGAGTCTCTGTGGCCGGCCGACGCACCGCTGTCTGGCTTGGTGGTCACGCGTTACGGCCACACGCCGCCGCGCCCGGCCGGGCTGGCCCAGCGCATTGAGGTGGTGGAAGCCGCCCACCCAGTGCCCGACGCGGCTGGGCTGGAAGCGGCGAAGCGCATGCTGGCTTTGACACAAGGCCTGACTGAGCGCGATCTGGTGATCTGTTTGATCTCAGGCGGCGGCTCGGCCTTGCTGACCTTGCCCTGTGAAGGGCTGACGCTCGAAGACAAACAGCGCATCAACCGCGCCTTGCTGGAGAGCGGCGCCGGCATCCACGAGATGAATACCGTGCGCAAGCACCTCTCGGCCATCAAGGGCGGGCGACTGGCGGTGGCTTGTGCGCCGGCGCGGGTCGTCACCCTCACCATCAGCGATGTGCCGGGAGACGATGTGAGCGTGATCGCCAGCGGCCCGACCGTGGCCGACAGCAGCACCTGTGCCGACGCGCTCGAGATCTTGCAGCGCTGCCGCATCGCGCTGCCAGCGGCGGTGGAAGCGCGGCTGCGCAGCGGTGCATTGGAAACGCCCAAGCCGGGCGACCCGCGCCTGGCGCGTTGTGAAACCCACCTGATCGCCACACCACAGCAAAGCCTGATGGCCGCTGCAGAAGCCGCGCGCGCTCTCGGCCTGCGCGCCTACGTGCTGAGCGACGAAATCGAGGGCGAGTCGCGCGAAGTGGGCAAGGTGCACGCGGCGCTGGCACGCTCCACCGCGCTGGGTCGCAGCGCTTTTGAAGCCCCGTGTGTGATCTTGAGCGGTGGTGAAACCACGGTGACGGTGCGCCCGCGCGAAGCCGGCCAGACCAAAGGCCGCGGTGGGCGGGCCGGTGAGTTTTGTATGGGCCTGGCTCAAGGTCTGGCGGGCACGCCTGGCGTGTGGGGGCTGGCGGCCGACACCGATGGCATCGACGGGGTGGAAAACAACGCCGGCGCGCTGGTGGCGCCCGACACCTTGGCGCGCGCCCAGGCGCTGGGCCTGAAACTGGCCGACCACCTGCAACGCAACGACGCGGTGGGCTACTTCGAACCGCTGGGAGAACTGGTGGTCACCGGCCCCACCCACACCAATGTGAATGACTTTCGTGCCTTGCTGATCCGCCCCTGAGGTGGCCGTATCTCTGTGGGGCTGCGTTACCCTAGCGGCCTTGAGGACTTCTAAGGGGTGCAATGTGTCAAAGGCCATGCGGTGGGGTGATGGGGTGGGTGTGCTGGTCGGCGCCGCTGCGTGTGTGGCGCTGAGCGACCCAGCCGCCGCGCAGACCGAGGACGCTCAAGCGTTTGGCTGGCAGGCCTGTGTCACCGTGACAGCGCCGGCCGACCGACTGGCCTGCTACGACAGCTGGGCCCAGCGGCACACCCCCAGCGCCAGCAGCACACCGCCAGAGCTGGCCAGCGGTGTGGTGCAGGCGCGGCCCGACGTCGAGCCTTTGCCGCCCGTGTCGGATGGGTGCCGCGATCCGCGCCATGGATTCTCGGACCGGTTCTGGGAGCTGTCGGACCAGACCGACTGTGGGACCTTCCGCTTTCGGGGCTACCGACCGTTGTCTCTGGCCTTGTCCCTGGCCGATCGCGTCAACACCCAACCCGCCAGCCCAGCCGAGGGGCGCAGTGCCAGCAGTGCCACCGACTACAGCCGCACCGAAATGCGCATGGCGCTGTCGGTGCGCACCAAAATCGCCACCGGCTTGCTGCCCACCATGGACCCCAAGGCCAAGGACTCGCTGTGGTTTGCCTACAGCCAGCAGTCGCATTGGCAGCTGTTCAGCCCGTCGATCTCGCGCCCGTTTCGCAATACAGACCACGAGCCCGAGCTGATCTACGTCTACCCCTTGGACGGTGAGTTGCCTGGCGGTGGGCGGTTGAAGTACGCGGGCGTGGCCGCGGTGCACCACTCGAATGGTCAAAGCGAGCCTTTGTCGCGCAGTTGGAACCGCAGCTACGGCATGGTAGGCGCCGAGTGGGGCGACCGGTGGGCTTTGCAGGCCAAGGCCTGGACCCGTGTGCCCGAGCAAGCGGGCGACGACGACAACCCCGACATCAACGACCGTTATGGCCGCATGGAGTGGCGTTTGCTGTGGCAAGTCAATGCCAAGCACGCACTGGGCTTGACCGCACGCCACTCCCTGAGCCGCGGCCCGGGCGGATCGTTTGCCCTGGATTGGTACCGCACCCTCAGCGCCGACCCGCGCAGCCAGTTGCGCTTGCACGCGCGCTGGTTCAGCGGTTATGGCGAAAGCTTGGTGGACTACAACTTCCGCCGCAACAGCCTGAGCCTGGGGTTGAGCTTGCTCGATTTCTGAAGCGCGCTCCAGCTCATTGCCGGCGCAGAGACAGCGCCCAGTTGGGCTCCACCCGGATGGGCACGGGCGCGCCTTGTAGGCGGTGGCTCAGGGCCAACGAGGGCGCTCCCGGCTCGGCCGGCAGCCACAGCGCGCCGGGCAGGCTCCAGGGTTGGTGAGCGATGCCCTGCTGCTGCAAAAAACGTTTGAGCGCGTCCAACTGCGCGGGGTCGGTGCGCACCACCAGACCGCCCGCCGCCTGAGCGGGGCCTTGGGAGGTGTTGACCGCGACCCAGCCTTCGCCATCGAACCAGCGCGTCACCGCGCTTTGGGCCCACACCGTGGCCTGCAGGCAGCCCGCCAACACCCAGATCAGCAGCGTTTTCATGGTCGTGTCTTTCAATGTCCGTGCAGGGTGATACGCCAGCTTTTGAGTAAACCTGTGTTTCCAGGTGCGCGGTCGCGCACATGCAACTCCCAATCGCCAGCGGCGGCCTCACCCAAGTGCCTGACCGAACCGAAGGTCCAACCGTTGCTGAGGCTGGCGCAGAGGTTGTTGGGGCACAGATGGGCTTCGGTCAATGTGCTGCGGGTGCTGCTGGGGCTCTGGAGCTCCACCTCAATGTCGCCGGTGTAGCTGTGGGCAAACGCCAGATCCACGCTGATGTACTCGATGGTCTGCAACGAGCAACCCATACTGGCTTGGTTGAAGCGGTAGACCAGTCCATTGGCCGTGTTGTTGGGTATGGTGGCGTTGACGGTACTGGGGTTGCTGCTGCAGCTGCGTGCAGCGGGCAGCAGGGTGTGTGTGGCCGCACGGCCGACCGCGGCAGAAGCATTCAATCGGCCAAACCCCACCTTGGGGTGAAAGCCATTGGCGTTCATGGGAGTGAGCACTTGACCCGTGAGACCAATGGCAGGCTGTGCGGTTTGGGCGATGATCCAACGGATGTCGCGCCAGCTCAGCGCCGGGCGTGTTTGCAGCATCAGGGCGGCCACACCACTGGCCATCGGCGTGGAGGCGGAGGTGCCCTGAAACGACGAGGTGTAGTCGTTCACCGAGTAGCCATTGGGGCCGCTGATGTCGGTAGTGACGATGCCTCGTCGGGGTTGGTTCATGGAGTCGCCAGAAGGGGCCGCCACCAGCACTTGCGCTCCTGGTGTGCTGAACGTGGTCGCGATCCCATCGGAATCCACCGACCCCACCATCATCATTTCATTGAGGTTGCCGTAGACATTGCGGCCACCAATGCTGTTGCCCTCGTTGCCAGCCGCCATAAAAAACGCCAAGCCCTTGCCGTCGCGGCCGCTGCGCGCCGCTTGCCGCACTTGGTCGGCCCACAGCACATGGGCGGTGCTGTCGGTGTAATGGGGCGTGACAGGCCCCCAGCTGTTGTTGACCACCTGAGCGCCATTCGCTTGCGCACGTGCCACCGCGTTGGCGAGGTAGGTGCTGGTGGGGTTGTCGATCACGTCGTACACCATGAAGCGGGTGTCGGGCGCCACGCCCCGGCCGCCGATGCTGTTGTTGCGAACGGCTGCCAGCACACCCGCCACGGCGGTGCCATGCGCATCGTCGCTGCTCGCCGATGGACTGGGGGCTGTGCTGCCTTTGACATAACTCCAGCTCAGACCAAACAGGTGATTGGGTGCCAAGTCGGGATGCCAGATGTCCACCGCTTGGTCCAGCAGCGCCACGCGAACACCCGTGCCGTAGCCAGTGACCCCGGCCAAGTTCAGGTCCATGCCGGTGCTGAGCACGTTGTTCAGGTGCCACTGGCTGGTCTCCAGCGGGTCGTTGCCGGGTGTGAAGCTGGGCAGATTGGGCGACTCCAGTGATCCTGGTGCCACCGACAGATTGGGGTCGACGCTCCCGCCGCCCCCACCACCGCAGGCGCTCACGGCCAGCGACACCAGCAGCACCCCTGAGCGAGGCCAACGCAAGCAGCGCGCAGCGCTGTTCAATAGAAAAATCCGCGACATCCCACCAGTTTAGGTGCCTTGTTCGCCTTGCAACCACGCACACGCGTCTTGCACCCAAAAGTGAAGCGCTTCGTAGTACCCCTCCCAGACACAACCGTTGCATCCACGCCCACAACAGCTCTCGGGCTCGGGCGGTGGGGCTCGCAAGGTCTTCTCCAAGTGTTGGCCCTGTTCGCGCCAAGCGCGCCCCTTCAGGTGCGCCATCACCGCTTGAGCGGTGGCCAGTTCCCCGATGCGCAGCGTGGCCACGTTCACTGGCACAAAGCGACGCTGGTGAGCGCCGGCGAATTCCCCGCTTTCGTTGAACATGGCAGCTGGCCGCACCCACAGGCCAAAGCCGCCATAGAGCGCGCGGTACAGCACCTGGGGCTGCAGGGTTTCGCTGCAGCGCACGGTGTCGATCACCTCGTACCAGCCGCCTTTGTAGTGGCGGTACAGGCCAAGCGGTGTGGGGGGCAGGGCGGACAGGTCGGCGTCGGTGGGTTCGGGCATGGCGCGGATTGTGCCGCGCGTGCCACAGACCTGCCGGTGCAGACGGCTTTTTTAGTCCACGCCACCCACCGCGCGCAGCACCACCTCGGCCGTGGCCGGTGCGTTCATGGCCTCGGCCTGTCCGCCGGCCTGCGCCACCGCGTCGCGCAAGGCCTCGTACACGCTGATGGCCAGCATAAAAGGCGGCTCTCCAACGGCCTTGCTGCCACCCACGTTGTCTTCGCGGTTGGCCTCGGGCCACAGATCGACCCGGAAGTGTTCCGGCACATCGCCGGTGGTGGGGATTTTGTAGGTGCTTGGCGCGTGGGTGCGCAGCTGGCCTTGGCCGTCCCACACCAGTTCTTCGGTGGTGAGCCAGCCCATGCCCTGCACAAAACCGCCTTCGATCTGGCCGATGTCGATGGCCGGGTTGATGCTGTGGCCCACGTCGTGCAGGATGTCCACCGCCAGAACCTTGTTTTCACCGGTCAAGGTGTCGAGCACCACCTCGCGGCAGGCTGCTCCGTAAGAGAAGTAATAAAACGGCCGCCCACTCAAGGTGGTTTTGTCGTAGTGGATTTTGGGTGTGCGGTAAAAGCCATCGCTCCAGAGCTGGATGCGGTTGGCGTAGGCTTCGCGCACCATGTGGTCAAAAGCCCGCTCTCCCTTGGGGGTGAGCACCCGTCCGTCCACAAAACGCACCGCGCCCGCGCCACAGCCGTCGAGCCCGGCCACAAAGGCGGCGAGGTTGTCGCGGACATTGCGCGCGGCGAACTGGGCCGCCCGGCCGTTGAGGTCGGTGCCGCTGCTGGCGGCGGTGGCGCTGGCGTTGGGCACCTTGCTGGTGTCGGCCGCATTCACCAGCACGCGCGACAGCGGCACGCCGAGTTCGTCGGCCACGATCTGCGCCACCTTGGTGTTGAGGCCTTGGCCCATTTCGGTGCCACCGTGGTTCACCAGCACACTGCCGTCGGTGTAGACGTGCACCAGCGCGCCAGCTTGGTTGAACAGGGTGGCGGTGAAGCTGATGCCGAATTTCACCGGGGTCAGCGCCAAGCCGCGCTTGAGCACCGGGCTGCGGGCGTTCCATTCGGCGATGGCGGCGCGCCGTTCGCGGTAGCGGCTGGTGTGTGCCAGACGGGTGATGAGTGGCTGCAGGATGTTGTCTTCCACCCGCATGGCGTAGTGGGTGGTGTGGCGCTCGTCCACGCCGTACAGATTCGCCAGCCGCACTTGCAGCGGGTCTTTGCCCAAGGCGCGCGCCACGTCGCTCAAGATGCGCTCAATCGCAATCACGCCCTGCGGCCCACCAAAGCCGCGAAAGGCGGTGTGGCTTTGGGTGTGGGTTTTGCAGCGCCAAGAGTGGATGGCCACGTCTTCGAGGAAGTAGGCGTTGTCGCTGTGGAACACCGCTCGGTCGGCCACCGGGCCCGACAGGTCGGCGCTGAAGCCGCAGTTCACCAGCATGTCGAGCTCCAAGCCACAGAGCCGACCGTCGTCACCAAAACCCACGGTGTAGCGGTAAGCGAAAGGGTGGCGCTTGCCGGTGATCAGAAAGTCTTCGTCGCGGTCCAGCCTCAGCTTCACTGGCCGACCGGTGGCGTGGGCGGCCACGGCAGCCCACACGGCCATGTGGCCGGCCTGGGTTTCTTTGCCGCCAAAGCCGCCGCCCATGCGCCTGCATTCCACCGTCACCGCGTGGTTGGGGATGCCCAGCGCGTGGGCTACCCAGTGCTGCACCTCGCCTGGGTGCTGGGTGCTGCTGTGGATGCGCCACTGCCCTTGCTCCAGTGGCACCGCGTAGGCGATCTGGCCTTCTAGGTAAAAGTGTTCTTGTCCACCCACTTCAAAGGTGCCACTGAGTTGGTGTGTCGCGCGCGAGTGCGGCGTGTGCTTCGCCGCGCTGCACATGCACTGGTGGCAGCACATAGTGCTGCTGCGCGTGTGCGGTGTGCACGTCCAGCACCGCTGGCAGGGTCTCGAGGTCCAGCCGCACCAAGCGCGCGGCGCGGCGCGCGGTCATCACGTCGTCGGCCACCACCAGCGCCACCACCTGCCCCCGGTATTGCACCGTGTCGCGGGCCAGCACCGGTTCGTCGTGGGCAAACGCGGCGAGCACCGGATCGCCTGGGATGTCGCGGTGGGTGACGACCGCCCGCACACCCGGCTGGGCCAGGGCGGCGCTGGCGTCGATGCCCCGCAGCCGGCCGTGCGCCACGGGCGAGCACACCGGCGCAGCGCACAGGCTGCCTTGCAACAGAGGCAAGTCGTCGATGTAAGCCACCGCACCCGCCACTTGTGCGTGGGCGCTTTCGTGGTAATTGGATTGGCCCACCACCCGCTGGGCGTTGTCTTGGAGCAAAGTGTCCAGCCCGTTCATGCCATGTTCTCCAGGTCGCTGAGGCTCAAGGTGTCGATGCGGGGCGGCGGCTGTTCGCCCCATTCCGCGGCCGCGCGCTGCATCAGGTTGCGCAGAAGTGCGCGGCGGTAATCGGCGCTGGCGCGCATATCGGAAATGGGCGAGAACTCATCGGCCAGAACGTCGCCGGCGCGCTGCAAGCTGGCGCTGTGCCAGGGCTGAGCGCGCAGGGCGTTTTCGGTGTGGCGCGCGCGCACCGGCGTTGCCGCCACACCGCCCACGCCCACCGAGGCGCTGGCGATGCGACCCTCTGACAACGACAAGCGCAGCGCCAGACACACCGCCGAGATGTCGTCGTCGCGCCGCTTGCTGACTTTGTAGACCGCCAGACGTTCGTCGGGGGTGGGCAGCGGCACCTTGATCCAGGCCAGCACCTCGTCGGGCCGCATCACGTTTTGCCGATAGCCGGTGTAGAGATCCTCCAATACCAGCTCGCGGTGCCGCACACGGCCGGTGCGGGGTGTGCCTTGCCAGCGCATCAGCACCACGCTGGCGCCCAAGGCGATGAGCAGCGGCATCGAGTCGCCAATCGGGGAGCCATTGGCCACGTTGCCACCCAGCGTGCCGCTGTTGCGCACCGGCAAGCCAGCAAAACGTTCGGCGAACACCTGCAGTTGCGGGCGGTCGGCCACCAGCGCGGCAAAGGCGTCGCTCAAGGTCACCGCCGCGCCAATCGCGATGTGGTGGCGGTAGCGTTCCACCCGCCGCAGTTCTTCGGTGGCGCTCAGGTCGATCACCCGGGCAAAACGCCGGTGCCCCTTGGTGACCCACAAACCCACGTCGGTGCAGCCGGCCACCAGCTGGGCATCGGTCTGGGCGGCGCGCGCTTGCAGCAGGTCGTCAAGGTGGCGTGGCCGCAGGTAGGCGCTGTCGGTGCTCTTGGCGCGTGTATCAGGGACCGCCAACGACTGCAGCTTCGACACCAGCTCTGTGGTGTGCAGTTCGCAGCCGCGCGGCAGCGGCACTTCTTTCATTTGCACCGCCGCGTCGATGATCGGCCGGTAGCCGGTGCAGCGGCACAAATTGCCCGACAGCGCGGCTTGCGCTTGTGCGCGGTCCACGCCCTGGCCGCCGCCGGTGTTTTGGTAGAGCGTCCACAGGCTCATCACAAAACCCGGGGTGCAAAAGCCGCACTGGCTGCCATGGCAGCGCACCATCGCTTCTTGCGCTGGATGAAGAGAAGGGCCCCCACGCTCCGCCGCTGGCGCGGGTCGCTGCCCCCCGAGTGGGCTGACCTCGCCTTGGGGCGGCCCGGCGCCGAGGTCGGCGCTTTGGGTCCTGTGATTGGCTCCAATATCAGCGGCGGTCCAGACCGCCATGCCATCAACCGAATGCGCCATGCGGATGCAGCTGTTGATGGCGCGGTGCACCAATCGGCCATCCACCAGCTCGGTGACGGCGACTGTGCACGCGCCGCAATCGCCTTCGCCGCAGCCTTCTTTGGTGGCGGTCAGCCCCAGGTCGTCGCGCAGCACCTCCAGCAGGGTGCGGTCGGGTGGTACATTGCCCAGCGCGACGGTGGTGCCGCGGTGCAGGAATCTCAGGGTTTTCGAGGGGGTATCGGGTGTCATGCGCGCCAGAATAGCCCCGGATGCTGTCGCCGGCATACGCCGCTTCGTATGTCCCCGATGCCCAACCCACGATTCACCCACAGCGCCCATGGGTATGAAATACGGTCCGATGCTGGACAAGATTGATCTTCACCTCATACGCGTGCTGCACACCGTGCTCACCGAGCGCAGTGTGTCGCGCGCGGCCATGCGTCTGGGCATGTACCAGCCTGCGGTGAGCGCGGCGCTCAAGCGCTTGCGCGACCTCTCTGGGGACCCCTTGTTGGTGCGTTCGGGCGCTCACATGGTGCCCACGGTCGCCGCTTTGCGCATGATCGAGCCGGCGGCCAGCATTTTGCGCAGCGCTGAGGTGCTGTTTTCCGACGCCCGCAGTTTTGACCCCGCCACCGCCACCCACCGCTTCAGCCTGGCGGCCAGCGATTACCTCGATCCCCAGTTTTTGCCGCAGTTGGTGACCCAACTCAAGCGCTTGGCGCCACATTGTCCGATTGAGATCCATCCCTTGGCGGCGAGCTTCGATTACCGCCATCACCTGGCCCAAGGCGACATCGACGTGGTGATCGGCAACTGGCTCTCCCCGCCGGGTGACCTGCATCTGGGTCACCTGTTCACCGACGAGGTGGTGTCCTTGGTGTCGCAGCAGCACCCGGCCGCCCGTCGGGGCTGGGATTTGAACGCCTGGCTCGAGGCCGAGCACATCGCGCCCACCGCCACCCACCCCGGCGCGCGCGGTGTGATCGACGAGCACCTGGCCTCGCTGGGGTTGCGTCGCCACATCACCGCGCGCTGTCCGCATTTCGGCCTCATCCCCGCCATGGTGGCTGGCAGCCTGTTGGTGATGACCACGGGGCGCCAATACTGCGAACGTTGCGTGAACCAGTGGCCGGTACAGATATTGCAAGTGCCTGTGCCGTTTCCACCGCTTCGGTATTACCAGCTCTGGCATGAGCGCACCCACGCCTCGGCGGCCGCGCGTTGGTTGCGCGAGCAGATCCGCAGCGTGGCCGGGGCCCTGAAGCCCGACGACGCCAAACCTCGACAATCCCGGGCCAACACCCCACCCCAACAGGAGTCCACCCAGTGAGTCCCCCCAGGCTGCAGTTGAGCGGCATCACCAAACGTTACCCCGGCGTGGTGGCCAACCAGAGCGTGTCGCTCACCGTGGCGCCCGGCGAAATCCATGCCGTGCTCGGCGAAAACGGCGCCGGCAAATCCACGCTGATGAAAATCATCTACGGCTCGGTCAAGCCCGACGAAGGCGGTGTGGCCTTCAACGGTCAGACGGTGCAGATCCGCAACCCGCAAGAGGCGCGGGCGCTGGGCATCAGCATGGTGTTTCAGCATTTCAGCCTGTTCGACACCCTGACCGTGGCGGAAAACGTCTGGCTGGGTCTGGACAAATCGCTCACCCTCTCCGAGGTGACCGAGCGCATCCGCAGCACAGCCCAGGCCTACGGTTTGGACATCGATCCGGCGCGGCCGGTGCACACCTTGAGCGTGGGCGAAATGCAGCGGGTCGAAATCATTCGCGCCTTGCTCACCCACCCCAAGCTGCTGATTTTGGACGAGCCCACCTCGGTGCTCACGCCACAGGCGGTGGAGCGGCTGTTTGTGGTGCTCAAGCAGTTGGCAGCCGAGGGCTGCTCCATTCTGTACATCAGCCACAAGTTGCACGAAATCCGCTCGCTGTGCACCGCCTGCACCGTGTTGCGTGGCGGGCAGGTGACGGGCGTGTGCGATCCGCGCCAAGAAAGCAACGCGTCGCTATCGCGCCTGATGATCGGCGCCGAGCCGCCTGCGCTGGAGCAGCGCCCGTCCCAAGCGGGCGACGCCGTGTTGCAGGTCGCGGGCCTGAGCCTGCGGGCCGATGATCCGTTTGGAACCGATTTGCAAGAGGTGGCTTTTACCGTGCGCGCGGGCGAGGTGGTGGGCATTGCCGGTGTGTCGGGCAATGGCCAAGCCGAGTTGTTGATGGCGCTGTCCGGAGAGGACATGCGCGCCCCAGCGGGCAGCGTTCGGGTGTCGGGGCAAGACGCCTCGCGCTTGAGTCCGGGGCGTCGTCGTGCGCTGGGCTTGCACTTTGTGCCCGAGGAGCGCCTGGGCCGTGGTGCGGTGCCCACCTTGTCGCTGGCGCAGAACCTGTTGTTGACCCGGCGGGACGCGCTGGGCCGTGGCGGCTGGGTGCGAGTGGGCGCCCTCAAAGCGCAGGCGGCCGACATCATCGCGCGTTACAAGGTCAAGGCCAACGGGCCCGACGCAGCGGCCAAAAGCCTCTCAGGCGGCAATTTGCAGAAATTTATTGTCGGACGCGAAATCGAAGCGCGGCCCCAATTGCTGATTGTGAGCCAGCCCACCTGGGGCGTGGACGTGGGCGCGGCGGCGCAGATCCGTGGCGAGATTCTGAAGCTGCGCGACGCCGGTTGTGCGGTGCTGGTGGTGAGCGAGGAGCTCGATGAGTTGTTCGACATCAGCGACCGCCTGCATGTGATCGCCAAAGGGCGTCTGTCGCCGAGCTTGGCGCGTGCCGACGCGAGCGTTGAACGCATTGGTGAATGGATGTCGGGTCTGTGGGACAGCGCCGCAGCACAACAGGAGGTGGCCCATGTTGCGGCTTGAAGTTCGTCCCCAACCCTCGTCTTTTTGGAGCTACGCTTCGCCGATTCTGGCCTTGCTGATCACCGTGCTGATCGGCATGGCCTTGTTCAGTGCGCTGGGCAAAGACCCGGTGCGCGGCTTGCAGGTGTTTTTCTGGGAGCCCATCAAGAGTGTGTACGCCTTGTCCGAGCTCATGGTCAAGGCCACGCCGCTGCTGATCATCGCGCTTGGATTGGCTGTGTGTTTTCGGTCCAACGTCTGGAACATCGGCGCCGAAGGGCAGTACCTGATCGGCGCCATTTTTGCGTCGGCGGTGGCCTTGTCGGCCGACGCCAGCGCCGGGCGCTTCACCGTGGTGCTGGTGTTGCTGGCCGGGGTGCTGGGCGGCATGGTGTGGGCCGGCATCACCGCCTTGCTGCGCGACCGCTTCAACGCCAACGAGATTCTGGTCAGCCTGATGCTGGTGTACGTCGCGGTGCAGGTGCTCAACTTTTTGGTGTATGGCCCCTGGAAAGACCCGGCGGGCTACAACTTTCCCCAAACCAAAACCTTTGAGGCGGTGACCCGTGTGCCGAAGCTGATCGATGGCTCCCGGGTCAACATCGGCTTGCTGCTGGCCCTGGGCGGTGTGGCGGCGATGTGGGTGTTTCTGTTTCGCACCTACGCCGGTTACGCACAAACCGTGGGCGGCTTGGCGCCCGCGGCGGCGCGTTACGCCGGCTTCTCGTCGCGCCGGGCGCTGTGGACGGCCTTGTTGGTGTCGGGCGGTGCCGCTGGTTTGGCCGGTGCGCTGGAGGTGGCCGGGCCCATTGGTCAGCTCACGCCGTATGTGCCCGCCGGCTACGGCTTTGCCGCCATCATCGTCGCTTTTGTGGGGCGGCTGCATCCGGTGGGCATAGTGTTCTCGGCCATCTTGATGAGCATGTTCTACATCGGTGGCGAGCTGGCGCAATCGCGCTTGGGCCTGCCCAAGTCGATCACCGGCGTGTTTCAGGGGCTGTTGCTGTTTGCGCTGCTGGCCTGCGATACCTTGATCGCCTACCGGCTGAGGTTCACCCCCCGCCGCGCGCAGCGCAGCTCGATAAGGACTCACCATGGAATCCATTGCATTGCTGATAGGGGCCTCGCTCAACGCGGGCACGGTGCTGGCGATTGCCGCGCTGGGTTTGCTCATCAACGAGAAAGCTGGCATCGTCAATCTCGGTGCCGAGGGCATCATGTTGTGCGCCGCGCTGGCGGGTTTTGCGGCGGTGGTGCACACCGGCAACGGCCTGGCTGGTTACGCGGCGGGCATGGCCGCTGGTGCGGTGCTGGCCGCCATATTTGGTGTGCTGGTGATATGGCTCAACACCAACCAATACGCCACCGGCTTGGCGCTGTCCTTGTTTGGCGCGGGGTTCTCGGCCTTTGCCGGCACCGGCTATGTACAGGCCAAATTGCCCGAACAGGCGCAGTACGCCATTCCGGTCTTGGGCGACATTCCCTTGCTCGGTGCGGCGCTGTTTCGCCAGCATCCCATGGTCTATGTGTGTATGGCGCTGACCGTGGCACTGATGTGGTTCCTGTACCGCACACGCACCGGTCTGGTGCTTCGCAGCGTGGGTGAAAGCCCCGAATCGGCGCACGCCCTGGGCTATCCGGTGCGCCGCATCCGCTTGGCGGCGGTGGTGGTGGGCGGCTCGCTGTGCGGGCTGGCGGGCGCGTATGTGTCGACCGCCTACACACCGCTGTGGGTGGAGGGCATGATCGCCGGCAAAGGCTGGATCGCCTTGGCCCTCACCACCTTCGCCACGTGGCGCCCGGCACGTGTGTTGCTTGGGGCGTATCTGTTTGGCGGTGTCACCATGCTGCAGTTTCATTTGCAAGGCGCGGGCGTGCAAGTGCCCAGCCAGTTCCTGACCATGATGCCCTATGTGGCCACCATCGTGGTGTTGGTGCTGATCTCGCGCAACCCAACCTGGATCCGTGTCAACATGCCCAGCGCCATTGGTAAGCCGTTTTATCCGGGTTCATGAATGTGGCCCCCACGCTCCACCGCTGCGCAGGTCGCTGCCCCCCAAGGGGGTGCGAATTCGGCTTGGGACGGCCCGGCGCTGAATTCCTTGACCCCCACGCTCCACCGCTGCGCGGGTCGCTACCCCCCAAGGGGGTGCGAATCGAGCTTGGGGCGGCCCGGCGCTGGATTCATCGCCCGCAGGTGCTGGCCGTGTACAGGTTCATAATCTTCCGTTGTCCGTTTTTCTCCACTCCCAACCACAAGAGGTTTCCATGACCGACCTGAGCAAACGTTCCCTGATGAAGGTGGCCGCGCTGACCGCGCTGGCCAGTGCCGCCCTGGTGGGCTGCGGTAAAAAGGAGGAGGCCCCAGCGCCCGCTCCTGCGCCCGCCGCCGCCGAGGCACCCAAGCCCGAGCCACTGAAAATCGCTTTCGCCTACGTTGGCCCGGTGGGCGACGGTGGCTGGACCTTTGCGCACGACAACGGCCGCAAAGCCATCGAAGCCGAGTTCGGCGACAAGATCGTCACCAGCTTTGTCGAAAACGTGCCTGAGAGCGCCGACGCCGAGCGCGTGATCCGCGACATGGCCAGCCAAGGCAACAAGCTGATTTTCGGCACCACCTTCGGCTACATGGAGCCCATGCTCAAGGTCGCCGCCGACTTCAAAGACGTGAAGTTTGAGCACGCCACCGGCTACAAACAAGCCGAGAACATGCGCACCTACGACAGCCGCACCTACGAAGGCGCGTACATGGCTGGTGTGATTGCAGGTTCCATGACCAAGAGCAACACCTTGGGCGTGGTTGCTTCGATCCCAATTCCTGAAGTGATCCGCAACATCAACAGCTTCACCATGGGCGCCCAAAGCGTCAACCCCAAGGTCAAGACCAAGGTGGTGTGGGTCAACGGTTGGTTCGATCCACCGAAAGAAACCGAAGCGGCCACCGCCCTGATCAACGGCGGCGCCGACGTGCTGTTCCAGAACACCGACTCGTCGGCTGTGCTGCAAACCGCCGAGAAAATGGGCAAGCGCGCCTTCGGTTGGGACAGCGACATGACCGCCTATGGTCCCAAGGCCCACTTGGGGTCGGCCATCATCAACTGGGCGCCGTACTACACCAAGGCCGTCAAAGACGCCCTGGAAGGCACCTGGACCGGCAACAGCGGTGTGTGGTGGGGTCACAAAGAAGGCGCGATCGACCTGGTGTCCATCGCCGAAGACGTGCCTGCTGAGGTCAAAGCCAAGATCGACACCATCAAGGCCGGTCTGAAGGACGGCAGCTTCCACCCCTGGACTGGCCCGATCGTGGGTCAAGACGGCAAGGAAGTGCTGGCCAAGGGCGCAGTGGCCGATGACGCCTTCATGGGTGGCATCAAGTTCTACGTCAAGGGCGTGGAAGGCAAAGTGCCGAACTGATCGCCCGGGTGCGACAATCCAAGCCGCCTTCGGGCGGCTTTTTTGTGGGCGAAAGGGTGGTCATGGTCGAAAAGTTCTTGTGGCATCCGGTCTTGAGTGCGACCGATCTGGGTTCATCCCCGGTGGGCGTGACCTTGCTCGGGCAAGACGTGGTGCTATGGCGCGAGGCCCGCCGCTTCGGCGCAGAGACCCAGGTGCACGCTTGGGCCGATCACTGCCCGCACCGCGGGGCCAAGTTGTCGCTGGGCAAGGTCGTCGCGCTTGACACTGGCGCGGTCTTGCAGTGCCCATACCACGGCTGGCAGTTTGCCGGCCACACGGTGGGCTCGGTGTTGTCGCAACCCTGTGGCCGATGTGTCCATGTTCCCGCAGCGCCAGCGTTTGAACCTCCGGCCTCACACGCGGTGACCGCTTTTGAAGCACGCGAGCGCAATGGTCTCATTTGGGTGCGGCTGGCCCGATCCACGGCGTCGGATCTGCCGGCGCATTTGCAGGAGCCGCCCATGTTCGCAGCGTGGGAGGACAAGATGTATCACCAGGTGGTGTGTGGCCCCTACACCGTGGGCGCCAGTGCCGCGCGGGTGATCGACAACTTTCTCGACCTGACCCATTTTGGGTTTGTGCACGACGGCTGGCTCGGCGACTCTGCCCATGCCCAGGTGCAGCCCGGTGAGGTACAGGAAGGGGCAGGTGGTGTGGTCATCAGCGATTGCCGCGCCTGGCAGCCGCGTGGTTATGCCGGAGCACACGAGGGTGTGTGGGTCGGGTACCACTATGACGTGATCCATCCCTTTGCCGCCGTGCTGCGCAAGGACGCCACCGAAGGCGACCCAATGGTCAACGTGATTGGCGTGTTTGTGCGGCCCGATGGCGACGAAGCCTGCACCGTTTGGTTTTGCAACGCGTCGATGGGCGACCCGTCCACCGACGAAGAGGTGCGCAACTTTCAACAGGCGGTGTTTTGGCAAGACTTGCCGATCGTCGAATCGCAACGTCCCAAGCGCCTGCCCATTGGCCGGCTCGGGCCCATCGCCGAAGTGCATGGCCCGGCGGACCGCACCTCCAGCGCCTATCGCCGCTACCTCAAGCGTCTGGGCATCTCGCTCGGGGTGTGTTGAGACCCCGTGGCACACTCCCTGTCGTGTCGCTGTTCAAATCCGCCTCCACCGTTTCGCTCTTCACCCTAGCTTCGCGCATCACCGGCTTGGTGCGCGAACTGCTTGTGGCGTCCACGTTTGGCGCCAGCGCGCTGACCGACGCCTTCAACGTCGCCTTTCGCATTCCCAATCTCTTGCGCCGCTTGTTCGCCGAGGGAGCGTTCAGCCAAGCGTTTGTCCCGGTGCTGGCCGCCACCCGCGAGACCGATGGCGAAGATGCCACCCGGGTGTTGGTGGCCCAGGTGGCCACCGTCTTGGTGTGGGCGCTGTTGCTCACCTGTGTGGTGGGTGTGCTGGCCGCTCCCCTGCTGGTGTGGGCCATGGCCAGTGGTCTGCAACAAAACCCCCAGGGTTTTGACGCCGCTGTGGTGCTCACCCGCTGGATGTTCCCCTACATCGGCTTTATGTCGCTGGTGGCGCTCTCAGCCGGTGTGCTGAACACCTGGAAGCGTTTTGCGGTGCCAGCGGCCACACCGGTGCTGCTCAATGTGGCGATGATTGGCGCGGCTTGGCTGGGCGCGCCGCAATTCGAGCGCTGGGGCCTGCCACCGATTTACGCCATGGCCGGCGGTGTGTTGCTCGGCGGCCTGCTGCAGCTGGGGGTGCAAATACCGGCGCTGCTGCGCATTGGCATGCTGCCGCGCATTGGCTGGCGTTGGGGCGCGGTGCGCGCGGCCTGGCAACACCCGGGCACCCGGCGCATCGCCACCTTGATGCTGCCAGCCTTGCTGGGTGTGAGCGTGGCGCAGATTTCCCTGCTCATCAACACCCAAATCGCCTCGCACCTGACCACCGGCAGCGTGAGCTGGCTCACCTACGCCGACCGCTTGATGGAGTTCCCCACCGCTATGCTGGGTGTGGCGCTGGGCGTGGTGTTGTTGCCGCAGTTGGCGGCAGCGAAGGCGGCCGACGACACCGAGCGATACAGCGGCCTGATCGATTGGGGCTTGCGCTGGGTGCTGTTGCTGGCGCTGCCCAGCGCGCTGGGTCTGCTGCTGTTTGCGGAGCCTCTGGTGGCGGTGCTCTACCACTACGGGCGTTTCAGCGCCACCGATGTGCAGCAGACCACCTTGGCTTTGATGGGTTACGGCGTGGGGCTCATCGGCCTGATCGCCATCAAGATACTGGCCCCGGCTTTTTATGCCCGCCAAGACATCCGCACCCCGGTCAAGATCGCGGTGGTGGTGTTGATCGTCACCCAGCTGCTTAACACCGTGCTGGTGCCGCATTTCGCGCACGCCGGGCTGGCGCTGTCCATCAGCTTGGGCGCTTGGCTCAACGCCGGCTGGCTGCTGATCGGGCTGCGCCGGCGCGGCGCTTACCGGCCGCAGCCCGGCTGGTGGCGTCTGATCGCGCAGGTCTTGATGGCCAGTGCCTTGCTTGCCGTGTGGCTGTGGTGGCTGCAGAACCATGTGCCGTGGACCGCCCCCGATTTGTCGCGCTGGCAGCGCGCTGGCTGGGTGCTGTTGGGGGGGGGCGGTTCGGGTGCGGTGTATTTCGGGGTTTTGCTCGCCAGCGGCGTGAAGCTGCGCCAGTTTGTGAGAAAGTGACGCCATGCCAAGCGCCTCCTTGCCTTTTTCCGCACCGACACCGCTGGACTACTTTGCCACCTTGGTGCAAGACGATGAGGCTTTCCCGCTGTTCGAAGCGGCGGTCAGTGTCGCGCAGGACGAATACCCCGAGCTCGATGTGCAGCAGGTGCTGGGCGATGTGGACCAGATGACCGAGCGGGTGCGCCGCCGCCTGCCAGCCGATGCGCCGCCGGTGCAGCGCTTGCGGGCCTTGAACCAGTTCTTTTTTCGCGACCTGGGTTTTGGCGGCAACATCAACAATTACTACGACCCCGACAACAGCCATCTCAATGCGGTGCTGCGCACCCGGCGTGGCATCCCCATCACGTTGGCTTTGATCTGGTTGGAAATGGCCCAAGGCCTGCGGCTCAAGGCGCGCGGTGTGAATTTTCCCGGTCACTTCATGGTCAAGGTCAACTTGCCTGAAGGCCAGGTCATCATCGACCCCTTCACAGGCCAGTCGCTCAGCCGCGACGAGCTGTCTGAACGGCTGGAGCCCTACAAGCGCAGCCAAGGTCTGGTCGATGAATTCGATGTGCCGGTGGGCCTGTACCTGCAAGCGGCGCCGGCCCGTGAGGTTATGGCGCGGCTGCTGCGCAACCTGAAAGAAATTTACCGCTCACAAGAGGACTGGTCGCGTCTTTTGGCGGTGCAGGACCGCTTGGTGACCCTGTTGCCCGACCACCTGCCCGAGCGCCGCGACCGTGGCCTGACCCACGCCGAAATGGGCAACGTGCCGCTGGCGGTGGCCGACTTGGAGCGCTACGTCAACAACACCGACGATGCGCTGGACCGCGACGCCATCGCGCAGCGGCTCGCCGAGTTGCGGCGCGAACTCAACTGATTTGCACCAATCGCCCTGGCGACACAGGGGCTTTGACGGCACCCTTACGCTAGGGTTTGTCCGCACTGTTGCGGCACCGATGTAAACGTTATCATTTTTTCAACGCGCTCGCATCGAGCGCTTATTTCCTCAGGAGACACCCTTGAAACACACTCTGCTGCCTGTTTTCGCTTTGTCAGCCATCGTGTTGGCCGCTTGTGGCAAAAAAGAAGAAGCGCCGGCACCTGCCGCTCCCGCACCCGCTGCGGCACCTGCACCCGCCCCCAAAGCGGTGGAAGTGCTGCACTGGTGGACATCGGGCGGTGAAGCCGCAGCGCTGGGTGTGCTCAAGCAGGACTTGGAAAAGCAAGGCGTGAGCTGGAACGACATGCCGGTGGCCGGTGGCGGTGGCGAAGCCGCCATGACCGCGCTGCGCGCCCGCGTCACCGCCAACAACCCGCCCACCGCTGTGCAAATGCTGGGTTTTGACATCCTCGACTGGGCCAAGCAAGGCGCCTTGGGCGACCTCAACGAGCTCGCCGCCAAAGAAGGCTGGGACAGCTCGGTGCCGGCCGCGCTGCAAGCCTTCTCCAAACACGACGGCAAGTGGATCGCAGCCCCGGTGAACGTGCACTCGACCAACTGGGTCTGGGCCAACAAGGCGGTGCTGGAAAAAGCTGGCGTGACCGAGCCGCCGGCCAACTGGGACGACTTCATCAAGGCCTTGGACAAGGTGCAAAAGTCGGGCGCGATTGGTCTGGCCCATGGGGGTCAGCCGTGGCAGGAAGCGACCATTTTTGACGGCGTGGTGCTGGCCACTGGTGGCGTCGATTTCTACAAGAAAGCCTTGGTCGACAAAGACCCTGCCGCCCTGGGCTCGGACACCATGAAGAAGGCCTTTGACCGCATGGCCCAGCTCAAGAAATACGTCGACAAAGACTTCTCCAACCGCGACTGGAACCTGGCTTCGGCCATGGTGATCGAGGGCAAGGCCGGCTTCCAGATCATGGGCGATTGGGCCAAGGGCGAGTTCTTGAACGCCAAGAAAGTGCCGGGCCAAGACTTCCTGTGCTTCCGTGTGCCAGGCACCCAAGGCATGGTGTCGTTCAACTCCGACCAGTTCGCCATGTTCAAGGTGGGTGACAGCGCCAAAGAAGCCCAGACCCTGCTGGCCAGCGCCATCATGAACCCGACCTTCCAGAGCGCGTTCAACGTGGTCAAGGGTTCGGTGCCTGCCCGCACCGATGTGCCCGACACCGCGTTCGACGATTGCGGCAAAAAAGGTATGAAGGACTTGGCCGAGGCCAACACCGCTGGCACCTTGGTGGGCTCCATGGCCCACGGCCACGCGGTGCCAGCATCGACCAAGAACGCCTTCTACGACGTGATCACCCAGCACTTCAACGGCAAGATGAAATCGGCCGATGCGGTGAAGGCGATGGTCAAGGCCGCTGCGGAATAAACCCGGTCCACTTCACCAGGGAGGGGCGAACAGCCTCTCCCTTTTTTTATCCATGAAACACCGTTGGCTCCCTTCTCTGGTTCTCACGCCCAGCGTTGTGCTGGTGGGGGCCTGTGTGTATGGCTTCATCGCCTTCACCGTCTACCTGTCGTTCACCGCGTCTACCTTGCTGCCGGTCAACGAGCTGGTGGGTGGCCGCAACTACGACCGCCTGCTGGGCTTGTCGACCTTTGGTTTGTCGGCCCGCAACCTCGGCGTGTTCGCCGCGCTGTACATCGGCGTGTGTCTGCTGCTGGGCATGGTGCTGGCCATTTTGATCGACCAAAAAATCCGCGCTGAGAGCGCGCTGCGGTCGATATTTCTCTACCCCATGGCGCTGTCTTTTATCGTCACCGGCACCGCCTGGAAATGGCTGCTCGACCCCAGCATCGGCTTGGAACGCACGGTGCGTCTGGCGGGATGGGAGGGCTTTGTGTTCGACTGGATCAAAGACGGCGACATGGCCATCTACACCGTGGTGATCGCGGCGGTGTGGCAGTCGTCCGGCTTTGTGATGGCTTTGTTCCTGGCCGGCCGGCGCGGCATCGACACCGAGGTCATCAACGCGGCGCGGGTGGACGGCGCCAAGAGCTGGCGTATTTATTGGCGCATCATCATTCCGCAGCTGGGGCCGAGCTTCATTTCCTCGTTTGTGATCCTGGCGCACATGGCCATCAAGAGCTACGACCTGGTGATCGCCCTGACCGGTGGCGGGCCGGGCCGCGACACCTGGCTGCCTTCGGTGTTCATGTACCAATACACCTTCACCCGCAACGAAATGGGCGTGGGCGCGGCCAGCGCAGTGATCATGCTGATCGCGGTGGCGATTGTGGTGGTGCCGTACATCCGCTCTGAAATTCGCCAGGCGCGGAGGTCGTCATGAAGCGCGACCTGACCCCGCAGCGCGTGTTGCTGTATCTGGTGCTGGCGTTTCTGGCGCTGGTCTTTCTCACCCCCATTTATGTGATGGTGGTGAACTCCATCAAACCGCTCGATGAGATTCGCGCCGGCAACTTGGTGAGCCTGCCGCTGTCGCCCACCATCGAGCCTTGGCTGCAAGCCTGGAGCAAAGCCCAAATTGGCGTGCAGCCCACAGGTTTGGCGCCGTACTTTCTGAACTCGTTCTTGATGGTGATCCCGGCGGTGCTGATTTCGACGGTGATCGGTGCGCTCAACGGCTATGTGCTGACCCAGTTCAAGGTGCGTGGCGCCACGCTGATTTTTGGTGCCCTGCTGTTCTCGGTGTTCATCCCGTTTCAGATCGTGCTGATTCCGATGGCGCGGCTGCTGGGTGAGCTGGGCTTGGCTGGCACCGTGGGCGGATTGGTGCTGGTGCACACGGTGTATGGCATTGGTTTTGGCACGCTGTTTTTTCGCAACTTCTATGCGGCGTTTCCGCAAGAGCTGGTGAAGTCGGCGCGCATGGACGGCGCGGGATTCTTCGTGCTGTTCTGGCGCCTGATGCTGCCCAACAGTCTGCCGATTGTGGTGGTCAACATCATCTGGCAGTTCACCAACATCTGGAACGACTTTTTGTTTGGCGCGTCGTTCTCGGACTTCGACTCCTTCCCGCTCACGGTGGCGCTCAACAACCTGGTGAGCAGTTCCACCGGGGTCAAGGAATACAACGTGCACTTCGCGGGCGCCTTCATTGCAGCCCTGCCCACGTTGATCGTTTATGTGCTTTCGGGCAAGTATTTTGTGCGCGGCCTCATGGCCGGCTCCGTCAAAGGGTGAGGCATGGCCACGCTGTCGATTGAAAAAATCTCCAAACGTTTTGGCAACACCCAGGTGCTGCACGAAATCAACCTCGACCTCGCCGACGGCGAGTTCTTGGTGCTCGTCGGCCCGTCTGGTTGCGGCAAAAGCACGCTGATGAACATCGTGGCTGGGCTCGAAGAGCCGACCACCGGCAAGCTCGAACTCGCGGGCCGCGACATCACCCACTTGGAGCCCGACGAGCGCGATGTGGCCATGGTGTTCCAGAGCTACGCGCTGTACCCGAACATGACGGTGGCGCAAAACATCGCCTTCCCGCTGGAAATGCGCAAAGTGCCCAAGGCCGAGCGCGAGAAGGCGGTGGCCGAGGTGGCGCAGATGCTGCAGATCGGCCACTTGTTGGACCGCAAGCCGCGCCAGCTCTCGGGCGGGCAGCGCCAGCGGGTGGCGATTGGTCGCGCACTGGCGCGCAGCCCCTCGCTGTTTTTGTTCGACGAACCGCTGTCCAACCTCGACGCCAAGCTGCGGGTTGACATGCGCGCCGAGCTGAAAAAGCTGCACATGAGCACCGGCGTCACCACCATCTATGTGACTCACGACCAGGTGGAAGCCATGACGCTGGGCACCCGCATCGCGGTGCTCAAAGACGGCCTGATCCAGCAACTCGCCACACCGATGGAGCTGTACAACCGCCCCGCCAATTTGTTTGTGGCCGGCTTTATCGGCTCGCCGGCCATCAACCTGGCCGATGGTGCGGTGGACGCCCAAGGTGTCGTGCGCATGGCCGGCGTCGACACCGGTGTGCGCCTGCCGCAGCACGCGGGCCAAGCGGTGAAAGTGGGGGTGCGCCCCGAGGACATGCTGGTGCAGCCCGAGGCATCGGCCAACAGCCTAGCCGCCAAGGTCACGCTGGTGGAGCCCACCGGGGCCGAGAGCTATGTGCTGGTGGGGGGCGCTTTTGGTGAGTTCACCTTGCGTTCGGCCGGCGAAGCCACTTATGCGCCCGGCACGCCGCTGCACCTGGGCTTCGCCGCCGACAAGGTGCATGTGTTCGACGCGGCCAGCGGCCAGCGGCTCAACTGAGGGTGTCAGATGATTGAGCACTGTGTGTGGCTGCGCTTTCGGCCCGAGGTGTCGGCGGCCGAGCGCCGTGCCCTGTTTCAGGAGATTGCCGATCTGGTGGGGGTGATTCCCGGCTTGAGCTCCGTGCGCAGCGGCAGCAACGCGCGCTACGAAGACTTGGACCACGGCTTTGCCGATGGCTTTATTGCCACGTTCGACGACGAGGCTGCGTTGGCGGCGTACCAAGCCCACCCCTTGCACCAAGCCACCGGCGCCAAGCTGGTGGCCGCCGCGCTGGGCGGGCTGCAGGGTTTGTTGGTGTTTGACTTGGTGGTGCCTTGACGCATCGGGTGGCACCCCCAGGGGTGATCGTGTTGCGCAGCGCCGCGCTGGAAGCCTGGGTCATTCCTTGTGGAGCGCGGCTCATGCAGCTGTGGTGGCTGCAGGCGCCCGAAGCACGCGCCCAAGGCCCACGCCCTTTGAGCCTGGGCTTTGCCCACCCCGACAGTTATCGCCGCGACCGCATGTCCATCGGCGCGGTCTGTGGTCGCTACGCCAATCGCTTGGCCGACGCGCGTGTGAGCCGCGAAGGGCAGACCTGGACGCTCGACGCCAACCACCCGCTGGGCCACTGCATCCACGGCGGGCGCGAAGGCTTTGGGCAGCAAGACTGGACGGTGCTGGAGCGCAGTGAGCGCCACATTCGCTTGGGGCTGCTGTCGCCCGACGGGCACATGGGTTTTCCGGGCGACTGCCGCGCCGAGGTGTGCTATGCGCTGGACGGCCACACCCTGCACTGGCAGGCGACAGCCGAGCTGTCCGCGCGGTGTCCGCTCAACCTGCTGCAGCACAGCTACTGGAACTTGGACGCACGCCCTGATCTGTCGGGCCACCATTTGCAAGTACACGCCAAGCACTACCACCCCACCGACGCGCGCGAGCTGCCTTTGCCCGCAGCGCCGGTGGATGGCAGGCCTTTCGATTTCCGCGCCGAGCGGCTCATCCCGCTGGGCCAGATCGGCGCCTTGGACGGCGCCTTGTGCCTGGACACCGTGCCAGCGCCCGACGGCCTGCGCGACGCCGGCACCTTGCGTGTGGACGATCTGGCCTTGCAGGTGCGCACCGACCGGCCGCTGCTGCACATCTATGCCGCCAGCGGCCTGGCACCAACCGAGGCGCCCTTGGGTGTGCCGCACGCACCCGGCGCAGGCTTCTGTCTGGAGACCGAAGACCTGCCCAACGGCCCGGCACTGGGGGCTGATGTGTGGTACGGACCGGATAGGGCGTATCGGCACCGCACGGCGCTGGTGTTCACCCCCTTGGGGTAACTAAACAACCAACATAAATGTTCATTTTTCTGGGTTTATGCAAACTCTATGAATTCATAGGTGCCCAAAAATCTGCTCTGTGACACTTGCTTTTTGGTGAAAATCGGTCAAAATATTCATAGATATAAATGAATAATCATTTTTAAGAGATCTATGAATGCCCAAGCAAAACACCAGTCCTGTTGAGCACCCTCAAGCTGTGCTACAAGAAATTGAGCGGCTGGCGCAGCACATCGTCGTGGCCCGCAAGCGGCGCGGCGAGACGCAAGCGCAGTGGGCGCGCAAGCTGGGAGTGTCGCAGCCAACCATGGCGCGCATCGAACGGGGCGATCCCGCCGTGGCCATGGCGTCTTATGTGATGTGCCTGTGGTTGATCAACCCATCGCTGGGCCTTGCGGATTTGGTCGCCCCTGCCAAGGACCATGCGGCGCTGGAGCGCGAAGTGGCACAGGTGCGCCAGAAGCGGCGTCCCCGCGCGGCCGGTGCATCGACGCAAGCTCAGCCCATTTCTGATAAGACTTCACTCAAGGCGAGCAAACAGGCGCCAATGAGGGAACGCGCGCCCAAGGCTACGTCCACAGCAAGTGAACTGGCTTCGATGATGGAGTTCTTCGCCAAGAGCCAGCCCAAGGAGAGTGAACTGGCTTCGATGAGGGAGTTCCTCGCCAAGAGCCAGTCCAAGGAGAGCGAACTGGCGTCGATGAGGGAGTTTCTCGCCAAGACCCAGCCCAAGGAGAGCGAACTGGCTTCGATGAGGGAGTTTTTCGCCAAGAGCCAGCCCAAGGAGAGTGAACTGGCTTCGATGATGGAGTTCCTCGCTAAGAGCCAGTCCAAGGAGAGCGAACTGGCGTCGATGAGGGAGTTTCTCGCCAAGAGCCAGCCCAAGGAGAGTGAACTGGCTTCGATGAGGGAGTTTCTCGCCAAGAGCCAGTCCAAGGAGAGCGAACTGGCTTCGATGAGGGAGTTCCTCGCTAAGAGCAACCCCACTGCCGCTGGGCTGGCAGCCTTGTTGAAGGTGTCGGGAAAGAAGACAGTATGAAAGAGCGATCCATCACGCCGGCCAGATACATCCCCCAAGACGCTTTGTTCCTGTGGGCACTGGTGAATCCAAAGACCCCAACCCTGGTGGGCGAACTGGGGCTGTCGCAGCTGGTGCCGGACTGCGTGACTTTTGCCTACGACGCCGCGTGGTGGCAGCTGCCACTGAGCGAGGACTTGCCACTGGTGGTGGGCCAGGTCTTTTCAGCCAACGAAAAAGGCAGTGCGCCTGGGGCGATTGACGATGCGCGACCGGACCGCTGGGGCGAGCGCATCATTCGGCAGATCGAGCGTCCGGCGCGCCTGTCGGTGCTGGAGATGTTGCTGTTCGCTGGCGACGACCGCTTTGGTGCGCTGGGTGTGTCGGTGTCGGCAGAGCAGTACCTGCCCCGCCGCATCGGCCCTTACCCCGTGCTGAGCGACTTGGAGCGCTTGAGCGCAGCGGTGGAGGACGTGCAGACCCAGGCCCCCATCGCGCCGGAGGTGCAGCGCCTGATCAAGCCCGGCATGACCCTGGGCGGCGCACGCCCCAAGGCTTTGCTGCAAACCGCAAGTGGGCCGTGTGTGGTGAAGTTTGCCGAGCTGGGCGACGTGGTGGACACGCCGCTGGTGGAGCACGCGACCATGACGCTGGCGGCGCAGGCGGGCATCACCGTGGCCAGCACCGGGGTGCTGCCGCTGCCACCGCGCCATGGCCAGGCGCGTCACGCGCTGACGGTGGAACGTTTTGACCGCGTGGACGGGTTTCGGCTGCACTGCCAGTCGGCCTGTACACTGCTGCGCGCCGCCCGCCTGCCCAAGAGCTACGGCGCGCTGGCCACGGTGCTGTTGCGGCTGGCGCACCCAGACCGGCAGGCCGCGATGCGCGAAGAACTGTTCCGGCGCATGGTGTTCAACATCCTGATGGACAACACCGACGACCACGAACGCAACCACAGCGTGCGCCTGATGTTCGACGGTTACCACGAGCTGACCCCCGCCTACGATGTGGTGCCCTCGCTGCAGAACCTGGGCTACCAGGCCATGGGGGTGGGGCGCGAAGGCGCAGCGTCCAGTCTGGAGAACGCGTTGACTGAGCTGAACGAGTTCGGTCTGAAGCGGGCGCGGGCCATCGAACTGGTGCAGCAGGTGGCGCGGGTGGTGGACGGATGGGAGGCCCATTTTGCGGCCCTGGGCGCGAGCCCGGCGGACCGGGAGCTGCTCAAAGCCAGCATCGACCGCGATGCGCTGCGGCTGCAGCGGCGCGCGTACCTCTGAAGAGCGCTCTGGGCGTACGGTCCTGTGTGTCGATGCTTTACGTGCGCCCGCTGCGGCGGCGGCTGTCGCTGCCGATTCAGTACCCCATCACCCGCTGCCCCAGCGCGCTCAGATCGCCGGGTGTGAAGCGTCCCGCAAAGTCCACCTCAAAGTTGTCGGGTGCAAAGTCGGGCGCCGACAGTCCGGCTTCGAACGCGGGGCGCTGCAGGTCTGCGTAGCGGCGGTTTTTGGCGCAGTCGGGTGCGGGGGCGATGTACATCACGCTCGAATAGCCGCTGCCGCGGTGCACGTCTTCCACGCCGTGCAGCACGTCGGGGTGCCACCACACGGTGTCGCCCGCTTGCATGTGCGGAATGGAGCCATAGCCTCGCATCAGCATGCCGTGGTGTTCGGGTGACGCCAGCATGGCGCGGCACGCTGCAGCGCCGCACAGGTCGTCTTCGGCCACATCGTCTTGCAAGGCACGCAGCAGCATCCAGGCCATGGCGTCGGCCACTGGCAGCAGTTGCAGTGTGCCGTCGCCCGGGCCTTGGGGTGTGAGCGCGGTCCAGGCCTGGAAAGAGCGGAACATGCGGCACACGGCGGGCGAGGGGATTTCTTCGGTCTCGGTGCGGCCCCAGGCGTCAAACGGGTCGTACCGGTCGATGTCGCCGCCAAACACATGGCGGTAGACCTTGGTGTTGTAGGCCGGGTCGATCCAGCGCTCAATCGAGCCCGCGTCCACATGGGCCGATAGGCCGAGCGAAGCATCGCCCGGTTGGCGAAAACGCACCCGGTCGGCGTAGAGCAAATTGGCATCGGGGTTGAACACCTGGCCCGCAGGAGC
>JBEIEH010000006.1:0-30695 GCA_040383055.1 Burkholderiaceae bacterium
CAGCTTTGCCGCCTATGCGAGCTACCAGCAGCAGCGCGGCAGCAACACCGCCTGGACCTGGGAACACCAGGCCATGACGCGCGCGCGGTTTGTGCTGGGCCAGCCGGCGCTGGTGGACAAGTTCAACGCGGTGCGCGATGCGGTGATCACCGCCGAACGCGACCGGGCCGCACTGGCCAAGGAGATCACCGCCATGCGCGACAAGGTGCGCAGCGCCCACCCGGTGCGCGGTGGCCTGTTTGACGTGAAGCACAGCCCGGGCGGTATGGTGGACGCCGAGTTTGTGGTGCAGTACCTGGTGCTGGCGCATGGCGCCGAACAAGCCGCGCTGCGCGACAACGTGGGCAATATCGCGCTGCTGGCGCGCGCCGAGGCCTGCGGTTTGTTGCCGGCGGGCGCGGGTGTGGCGGCGGGCGACGCCTACCGCGAGCTGCGCCGCCTGCAGCACAAAGCGCGCCTCAACGAAGAGCCCACACAAGTGGAGGCCGACAGCGTGCGCGCCGAACGCGACGCGGTGCTGGCGGTGTGGCAACACGTGCTGGGCCAGGCGAGCGGCGCATGAAGGGTTCGCGCAGCTGGCTGCTGGTGTGCGGCATTCACGGGGTGGCCAGTTCGCTGCTGTGGTGGGTGCGTGACAGTTCGCTGCAACGCCTGACCTGGCAGTACGACACGGTGTGGTCCATGCCGTGGACGCTGTGGACCAGCGCCTGGGTGCACATGAACCCGCCGCACCTGATCTTCAGCCAAATGGGCTTGGGCCTGTTGGCCGCACTGGCGTGGGTGTTGCGCCCGCCGTGGGTCAGCACCTGGGCGTGGCTGCTGAGCTGGCCGCTGGCCCAAGCGTGTTTGGTGGCGTGGCCACAGATTGGGTACGCGGCGGGGCTGTCGGGCCTGCTGCACGGCGGCGTGGCGGTGCTGGCGGTGCACCTGCTGATGGGACTGGTGCGCATTCCCAAAGGGCGGCGCTGGGGCAGCTTGTTGCTGCTGGCCCTGGTGGCCAAGCTGGCCATGGAGCGCGGCTGGTCGCAACCGGTGGTGTGGGACGGCGGCACCGAGCTGTCGGTGGTGCAGGCGCTGCACCTGACGTCGGCGCTGTGGGGCGCGGCGCTGGCCGTGGCTTTGCCCGGGCTGTGGCGCACGGTGCGCCGCTGGCGCCGGCCACCGCCCCCAGCGTCAAAGGTCGTCAAGGCGGGCTAGGGTCTGCTCGGCCTGCGCTCGGATGGCGCTGCGCTGCTCAGCGCTCAGGCGCTGCAGGTTTTTCACCATCAGGGCGGTGCGCGGGTGCGCCGCCCACTGCGCTTCAAAGCGGTCCAGAAACGCCCAATACAGCGTGGTCATGGGGCAGGCGTCGTCCCCCGTGGCGCGGTCGGGCCGGTAGCGGCAGCCTTTGCAGTGGTTGCTCATGCGGGATATGTACTGCCCGCTGGCCACATAGGGCTTGCTGGTGAAACGGCCTCCGTTGGCGTAGAGCGCCATGCCAGCCACATTGGGCAGCTCGACCCACTCCACCGCGTCCACGTACACCGCCAGATACCAGTCGGCCACCGCCTGCGGCGACAGGCCAGCGAGCAGCGCAAACTGGCCGGTCACCATCAAGCGTTGGATGTGGTGTGCGTAGCCGTGGCGCAGGGTTTGGCCAATCGCGTCGCGCTGGCAGGCCATGTGGGTGTCGCCGCTCCAGTACCAGCGCGGCAAGGGGCGGTCAAAGCCGAAATGGTTGGCCTGCTTCAGGCCGGGCATGTCGTGCCAGTACACACCACGAATGAATTCGCGCCAGCCCAAGACCTGGCGAACAAAGCCTTCCACGCTGGCCAAAGGCAGTTGTTCGCTGCCGCGCGCGCGCCAAGCGGCCTCAACCCGGCGCACCACGGTCATCGGGTCGATCAGGTGCAAATTCAGCGCCACCGACAGCAGCGAGTGCCAGCCAAACGGGGTGTCTTGCCACATCGCGTCTTGGTAGGCGCCAAAGCCGAGCAGGCGTTCGTCGATAAAGCGTTGCAGGGCCTCGTCGGCCTGCTCAGGAGTGACCGGCCAGGCGAAGTGCTCCAGGCTGCCTGGGTGATCGGGGAAGAGGCGCGCCACATCGGCCATGGCCTCGCGGGTGATGGCGTCGGGCTCAAAGCGCGCCGGTTCGGGTATCCAGCCCGGGCCAGCGGCGGGGTAGGCCTTGCGGTTGTCGGCGTCGTAGTTCCACTGGCCGCCCACGGGCTCGGTGCCGTCCATCAGCACCTGGTGCTGTTTGCGCTGCAGCCGATAGAAATGCTCCATGCGCCATTCCTTGCGCCCCTCGGCCCAGCGGGAAAAGGCGGCGCGGCTGACCACAAAGTGGGTGTCGGCGCGCTGCTCCAGCGCCACGCCAAGCCGCGCACACAGGTCGGGCAAGGCTTGTTCGATGTGCCATTCGCCGGGTTCGCACAGCACCAGGGTCTGGGCCTGGTGCTGGGCCAGACAGCGTTCCAGCCGCTGCAGCAGGTCGGGCACATCGGCCATGGTGGGGTCGTCGATGCGCACATGGCGCAGCGGCCAGCGGCCGTCGATGCGCGCCGAAAAATGCCGCATAGCCGACAGAAACAGCGCGGTGCGCGCGCGGTGGCTCCAGACCCGTTGCGCCTCGCCGGGCGCTTCGATCAGCAGCACGCCGTCTTGGGCCGGGTCCAGATCGGCCAGCGCCGGGTTGCCTTCCCACAGTTGATCGCCCAACACCAGCGCCACCCGGCGCCACCTTGGCTGTTCGCTCATGTTGGGGCCGAGCCGCGCTGGCGGCGACAGCGTTCGCTGCAGTAACGCACCTCGTCCCAGACCTTGGCCCAGGCTTTGCGCCAGCTCATGGGCCGGCCGCAGACCGCACAGGGTTTGCTAGGCAGGGTGGACTTGTTGCCTTTGAAGGTCTTGTCGCCCATATCAGGGGGCCATGGCCGCGCGCCACTGCGCCACCTTGCGCAGCATGTCGTCGGCGTCGGCGCTGACCCAGAGCGCGCACTGGCTGTCGCTCGCGGGTTCGTCGACCACACCGCGCGGCAGCCGCCCGCCCACCCAGACCACGGTGCCGGGGCGCAGGCGCTCGCGCAGCCACTCGATGGCGCGCTTCACGTCGCGCGGGTTTTGTGAGCCGCCAAAACTCAGGCCGACCACATGGACCTGAAAGTCGTTTGCAGCGGTCACGATGTCGGGCAGCGGCATTTGCAGACCCAAGCTCACCGTATCGCAGGCGTCCAAGGCCATCAAGGCCTCGGCCATCAACAAGCCCAGGCCATGGTGTTCGTCGGGCACGGTGGTCAGCAGCACCCTCGGCGACTGCGGTGTGCGGTTCTGCCGCACCTGCGCAATGGCTTGGCGCAGCACCGCCTGCACCGTTTCGGTGTAGAGGTGTTCTTGGTGAATGCCGATCTCGCCATTGAGCCAGGCGTTGCCGACTTGGCGGGTCATGGTGGGCAGCACCTCGCGCAGCACATGGGCCAAGCCATCGGTGAGCAAGGCGCTTTCCATGGCTTGGCGCAGCGAGCCGGCGTCGCATTCGACCACCCAGTGCATCCAAGAGGCCACATCGGGGTGGACACAGGCGCTGGGTTCGGCCTGAGCACGGCTGGCGGGGGTGGCCTTGGGCGGCGGCGCCTCCAGCAGGGCCATCAAGTCGTCCATGCCGAGCGGCACCACTTTGTTGGGCCGCCAACCCCGGTCGAGCAGGCGCCGCACTTGGCGCAGGCGGGCGAGTTGTTCGTCGGTGTACCAGCGCTCACCGATCTCGTCGCGCGCGGGGTCGGGGAAGCCATAGCGCCGCTCCCAGACACGCAAGGTGTCTTTGGAAATGCCGGTGTCGCGCTCCACATCGGCAATGCTGTGGCGACGCAACATGACGGCGATCGGCTGGTGTTGTTTTGTCATGGACAAAATATGGCTTTTCAATCACAGTGGAAGAAATCCCCTGTTCCTCAGCCCGATTGTCCTGCACAAGCCCATGACACGCCAAACATCCCCCTTACCTGTGCGCGGCACACGGGTATCGAGCCGACGGCGCCTGCTGTGCGCCGCTGTGGCGTGGCCACTGGCGGGCTGGTCCGCACCCGTCGCTTCCAAGCCCACCGCCTGCGGACCGCTGCTGTCGCACACCTTTTTGCGGCTGCAAGACGAAAAGCCGGTGTCGCTGTGCGACTTCACCGGCCAAGTGCTGCTGGTGGTGAACACCGCGAGCTTGTGCGGCTTCACCGGACAGTACAGCGGGCTGGAAGCCTTGGATCGGCGCTGGCGCGAACGCGGACTGGTGGTGATCGGTTTTCCGTCCAACGATTTCGGCCGCCAAGAGCCTGGCAACGCCCGCCAAATCGCCGACTTTTGCGAAAACACCTTTGGGGTGCGCTTTCCCATGATGAGCAAGACCACCGTGGTCGGCCGCGACGCACACCCCTTCTTTCGCGCCCTGGCCCAACGCACCGGGCAGGCGCCGCAATGGAACTTTCACAAGTACCTGATCGCCCGCGATGGCCAGACGGTGCGCAGCTACGCCAGCGCGGTGGCGCCGGATAACCCTGGCTTGTTGAAGGACATTGAAAGTGCCTTGCTGGTCAAATCGTGACCAAACGGTCACAATGAAACTATTCAGTAACTTTTTGACTCCACAGTCCATGCCACAAGCGTTTTTTGTCGACGGACGCGGGGAACTTCCACAGTCCCAACGGAGTCAGTGCCAGTGTTGGCCACGGCCAACCGAGTGTGTTTGAGCCTGCGAAGCCAGCCATCGGCTGAAATCCTGGGGCGGTTCTCCTCCTCCTCCCTCCCTCCCTCCTTTCGTTCCAGGGCGCTTCGCAGGCCCTTTTTTTCCTCTGGCCTGAGCGCCACTCCCCAGGGAGGCGCCCATGTTCGCTGAACCCCGCCAGCACCTGCAACGCCCCGGCCGCGCACGCGTCGCGGTGGTGGGCTCCGGTATTTCCGGTTTGGCCGCCGCGCACACCCTGCAAGGCCTGACCGACGTCACCCTGTTTGAAGCCGGCGACTACTTCGGGGGCCACACCCACACCGTCGACATCACCTTGCCCGACGCCCAAGGCCGGCAGCAGACCTTTGGGGTGGACACCGGTTTTTTGGTGCTCAACGAGCGCACCTACCCCAATTTGTTGGCGCTGTTCGCCCAGCTCGACGTGCCGGTGGTGCCATCGGACATGTCGTTTTCGGTACAAGCCCAGGGGCTCGGCCCCAAGGGTGGCAAGTTGGAGTGGAGCGGTACTTCGCTGTCGAGCGTGTTCACCCAGCGCGCCAACCTGGTGAATCCGACCTTTCTGCGCATGCTGGCCGACATCGTGCGCTTCAACAAGCTGTGCACCCGCTTGGCCGAACGGGGGCTGGACGCCCCCACGGGCCCGCTGATGCAGCCGCTGGGCGATTTTTTGCGCGAGCACCGTTTTTCCGACGCGTTTCGCGACGGTTACTTCCTGCCGATGCTGGGCTGCATCTGGAGTTGCCCAACCGACCAGATGCTGGCCTTCCCGGTGGCGACCATGGTGCGCTTTTGTCACAACCACGGGCTGATTCAGCTGACGCAGCGGCCACAGTGGTTCACCGTGCCACAGGGCGCGCGCCGTTATGTGCAAAAAATTGTGCACGGCCTGCCCGACGCGCGGCTCAACAGCCCGGTGCTGGCGCTGCTGCGCGACGCCGAGGGCGTGCGGGTGGTGACCGACGGTCGGGTGGAGCACTTTGATGCGGTGGTGCTGGCCTGCCACAGCGACCAAGCGCTGCGCCTCTTGGGCGACGGCGCCAGCGACGCCGAGACCGACACCTTGGGCGCCATCCGCTACCAGCCCAACGAAGCGGTGCTGCACACCGACGCCACCGTGCTGCCCGAGCGGCCGCTGGCCTGGGCGGCTTGGAACTACGAACGCGCCACCGATGCCGGACGGGAGTCGGCCCAGGTGTGCCTGCACTATTTGCTCAACAAGCTGCAGCCGCTGCCGGTCGAGCGGCCGGTGATCGTCTCACTCAACCCGCACCGACCGATCGACCCGGCCCAGGTGATCGACCGCTTTGAATACGCGCATCCGGTGTTTGATTTGGGCGCCATCCGCGCACAGGCGAAAGTGCCCGGTTTGCAAGGCCAACAACACACCTATTTCGCCGGCGCTTGGATGGGCTATGGCTTTCACGAAGACGGTCTGAAAGCCGGCTTGCAAGCGGCGCGCCGCTTGATGGCGGACCTGGGACTGAACGCCACGCCGAGCGCCGCTGAGCAGCGGCAAGCGGCCTTGCCAGGGGTGTTTGCGTGAGCGCACAGGCCGCGCCGCGCACCGCCCTGATCGGCTTTGGTCAGGTGCGGCACACCCGCACCCGTCCGCGCGCCAACGCCTTTGTCTACCCGACCCACTTTTTGATGCTGCCGATGCGCGCGCTGCGCGCGCACGGCCCCGGCGCTTTGGCGCGCAACCGCTTTGCCGACGTGTCGTTTGACGACCGCGACCACGGCGACTGTGGGCCCGACGCGCTGTCCTGGATCGAGGGACTGCTGGAGCAACACGGGGTGCAAGACGCCGATGGCGAAATCTGGCTGCACACCTACCCGCGCGTCTGGGGCTACACCTTCAAGCCGGTGAGCTTTTGGCATTGCGAGCGCGCCGACGGCTCGCTGGCGGCCATCGTGGCCGAGGTCAACAACACCTTTGGTGAACGCCACTGCTACCTGTTGCCCGAGCCACGCTATGGCCAGGTCATCACCGCCAGCAAACACCTGCATGTGTCGCCGTTTTGCCCGGTGCAAGGGCACTACCGTTTTGTCTTCATGCGCAGCGAGCGCGCCGATGGGCCACGCTTGGTGGCCCGCATCGATTACCACGACGACGACCAAGCCGAGGCCATCATCCGCACCAGCGTGAGCGGCGAGCTGTTGCCGGTCAACGCCGACACCCTCAAGCGCGCCACTTGGGGTCACCCCTTGATGACGCTGGGCGTGATCGCCCGCATCCACTGGCAAGCGCTGCGCCTGTGGATCAAAAAAACCCCTTTCTTTCGCCAGCCCCAACCGCCCGCACACGCGGTGTCGGTGGGTGAGGCCTCTGTTCGCTGACCCACGCCGCCATGAACACCACCACCGCACACAGTCCTTCAGTGGGGTTTGAACTGCCCCGCAGCGCGCCGTCCGCCGCGCGCCGCCTGCTGCAGCTGCTGCAGCGCCTGCGCCATGGTCACCTGACCTTGCACCTGCCCGATGGGTCGGTGCAACGTTTTGGCAGCGGCGCCCACGACGCGCCGCACGCCAGCATGACGCTGCACAACTGGGGCGTGTGCGAAGCCACGCTGAAATCGGGCGACATCGGTTTTGCCGAGAGCTACATCGCCGGCGACTGGACCACGCCCGACCTCACCGGTTTGATGCGCCTGTTTTTGGTCAACCGCCGCGAGGTGGAAGACCTGATTTTTGGCACCTGGTGGGGGCGCCTGGCCTACCGCGTGAGGCACTTGCTCAACCGCAACTCCAAGGCCAACAGCCGCAAAAACATCCACGCCCATTACGACCTGGGCAACGCTTTCTACCGCCTGGGGCTGGACGAGACGATGAACTATTCGTCGGCCTGGTGGGCCGACCCCGAGATGGACCTGCCGGCGGCCCAACGCGCCAAAGTGGCACGCGCGCTCGATCAGGTGCAGGTGCGCGCCGGTGACCGTTTGCTGGAGGTCGGCTGCGGCTGGGGCGCGCTGGCCGAAATGGCCACGGTGGAGCGCGGCGCCAGCGTGACCGGTGTGACGCTCTCGACCGAACAACTGGACTTTGCCCAAGAGCGGCTGGGGCGCCAAGGTGTGGCGCTGGCCGGTGCGTCGCGCGAGGCCGCTTGGCGCTGGCCAGTGCAAGCCGATTTGCGGCTGCAGGACTACCGCGACATCGACGACGGCCCCTACGACGCGGTGTGCTCGATTGAAATGATCGAGGCGGTGGGCCGCGAGTACTGGCCCACCTATTTCGAGACCCTGCACCGTGTGCTCAAGCCGGGTGGCCGCGCCTGCATCCAGAGCATCACCATCGACGACGCGCTGTACGAGCGCTACATCCGCAGCACCGACTTCATCCAGCAATACGTGTTTCCGGGCGGCTGCCTGCCCAGCCCCTCGGTGTTTGAAGCGCAAGCCCGCGCGGCGGGTTTTGAGGTGGTGGACCGGTTCGCGTTTGGCCCGGATTACGGCCGCACCTTGGCGCTGTGGCGTGAGGCCTTTTTGCGCCAACAAGACGCGGTGCGGGCGCTGGGCTTTGACACCCGTTTTATGCGGATTTGGGAGTTCTACCTCTGCTACTGCGAGGCCGGTTTCGCCCAAGGGGACATCGACGTCATGCAGTTCACCCTGCGGCGCGCTTGAACCGCTCCCACCCCAACATGACCACCCTGTCGCGCCGCAACTGCACCTTGGCCTTGCTGGCCCTGCCATGGGCGGCACGGGCCGATGGTCTGCAAGCGCGCGGGCGCGGGCGATTGCGCTTTCTGGGCCTGAACGTGTACGACGCCACGCTGCGGGTGGCACCGGGTTTTGACCCTGAGCGTTTTGCCCAGCACCGGCTGGCGCTGGAGCTGCACTATCTGCGTGCGCTCAAAGGCCGTTTGATCGCGGAACGCTCGCTCAAAGAAATGCAAAGCGTGGCCACCGCCAGCGGCCAAGCCATCTCGGCCGGTGACGCGCAGCGTTGGCTCACGCGCATGACCGAGATCTTTCCCGACGTGAAAGCCGACGATCGCATCACCGGCGAACACGACCCCGCCAGTGGCTCGCGCTTTTTGCTCAACGGAAAACCCTTGGGCACAGTGACCGAGCCGGCGTTTTCGGCGCTGTTTTTTGGCATTTGGCTGTCGCCCCACACCTCAGAGCCGGCCCTGCGCCTGGCTTTGTTGGGCACGGCCAACCGCGCGGGCTGAGGCCATGTCACACCCTTTTGCTGCACCGGCTCCGGCGGCCGCTGTGTTGTGCGCCCCGGGCGGCTGGTGGCACGGTGTGCGTTACGGCGCGTTGGGCTTTCCGTTGGCCTTTGTGGCGCTGCCGCTGTATGTGATGCTGCCCAACCACTACGCCACCACACTGGGGGTGTCCTTGGCGGGCTTGGGGGCTGTGCTGCTGGCTGCGCGGCTGCTGGACGCGGTGGTCGACCCGTGGATCGGGCGGGTGTGCGACGGCTGGTTTGCGCACGGGCACCAGCGTGTGCTGGGCTGGGGCGCGGCCATGGCGCTGCTGCTGGGCTTAGGCCTGTGGGCGCTGTTGTTTCCGCCAGCGGCGGTGCTGTCGGCGGGCAACGGCGCCGTGCTGGCGTGGCTGTGTGCCATGCTGGTGGTGGCGAGCCTGGCCTACAGCGTGTTGAGTGTGGCGCACCAATCGTGGGGTGCGCGCTTGGGCGGCAACGAGGCGCAACGCAGCCGGGTGGTGGCGTGGCGCGAAGGCGCGGGGCTCATTGGTGTGGTGTGCGCCTCGGTGCTGCCGGTGGCGCTGGGCTTGTCGGTCAGCACCACCGTGTTCAGCGTGTCGCTGGTGCTGGGCTGGGCGCTGTGGCGCCAAGCAGTGCGCCCCACGGTACCCGCGCCCGAAATGGCCCAGGCCGCTGCGGTGCAGGTCCAGCCCTTGCGCGAGCGGCGTTTTGTGCGCCTGCTGCTGGTGTTTTTGGTCAACGGCACGGCCAGCGCCCTGCCCGCCACCCTGGTGCTGTTTTTTGTGCAAGACAGGCTGCAGGCCAGCGAAACGTGGCAGCCGGCGTTTTTGGGCGTGTACTTTGTCTGCGCGGCCTTGGGCATACCGCTGTGGCTGAGGCTGGTGCAGCGCATCGGGCTGGTGCGCAGCTGGGCCACCGGCATGCTGCTGGCGGTGGCGGTGTTTGTCTGGGCGCTGGCGGTGGGGCCGGGCGACGAATGGCTGTTTTTGTGGATTTGCGCGCTCGGTGGTGTGGCGCTGGGCGCGGACCTGGCCCTGCCGGGCGCACTGCTGGCCGGGCTGATCGGCGCCATCGGCCAGCGCGGCCAGGGCGAAGGCGTTTACTTTGGCTGGTGGAGCCTGGTCAACAAGCTCAACTTGGCGCTGGCCGCCGGCCTGACCCTGCCGCTGCTGGCCGCCTGGGGCTACACCCCGGGCAGCCGCGATCCGCAAGCGCTGCAGGCCCTGACCTGGGTGTATTGCGGCGTGCCTTGTGCCCTCAAGCTGCTGGCCACCGGTCTGCTGTGGCGCTGGCTGCGCCACGATCCCGCTTTTTCTTCGGCCTCCGAACCATCGACACGACCATGACACTTCCCACCCGACGCCATCTGCTGGGCGCAGGCCTGGCCCTGCCGCTGATCGCGCTGAGCGGCTGCGGCACCTCGCGCATCGACGACTACATCGGCGAAAAGCCCGAGCTGGATTTGCGCACCTATTTCAATGGCCGGCTCGACGCCTACGGCGTCTTCACCGACCGCACCAACCGCGTGCTCAAGCGCTTCATCGTCACCATGAACTGCACCTGGAACGGTGACGAAGGCGTGCTCGACGAGGACTTCATCTACTCCGACGGCAGCACCCAAAAGCGCATCTGGCGCCTGCGCCACTTGGGCAACGGCCGCTACAGCGGCACCGCCGAAGACGTGGTAGGCGAGGCCTCGGGCCAGACCCGGGGCAACGCCTTCAATTGGCGCTACACCATGGCGCTGCCGGTCGACGGCAAGGTCTGGAACGTGGAGCTGGACGACTGGATGTACCTGATGAACGACAAGGTGATGATCAACAAGGCGGTGATGAGCAAGTTCGGTTTGCGCCTCGGTGAAGTCACGCTCACGTTTGTGAAGCCATGAACCCACCCATTCGGCAGTGGCAGGGGCAACGCGTCTGGCTGGTGGGCGCCTCCACCGGCATTGGGCGCGCCACCGCAGAGGCCTTGCACGCGCGGGGCGCGCAGGTGATCGTCTCGGCCCGCTCGCCCTCGCCGCTGCACAGTTTTGTGGACGCCCACCCCGGCGCGCAGGCCCTGCCTCTGGACAGCACCGACCGCGCAGCGGTGGCCCAAGCGGCCCAGACCCTGCTGGCCGACGGCCCACTGGACCTGGTGGTGTACTGCGCCGGTGTGTACCAGCCCATGCGCGCCACCGACTTTCAGCTCGATGTGATGCTGCAGCACGACCAAGTGAACTACGTGGGCGCGCTCTATGTGCTGGACGCGGTGCTGCCCGCCATGCTGGCGCGCCGCCAGGGCCACATCGGCCTGATCAGCAGCGTGGCCGGTTTTCGGGGCTTGCCCAACAGCCTGGCCTACGGACCCACCAAGGCCGCGCTCACCCATCTGGCCGAAACGCTGTACTTGGATCTGCAAGACCACGGCATTGGGGTGAGCGCCATCCACCCGGGTTTTGTGCAAACGCCGCTGACCGCGCAAAACCAGTTTCATATGCCCGCGCTCATGAGCCCGGAAGACGCCGCGCTGGCCATGATCCGGGGCTGGGAGCGCGGGCGGTTTGAGATGCATTTCCCGCGCCGCTTCACCGGTTGGCTCAAGCTGCTGCGGCTCTTGCCCTACCGTCTGTATTTCCCGCTGGTCAAACGCGCCACGGGGCTCTGACCCACCCACCGAGACACCCCATGACACCGAGCCCGCGTGTGCAACGCACCATCGATTTTTTTGAACGGCTGTCGCCCGCCGACATCGCCCAGATCCCGACGCATTACACCGACGACGCGTTTTTCAAAGACCCCTTCAACGAGGTGAGCGGCCACGCCGCCATTGGGCGCATCTTCGAACACATGTTCGTTGCGCTCAACGGTCCACGCTTTGTCATCACCGACTGCGTGGAGCAGGGCGAGGGGTGTTTTCTGGTGTGGGAATTTCGCTTTTGTATGAAACGCTTCGACACCCAGACCGAACAGGTGATCCGTGGCGGATCGCACCTGAAATACGCCGCCGACGGCCGCATCGCCTGGCACCGCGACTATTGGGATGCAGCAGAAGAGCTGTACGAAAAACTCCCCGGCCTGGGAGCCCTGATGCGCTGGCTCAAACGCCGCGCCAACAGCTGAGGCTCACAGCCCAGAAACAGCGATAAGAGAACGCGCAGCCGGCGCGCGTGTCTTGAGCAAGGATGCCGCGGATGTGGCACAGCCAGTCCGCAGGCATCGCCCCCTTTGGTGGGTGACGCGCCCCTAGGCGTGGCGCGGGGTCAATCCGGCCGTGTATCGGCGAAGCTCGGCCGCTGCGCCAGCTTTTCAGCCAGCTTGGCCAAATTCGGGTGCGGTGTGCGCCAGTCGATCTGCGGAAAGCGGAAGTCCAGATAGCCCAGCGCACAACCCACCGCCACATCGGACAGGCTCAGGTGCACGCCCGAGCAATACGGTTTGTCGCCCAAACCTGTGGCCATCGCGGCCAGCGCTTGGTCGATTTTGTGCAGCTGGCGGTCGATCCAAGCCTGTGAACGCTCACCGTCGCTGCGACCACCCCAGGTGGCTTCGAGCCGTGCCAGAATGGCCGCGTCCAAAATGCCATCGGCCAAGGCCTCCCAGGTTTTGACCTCGGCGCGCTCTCGACCAGACGGCGGAATGAGCTTGCCCACCGGCGACAGGGTGTCCAGATACTCCACGATCACGCGCGAGTCGAACATGGCATCGCCCCCGTCCATCACCAGGCAGGGCACTTTGCCCAGCGGGTTGGCTTGATCGATGGCGGTGTTGGCGGCCCACACGTCTTCCAGCACGAACTGGTATTCGAGCTTTTTCTCCGCCATGACGATGCGGACTTTGCGAACGTAGGGGCTGGTGACGGCGCCAATCAGTTTCATGGGAGAACGAATGGGTTGAACGAGGGGTTGATTCTAGCGATGCACACCGCTGCCGCACGGGGACGGTCAATAGTACCCAGACAGCGGCTTTTACAATGGCAGGCTATGCCAAACACGACCGCCACCCCCCAGGGCCCCAGCCCCCTTGCCGCCCTGTCTCCTTTGGACGGCCGTTACGCCAACCGACTCGCCGCCCTGCGCCCGCTCATGAGCGAAATGGGCTACATGCACCGCCGGGTGCAGGTGGAGGTGGCGTGGTTCATTGCCCTGTCTGATGCGGGTTTTGCCGAGTTCAAGCCCTTGTCGCCAGGCGCCCGCACTTACCTGCTGAGCTTGGTGAAGCACTTCAGCGAAGCCGATGCCGAGGCGATCAAAGCGATTGAGAAAACCACCAACCACGACGTCAAGGCGGTGGAGTACTGGATCAAGGCCAAGTTCGAGGCCCGGCCCGAGCTGGAAAAAGCGGCCGAGTTTGTGCACTTCGCTTGCACCAGCGAAGACATCAACAACACCAGCCACGCGCTGCAGCTCAAGGGCGCGCGCGACCAGGTGCTGATGCCCGCGCTCGACACCGTGATCGGCCTGCTGCGCGACATGGCGCACCGCTACGCCGACGTGCCCATGCTCAGCCGCACCCACGGCCAAACCGCCAGCCCCACCACCGTGGGCAAAGAAATGGCCAATGTGGTGATGCGCCTGCAAGCCGCGCGCGAGCGCATCGCGGCGGTGGCACTCAAGGGCAAGATGAACGGCGCGGTGGGCAACTACAACGCCCACCTGGCCGCCTGGCCCGACTTCGACTGGGAAAACTTCAGCCGCCAAGTGGTCGAGACGCCCGAGCCACTGGGCCTGGGCCTTAGCTTCCAGCCCTACAGCATCCAGATCGAGCCACACGACTACATGGCCGAGTTCTTCGACGCGGTGGCGCGCACCAACACCATCTTGATCGACCTCTCGCGCGACATTTGGGGCTATGTGAGCTTGGGCTACTTCAAGCAAAAGCTCAAAGACGGCGAGATCGGCAGCTCGACCATGCCGCACAAGGTCAACCCGATCGACTTTGAGAACGCCGAAGGCAATCTGGGCTTGGCCAACGCTTTGCTCAAACACCTGAGCGAAAAGCTGCCCATCAGCCGCTGGCAGCGCGACCTGACCGACTCCACCGTGCTGCGCAACATGGGCGTGGCGCTGGGCTACGCGGTGCTGGCTTGGGACTCGCTGCGGGTGGGCCTGGGCAAGCTCGAACTCAACCGCGAAGCGCTCGACGCCGACCTGGACGCTGCCTGGGAAGTGCTGGCCGAGCCGATTCAGACGGTGATGCGCCGCTTTGGTGTGGCCGGCGCTTACGAAAAGCTCAAAGAGGTCACACGCGGCAAAACCGTCTCGCCCGAGGCGCTGCACGGTTTGATCCGCAGCTTGGACATTCCTCAGACCGAAAAAGACCGCCTGCTGGCCATGACGCCAGCGAGCTACGTCGGCCAAGCCGCGGCGCTGGCGCGCCGGGTCTGAGGCCTCAGGGCGCCACGTCGGGCGCGCGCTCGGCGTAGCGGTTGAAGCGCCAGGCGCTGCCCTGCAAGGTGATGCGCCGCCACACCGCCCGCTTGGCTGCGGGGCCCATCTCGGTCCAGCGCTGCACCTCATCAAAGCTGCGGCCGCAGCCTTTGCATTGGGCGTCGCCCTGACTGGTAGAGCAAATCGCGAGGCAGGGCGTGTCGGGTGTGGTCTGGTACCACGCCATCCACGCCTCGCGCGCGGCAGCGGGCATGGTGGCCTCGTCGGCTTCGCTCTCGCGGAAATAGACCAACAAGGCGTAGACCTCGGCCAGTGCGCGCAGCGGCGCGCCCAGGCTCACCCCATCGGGCGATGGTGAGCGCTCGCGCCAGTGGTTGATGGCGGCTTCGATGTCGGTGATGTGGATGCCAGACATGGGGCGACGATGATAGCCCCGCATGTGGCGACTACGTAGACCAAGGGACTTCCCCTGCGGGGGGCAGCGACTAAAATTGACCCCACACTCGAAGGGGAGTAGCTCCCACGCACTGCCTGGCACCGGCCAGACAAGGCCGATCAGTCCGTCGTCAACACGTCGCCGCCAGGCGTCCGGCGCACTGGGTTGTCCCACACGACAGCCGGGCAAGACCTTCGTTCCCACAACGACCGGAGCCTCTTCATGGAATTTATGTCCGCCCCCTGGTGGTCAGCGTTGCTGGCCATCATCTTGATCGATTTGGTGCTCGCTGGCGACAACGCCATCGTCATCGCTTTGGCCGCCCGCAGCCTGCCCAAAGAGCACCAACGCAAAGCCATCGTCTGGGGCACGGTGGGCGCCATTGTGGTGCGCTCGCTCATGACGATTGGTGTGGTGTGGCTGCTCAAGGTACCGGGGCTGATGCTCATCGGTGGCTTGGCGCTGCTGTTCATTGCCTACAAGCTGATCGCCGAAGACGAGAGCGGTGAAGACGAGCACGGGCCCGCCGCCACCACGTTCTGGGGTGCGATGAAGACCATTGTGATCGCCGACGCCATCATGGGCATCGACAACGTGTTGGGCGTGGCCGGTGCGGCGCACGGCTCGTTCGACCTGGTGGTCATTGGCCTGCTGGTGAGCATTCCGATTGTGGTGTTCGGCAGCACCGTGGTGCTCAAGCTGGTGGAGCGCTTCCCCTCCATCATGTACATCGGCGCGGGCGTGCTGGCCTTCACCGCTGGCAAGATGATCGTCAACGAAAACCTGTTGGCCCATGTCTTCAAGACCCCCACTCCCAACGCCAGCTACTGGCTGGTGATCGCCCGGTGCATGGTGGGTGTGTTGGGTTTGGGCTGGTGGCGCAACCAGCGCGCCACCAAGTCGGACGACGCCGCTTCGGCGTAACGCCCGCAGGCCGTCCTCAGCGGGCGGCCTCTTCGCGCAGCGCCTCGCTCAGGCGCTCGCGCACCTCGCGCAAGCGGCTGTGAATGACCGCTTGCTCCAGCGCATCGCTGTCTTGCACCGCCTTGGGCAAGGCCTGGGCCGAACGCAAAATCTCCGCCGCCGCCGACAAGTCGCCTTGTGCCACCCGTGCCTCGGCTTGCGCGCGGCGCGCCCGCAGCGGATGGCCTTGGGCGTCGTGCACCAAAGACAGCAACTGCCAAGCGGCGGCGTCGCGCGGGTGGTCCACCACCCAGGCGCGCAAAGCCCCTTCGGCCGGCGCTGCGGCGCCAGTGTGCAGCGCCACCTGCGACGACAACAGGCGCGCAGCGCGCGCGGTGCTGCGCAAACCGGCTTCGCGCCAGGCCAGCACCTCGGCGTTGGCGCGGCGCTGGGCAGCGGGCTGCGCCAGCCACAGCTCCATGCGCCAGTGGGCCAAGGTCTGCTGCACCGCTGGGTCGGCGTTCCAGGTGGGCTCATTCGCCACCACGGCGGCCAGAGCCAAGGCATCGCCCACCTGACCCAGGCGCCACGCGGCCAAGGCGGCGGTGTAGCGCTCCAACGCACTGGCTTGGGGCCGTCGGCCTTGGCGCCACCAGGCTTGCCAGGTCTCAGGGTTGCGCTCGGCCAGCACCCGGGCGCGTTCGGCCATCAGGCGGTGCCACAGCGGCGACACGGGCGGCGTGCCACCGCCGGGCGGCGGCTCCAGCGACAGGCGTGCGCGCATATCGGCCATGCGTTCGGTGGTCAATGGGTGGCTGCGCAAGTAGGGAAAAGCGCCGTCGTCGTTGAGACGCGAGGCCTGCTGCAGGCGCTCGAACATGCCGACAAAACCAGCCGGTTCAAACCCGGCGTCGCGCATCACCGACAGGCCCACCCGGTCGGCCTCGCGCTCCATGTCGCGCGAAAAACTGAGCTGGTTTTGCACCGCCACCGCTTGCCCACCCATCACGGCGGCACTCACCACGTCGGTGTTTTGCTGGCGCTGGCGGCCAGCGCGGCCAAGATCATGGCGCCGATCATCCAAGGCGCCTGCTGGTTTTGCCACGTCACCATGCGCGCAATGTGGCGCTGCGACACATGGCTCAATTCGTGCGCCAGCACCGAGGCCAGCTCGTCCGGGGCTTGGGTGGCGGCCAGCAGGCCCAGGTGCACGCCCAAATAGCCGCCCGGCAAAGCAAAGGCGTTGACCCGGCGGTCGCGCGACACCAGCAGTTCCCAGGCCAGCTGTTCGCGCACATCGGCCGGCACCTCGCCGCGCTCCACCGCAGCGGCCAGCAAAGGCGACCACACCGCCATCAAATAGTCGCCAATGAGGGGGTCGTCCAGGTAATCGGGGTCGCGGTAGAGGTCGCGCACGATGCGGTCGCCCAGCCGCCGCTCGACCGCCACACTCATCACTTCACCATCGCCCAGGTGGGGCAGGGTCGCAGCGGGGGCGGTCTGCGCCCGTGGGGCCTGCGGCGCCAGCGCGGCGCCGCTCAGCAGGGTGGCCAGCGCCGCAGCGCTCAGCCAGCGGCGGGGTCCGGGCGCGCGGGCCCTGTATTCGCTCAAGCTCATCCCCGTATGATGCCGCCATTGCGAGCGGGTTCGGCCAAGCGCTGGTAAAGCTTGGTAAATCCCGCTGTTCACCTCACCACCGCTTCGCCATGTCCGACACGCACAGCCCACTGACCCATTTCGACGCCCAAGGCCAGGCCCACATGGTCGACATCAGCGCCAAAGCCAGCACCCACCGGGTGGCGGTGGCCGAAGGCCACATCCGCATGCTGCCCGCCACCTTGGCGCTGATCGAAAGCGGCCATGCCAAAAAAGGCGATGTGCTGGGCATTGCGCGCATCGCCGGCATCCAAGCCGCCAAACGCACCAGCGATCTGATTCCGCTGTGCCACCCGATTGCGCTCACGCGGGTGGCGATCGCCTTTGAGCTGAACCACGCCAACAGCAGCGTGCGCTGCCAAGCCACCGCCGAATGCACCGGTGCCACCGGCGTGGAGATGGAAGCCCTCACCGCGGCCAGTGCCGCCCTGCTCACCATTTACGACATGTGCAAGGCAGCCGACCGGGGCATGGTGATGGACGGCATTCGCCTGCTGGAAAAACACGGCGGCAAAAGCGGCAGTTTTGTGGCGGGCTGAAACCGCCGCTGTGGCGAATGCGCGTCAGGCCGTTTGGGCTTGCGCGGGCATCGACCTTACAATTCAAGGGTTTCAGGCCGCTCGTCCCCGGGCGGCCTTTTTCCGTTTACTGGAGTTCGAATGGCCAAAGAAGAACTGATCGACATGATGGGGATCGTCAACGAAGTGCTGCCCGACACGCGCTTTCGCGTGACGCTGGACAACGGGCATCAGCTCATTGCCTATTCCGCCGGCAAGATGAAGAAGAACCACATCCGCATTCTGGCGGGTGACCGGGTGTCGCTGGAGCTCTCGCCCTACGACCTGACCAAAGGCCGCATCAATTTCCGCCACATCGAAGGCCGTGGCCCCGGCCCATCGTCGGGTCCGCGCAAGCGCTGATCGTCCCCTCACGCGCTGGCCAGCGTGCGCCGCGCCTGCACCGCCGCAGCGAGCCCATGCAACAGCGGCTCGGTGTCGGCAAACGCAATGCACGCATCCGTCACGCTCACCCCTGGGCGCAGCGCCCGGCCCGGCACGATGTCTTGCCGGCCTTCTTCCAAATGGCTCTCGATCATCACCCCGGTGATGCGGCGCTCGCCGGCGGCCATCTGCGCCGCGATGTCGGCCGCCACCGCGATGTGTTTGCGGTGCTGCTTGCTGCTGTTGGCGTGTGAGCAGTCGATCATCACCTGCGGGCGCAGGCCTGCGGCTTCAAGCCGGGCGCAGCTGGCCTGCACGTCGGCGGCGCTGTAATTGGGCTGTTGGCCACCGCGCAAAATCACGTGGCAATCCGGGTTGCCACGCGTTTCAAAAATCGCGGCTTGACCCATTTTGGTCATGCCCATAAAGGCGTGGGGCGCTTGCGCCGCTTGGATCGCGTCCACCGCCACCTTCACCCCGCCATCAGTGCCGTTTTTAAAGCCCACCGGGCAGCTCAGGCCGCTGGCGAGCTGGCGGTGGCTCTGGCTTTCGGTGGTGCGGGCGCCAATCGCGCCCCAGCTCACCAAATCGCTGATGAACTGCGGGCTCAGCAGGTCCAAAAACTCGGTGGCCACTGGCAAGCCCAGCGCGGTGATGTCGAGCAACAGCGCGCGCGCTTTTTCCAGCCCCTCGTTGATGGCAAAGCTGCCGTCGAGGTGCGGGTCGTTGATGTAGCCCTTCCAGCCCACGGTGGTGCGCGGTTTTTCAAAGTACACCCGCATCACCACCAGCAGGCGGTCGGCCAGGGCGTCGGCGACCGGCTTGAGTCGGCGCGCATACGCCATGGCCTGTTCGTGGTCGTGAATGGAGCATGGGCCCACCACCACCAACAGGCGGTCGTCGCGGCCGTGCAGCACGTCGGCGATGGCGCGGCGGCTGGCTTCCACCAAAGCGAGTTGCTCGGGCTGGGCGGGCAGCCATTCCTGCAGCAGCGCTGGCGTGATGAGGGGGCGCACCGCGCCAATGCGCACATCGTCGGTGCGGGTGGTGTCCAGCGTCTGGGCGCGGGTGTGTGGTGGCACGTGGGTCATGGTCGTTGGGCGATGGGGCGCGCCGCACGGGCGCGCTGGGCAAAAAAGTCGGGCAGCTTGGCCTTGGGGCATTGGCCAATGGCTTGGAGCAAGGCGTGGTCCGGCTCGCCGACACGGTATTGGGTGCGCAACTCTTGCAGCATGCGCGCCAACAGCTCGGCGGTGACCTCGGCGTCGGCCAGGGCGCGGTGGGCACGGCCCGAACGCGGCAGGTTCAGCAGGCTGGCCAGTTCACCGAGCTTGTGGCTGGGCGCCTGCGGAAACAAGCGGCGCGACAACAACACGGTGCAGGCAAACGGGTGGGCCGCGTCTTGGCCGGCCAAGGCCAACTCGGCCTGCCAGAACTTGCGGTCAAAGGCCGCGTTGTGCGCCACCAGCGGCACACCGGCGACAAAGCGCGCCGCATCGGCCATCACCTGTGCGGCCGGCGGCGCGGCTTGCACCATGGCGTTGCTGATGCCGGTGAGCTGGGTGATGAATGACGGCACCCGCACGCCGGCGTTCATCAGGCTGGCAAAACGGTCCACCACCCGCTCGCCCTCCATCAGCACCAGCGCGACCTCGGTGGCGCGGTCGCCCGTGGCGGGCGAGATGCCGGTGGTCTCAAAGTCGATGATGGCAAAACGGGCGGACATGGCGGCGCATGCTACCCCAGGCCCGGCGCAGCCCAAGCCTGTCCATCGGGCAAACCCTTTCAAATTCAGCAAATACCTGATGAATTATTCGATAAATGTGGGTTTTTACAGATACCAAAGACGGGTATGGTGCAGGCCTGTGTTGTTGTCCCTGTAGGAGACCCGTATGAACAAATTTCTTTCTGGTGTGCTGGCCGTGGTGATGAGCCTCGGCATGGCCACGGTGGCGTTCGACGCCGAAGCCAAACGCATTGGCGGTGGCAAGTCCAGCGGCATGCAGCGCCAAGCCACCCCACAAAAAGCGCCCGACAACACCGCCACCCCCGCGCAAACCCCCAACGCCGCCCCGGCGGCAGCAGGTGCGGCTGGCGCGGCCGGTGCTGCGGCCAAGAAAAGCTCGTGGATGGGCCCGCTGGCCGGTCTGGCCGCTGGTCTGGGTTTGGCCGCGCTGGCCTCGTACCTGGGCTTTGGTGAAGAGTTCGCCACCATGATGATGATCATGCTGGCGGTGATGGTGGTGCTGGCCATTGTGGGCTTCGTGATGCGCAAGCGGGCCGCCCAGCAAGGTGGCATGGCCTACGCCGGTGCGGCGGCGGGCGCAGGCGGCGGCGGGTTCAACGCTCCGGTGGGCCAAGACACGCTGACCCAGCGCCAAGGCTTGGGCCAACAGGGCGGCTCGATGATCGGCGCCGGCATCGGTGCCAACGCGGGTAGCCAGAGCGCGGGTGTCGCAACCGGCAAAGGTCACATCCCCGCCGACTTCGACGTCGCCGGCTTTGTGCGCAACGCCAAGGTCAACTACATCCGCCTGCAAGCCGCCAACGACGCCGGCAATCTGGACGACATCCGCGCCTTCACCACGCCCGAGATGTTCGCCGAGATCAAGATGGACATCGTCGAGCGCGCCGGCAAGACGCAGACCACCGAAGTGGTGCAGCTCGACGCCGACGTGATCGACGTGGCCGAGGAAACCGCGCTCTACATCGTGAGCGTGCGCTTCACCGGCACCGTGCGCGAAGACGGCGAATCGGTGCAGGTCGACGAAATCTGGCACCTGAGCAAGCCGCGCAACGGCGCCACCGGCTGGGTCATCGCCGGCATCCAACAAGTGCAATAAACCGCCAACCATTCGCCCTGGGTCCACGCGAGACAGGGCCCTCTTTCCTCAGTGCTTTGGCCGCCTTCGGGCGGCCTTTTTTTTCGTCAACAGCGCGCCACTTGATCTGGCTCAATACCCCAGGGGGTTAGCAAGCCTACAGTGCACTCAACGCCACAACCGCCGTGAGTGCCCCATGTTCCCGCGACCGCACCGCCTCTTTTCCGCGCTGAGCGCGGCCCTGCTGGGCGCCGCCTTGGCCAGCCCCTGCGCCGCCCAAACCGTGGCCGAACAAGTGGCGGCCCAATGCGCCACCTGCCACGGGCAACAAGGTCAGAGCACCAGCGACGAATTCCCTCAGCTCGCCGGCCAAAACGCCCAATACCTGCGCAAACAGCTCGAAGACTTTCGCAGCGGTCAGCGCCAACACGTGGGCATGACCGCCATCGCCCAAGGCTTGAGCGACGCCCAAATTGGGGCCATGGCCAGCTACTTCCAAGCCCAAACCCCGCAACCACACCCCAGCGAAGACACCCTGCTCGCCGGCATGGGCCGCTACATCTACGAGCGCGGCAACATCTACAGCCAAGTGCCCGCTTGCTTGTCGTGCCACAGCGCCACCGGGGCCGGCAACGCCAGGCTGCCACGCCTGGCGGGCCAGCACCCGCAATACGTCATGACCCAGCTGCGCCGCTTTCAAAGCAAAGAGCGCCGCAACGACTCCGGCGCCATGGCCTTTGTCACCCAGGGCCTGAGCGAGCTTGAGCTGCGCGCCGTGGCCGCTTATGTGGGCGGACTCAACCCCCGCCCCATTCCTGTGAACACCTCCAAAACCCTGTCGGACCAACGACCATGAACACCCTTGCCCGCCTGCGCCACACCACCCTGGTCGCCGCTGTGGTGGCGCTGGTCGCACCACCCAGCTTCGCCTTCGACGCCGCCTTGGTGCCCGAGGCCAAGCGCACCGCCTTGGGCCTGTACCTCGACGCCAAAGAAGCCGCCCAAATGAAAGCCGAACAAGGCGGCAAAGCGCTGTTCATCGACGTGCGCTCGCGCGCCGAAGCCACCTTTTTGGGCATGTCCACCCAGGTCGACGCCCTCATGCCGTACCAAGAATTCGGCGGTGAAATGGCCATCTGGGACGAACGAGAAAACGCCTTCGGCCTCGAAGCCAACCTCGATTTCGTTCCCCAAATGGAGGCGCTGATCCGCGCCAAAGGCTTGGGCAAAACCAGCCCCATCATCGTCATGTGCCGCTCGGGCAACCGCAGCGCGACCGCCGTGACCTTGCTGGCCAAATACGGCTACACACAGGTCTACAGCGTGGTCGACGGCTACGAAGGCGACAAAGCCAAAACCGGCCCCCAAGCGGGCCAACGGGTGGTCAACGGCTGGCGCAACGCCGGCCTGCCCTGGAGCTACAAGCTCGACAAGGCCAAAGTCATTCCACAATGACCGGTGCGGCCGCCACAGGCCTCGCCATCACAATGGCGTCAAACGGGCAGCGCACCGCACATAAGGCACAGCCGGTGCAGCCCGCCGCGTCGGCCAAGGTGCTGCGCTTGCGCCCACCCTGCGCCTGCAGGTGCAACACGTGTGGCGCACACACCGCCACACACCAACCACAGCCCGTGCAGCGCTCGGGGTTGATCAAGGGCAAGGCTTTGCGCGGTGCTGGCATGGCGCACACTCTAAGCCGTTCCAGCCGCCACCCCAACGCCCATGCCCGAAACGACGTTTCACATCCCCACCCTGCACACCCAAGACGACGCCGACGCGGTGATGTTTGAACTGCAAGACCTGCCCTGCGTGCACCAAGCCGATGTCGACCTGACCCAGCGCACCGCTTGGGTCAGCCACAGCACCATGATCGCGGCAGAAGACATTGCGGCGGCGTTGGCGGAGGCGGGGTATGAGGCTTTGATGGGCTCATAACGAGCGGTCTGCAGAGCTATCTACTCGAACCAGCCGACCGTCCAAAAACGGGGAGCTTGCTCAAGGACCAAGCCACGCCAAGCCTCGGGGGCATGTTGATAAGCCGCTTGTCGTTCCATGAACATAGATAGAGTCCACACAAATGCGGCGAAGCCCAACACGCACCACAGCACCAACACCCACCGCATGGGTGTCAGTTGTGGCGCCGTCACAGCTTGCGCTGGAGCTGCGGCATGGATCGACCTCCACCACGCCCAAGTCAAACCAAACAAGGTCGCGATCCACACTTGGGACATGGGCATCACAAAATTGCCCGAAAACAAGCCATCGAGCATCACCGATGCACAACCCCACCACAACACCATGCCAGGGTACAAGGCTGGGTGATTTGCGGGAAGCTGGCGAAGGCGTTGCGCCATCGTCCACACGGCATACACGGCACCACAGACAACACCCAAGGCCAAGGGCAAACCCCACTCGGCCGCCAACTGCGCATACACATTGTGGGGATGGGTGGCGATGGGATTGGGATGATTGGCGAAGTGCATAGGGCCCACCCCCAACACCGGATGCTCCATGGCCATGTGAAGTGCGCGGGACCACAGATCCAGACGCGCCGACTCGCTACTGGGCGTGATGGGTCTGACAAGCAACAAGCGCTCCGATGGCACGCCCAGCAGCCGAGGCAGCCAGTGCAACAACGCCATGCCCAAACCCACGCCACCCAGCACACACAGCGACCACCGCCACCACACAGACCATGCCTTGCGGCCCAGCAACAGCCCCAGCAGCACCGCGCCACCCAACAGCGCAATCGATGCCGCACGCCCCCCGGTGGTCCACACCAGCGCCACACACGACACCACCCCCAGCCAGCCCAGCCAGCGCACCACACGCAGCGCGCGCCAGTGCCAAGTCGCCCCGATCATGAGCGGTATGGCGGCCACTTGCACATGGTTCCAGTGGCGAATGTTCGAATACCCGGGAATGGCGTCCACCACCAGCGGCGGTATGCCCTGAACCATGCCCCCCACCGTGGACAACACGGTGGTGAACGAAAACAGCCCCGCCCCCGCCAAAACCGCCGCCCACACCCACACTTGCTGGCGGGGAGAGGCGGTGGCCAACGACCAGGCCTGCAAGCACATGCCGCCCCACAACACCGCCTCAAGCAGAGCCCACGCGGGGCGGTGAGCGGTGGACACCGACAACAGCACAAGCGCAGCGGTCACCACCGCCACCCACCGATACCGGTCCCACCGCGGGGACAGGCAAAGGCAGCGCGGCGCATCGCGCCCCATCGCCCTCAGTGCGAGGGACATCGCCACGCCAACATACAGCGCCACCTGGACAAGCCTTTGGCTGTCGTGCTCATGGTTCCCCCAAGGCACAGACAACACCAGCAGCAGTGCCCAAGGCATCAGGGTAAGGAAGCCCGCTAAAAGCGTCAGAGTAAAAAGTGGCATGACAACAAAAAAAGCGAGCCCATGGGCTCGCTTTTTTAAGCGACTACTGTGAATCAACTACCAGTACAGTTACCGGATGTCAGTGGGCAAGTAAAGGTCGTTTTGGCCTCATTTTTTGCTTTGGCAGTGATGCTGGCAGAACTGGCGGGAACAGCTGTCCGGGAATATGCCTGACCACCAATCTGCACATCAGTACAAGCACTTGGGGTGTACACCGGCATATCGTCCGCCAAGCCAGTACCAATTGCCGCTACAACACCTCGAGCTAAGGTGGTTGCCTCACCCAAACATGCGTTTTGTTTGGAACGGTTGGTGTAGTTCGCATACTGGGGCAAAGCCACAGCAGCCAGAATACCAATGATGGCCACCACGATCATCAGTTCGATCAGGGTGAAACCTTTTTGCAGTTGACGCTTCATGTGAAAAACTCCTCTGGGGTTAAAACGAACCCTTTGGTATCAGCATGTACCGTGCCAGGGACAGATATCACTCACAACGTGGTATCTGTCACACCCCAAGGCGTGCTCGGGCAAGGAATGTCACTGAGGGTGTGTGGCGAAGCTGCCAAAAATTGTCACCCCGCCGCGAATGGACAATTTTTGTCAGACCTCAAACACCTGCCCAGCGCTGAGCCAGTGGATGGCCAGGGCGCTGCCGTCGGGCTTGGGCTGGCTCAAGGGGGCGATCTCGGCCATGATGCGGCCGGTTTCGGCCGGTTTGGTGTGGGTGATGTAAATGGGGTAGCTGCGGCCTTGGGCGCGGCGGTCCAGCTCGGTAGACAGGTGCACAGGCGCCAAGTGCTTGCTCACTTCGGCCAAGGCCTGCTCGCGGTTGCTGAAGGCGGTTTCGATGACGAGCATGGCCACATCGATCTGGTTGATGCGCGCCCAAAAGTCGGGGTTGGGGCCGGTGTCGCCACTGAAGACCCATTGGCCTCGGCTGCCAGACACCGCAAAGCCCACGGCGGGCACGGTGTGTACGGCGGGCAGCACTTCCACTTGGTGGCGGCCGATTTGCAACACTTGGCCGGTGCGAATGGGGGAGAAGCGCAGCAGCGGCGCCGCCGCCGTTGGAATGACGCTGAAATCGGGCCAGATGAGGTCGTTGAAGATGTGCGCGCGCAAGGCGGCGATGGTCTCGGGCAGGGCGTGGACGTGGATGGGACCAGCGTCGGCGCCGATGCGGTGCGAGGCGACGGAGTCGATGAGCAGCGGCAGCGCGGCGATGTGATCGAGGTGGGAATGGGTGAGCAGCACATGCTGCACTTGGGCCATTTCTTCAAGGCTGAGGTCACCCACCCCGGTGCCGGCGTCGATCAGCAGGTCGTGATCGAGCAAAAAGGCCGTGGTCCGGCAGTCGCGGGCGATGGCGCCCGAGCATCCCAAAATGCGCACCCTCATGGGAGGTCCTTCACAAACTCTGGCCCACAGCCAGCCCAACGGTTGTATTTGTTGCACTCATCACCGCTGGCGCTCACTTGCTGTCAAAGTCGGTGACCCCGTCCCAATCGGCGGGTACTTTTTTGTACCGGACCGAGGTTAGCCGCTGGGCGTACAGCTGGTAAAGGGCATTTTTCTCGTTTTCGGCCAGCAGTTGGGCGATGAGGGCTTCAGCGCCGTCCCAGTCTTGCCCGCGCCACAGCGCCAGAAAGCGCTGCCAGCGCTCGACCCGCGCCTGGTCAAGTTCGCTGGCTTGGGCCAGCGCAGCCAGCGGGGTGTGGATGGTCTCGGGTTGTTCCCGGCCTTTGACGCGCACGCGGTCGAGTTCCAGCCACAAAAATCCGGGGGTGGCTTGTCGGGTGGCGTGGCTGGCAATGATGTCGACGCCGTAGACGCGCGACAGGCCTTCTAGCCGGGAGCCGAGGTTGACCGCGTCGCCAATGACGGTGTAGCTGCGGCGGATGTCGGACCCCATGTCGCCCACCATCATGTCGCCGGTGGACAGGCCGATGCCCACGCCGATGGTCGGCAGGCCTTGGGCTTGCTGTTCGGCGTTGATGTCGATGACTTCAGCGCTCATGTCGAGCGCGGCCTGCACGGCGTCGGCCGCGTGCTGCACCGATGGGACGGGCGCCCCCCAGAAGGCCATGACGCAGTCGCCCATGTATTTGTCGATGGTGCCGCGTTGGTTCTGGATGCGCAGGGTCAGGCGGCTGAAGACTTTGTTGAGCAGCTGCTGCAAGGCGGCGGGCTGCAGGGTTTCGGACAGGGTGGTGAAGCCCCGCATGTCGCAAAACATGACAGTGAGGTGGCGCGACTGCGCTTGCATGCTGTAGCGCTCCGGGTCGCGGTACATCTCGCGCACGAGTTCGCGCGGGACGTAGTGCCCAAACAGGGTGGCGAGTCGGCGGCGCGAGCGGCTCTCGGACAAGTAGCCGTAACTCATGTTCATGAGCAAGAGCACCGCGACCAGGACCAAGGTGCTGGCCAAGGGCAATATCTGGCCGTGGGCCTGAAAAAACCAGGTGTTGGCGGCGGTAACACCTGCGGCCACAGCGGTGGCCAGCAGCAAAGACGCGGTGGCGCTGATGAGGGGCAGCGCCACCGCCAGTGCCAGGCCAATCACCAGCAGCTGCACCAGTTCCAACCCCTCGGCGTAGTCGGGGCGCTGCAACCAGCGGCCGTCCAACATGCCGGCGATCAAGTTGGCGTGCACCTCCACCCCGGGATAGGCCTGACCAACCGGTGTGTTGCGCAGGTCGAGCAGGCCAGGCGCGGTGGTGCCGACCAGCACAATCCGTTGGCGCATGGCTTGCGGGGCGACCCGCCCCTGCAGCACGTCCACCGCCGACACATAACGAAACGACCCCGCCAGCGGCCCCCCGGGGCCGCGGTACTGCACCCAAGCGGCAGCGCGTCCATCCACACCCAAGGTCACGTTGCCCACACCGGGCACAGGCAGCGTGAGCCCGGTCAAGGTGCGGCCAGCGGCACTTTGGCTGCCCCACGAAGGCAAGACCGCAGGCACTTGGAAGGCGGTGCGAAAGGTGGCGAGCGCCAGCGATTCGTAATACAGGCCATCCACATCGGCCAACAGGGGCAAGGCCCGCACCACCCCGTCTTCGTCGGTGATGGCGTTGAAAAAGCCGGCCCTGGGCGCGGCATCTGCCAGTGTGGGCAAGTTCGCTCCGTAGCCGTTCCAGCGGGTGGCGCGGATGCGCTGGGCGGAGTCTTCTAGGCTGATGACGGGCTGCGGCAGTTGGCCGTGCCGTTCGCCTTGGCGGTCGCTGGTCAGGTAGTAACCCAGCACCACCGGTCGGTCGCGCAAGGCACGCACCAGCGCTTGATCGCGCTGGCCGTCGGGCTCGGCAAACACCATGTCAAAGGTCACCGAACGCACACCATAGCGGTCAAACAAGCTGTCGAGCAGCTGGGCCACTTGATCGCGTGGCCACGGCCAACGGCCCAGCGCCGCGAGGCTGCGTTCGTCGATGTCAACGATGAGCACGTCGGGGTGCTCAGCGGTCGGGGTTTGTGTGCGCAGCCGGGCGTCGTGCACCTGACGGTCGAGCTGGTTGAGCCACTGCATGGGCCACACCCCCACCGCGTGCCCCAGCAACACGCACACCACCACGAGGCTGGCCAGAATGCGCTGCCATTGCCGCTGCAGCAGGCCTCTGGCACCTCGGGTGCTGGGTTTGTTCACAAGCGGTGGAACTGCATTTGCACGCCACCGATCTCGATCAGATCGCCGGACTGCAAGGGGCTGCCGTGGGAGGTGATGGGTTCGCCGTTGAGCGTGACGGCGGAAACGCCTTCAACAAACGACACGCTGTGTCCGTGCGACTGGCGGGCGATGGCGATCACCGCCTGGCTGGGCTTGCCGATGGTGGTGGAGGGTTTGGTCAGGGTCACGGCTTTGCCAGCGGCGTTGCCGTTGAGCACCAACAAGCGGCCGTGTTCTTTGGGCTCGTTGCCAAACAGCGCCGCACCGTCGTCGACCACGGTGACGCGCTCATGGTCGTCTTCGCGGTTGTCTTGGTAAAACTTGACGCGGTACTTGCCGATCTCAATGGCGTCGCCGTGGCGCAGAACGTGTCGGGTGACGGCGCGCCCGTTCACATACGTGCCGTTGGTGCTGTTGAGGTCCTCGATGGCGTACTCCCCATCAGAGACGGACACCACCGCGTGTTCGCCACTGACGGCCAAGTTGTCAAACACCACGTCGTTGTACGGGCGACGCCCGAGTGTGGTGCGGTCCTTGGACAAGCGCACCTCACGCACGACGACACCTTCAATCGACACAATCATTTTGGGCATGGTTCGCTCACCGGATTAAATACGTCGTGGGCGCCGCTTCACAAACCCAACCAATGGGGCAGACGCAACCGGGTTGAGCCCAAGGCCTGCACCAAGACGACAGAGATATTATCCCGCCCGCCAGCGTCCTTGGCGGCACCGACCAGCGCATCGCACCGCTCTTGCAGATCGTCACCGTGCTGCAGCAGATGCACCAATTGCTCATGGCTGAGCATGTCGGTCAGTCCGTCTGAGCACAAAAGGAACACATCGCGGTCTTCAATGGGCACCGTTTGCACATCCATGAGCACCGCGTCTTCGACCCCAACAGCGCGGGTGAGCAGGTTGCGCCGTGCGGCCATGGGGCTGTCGGCACCGGCGACCAGCCCTGCGTCGATCTGCTCTTGCAGCAAGGAGTGGTCGCGCGTCAGCAGGGTGAGCGCGCCATCGCGCCAGCGGTAACAACGTGAGTCGCCCACATGCCCGACGACGGCACGGTCGTTCACCAGGCAGAGCGCCACCAGGGTGGTGCCCATGCCGTCGTATTCCAAATGGGTCAGCGCCGCCTCGTAAATGCGGCGGTTGGTGTCGATCAGACAGTCCTGCAAATGGCGGGCGCATTCGGCGGGCGCGGCATCGGGGTTCAGGCGCTGAAAGTCGAGCATACCCGCCCGCATTTGGGCAATGGCCATGGAACTGGCCACCTCGCCCGCGTTGTAGCCTCCCATGCCATCGGCCAAAAAGGCCATGCGGTGCGCAGCGTCGACCACCAGCGCGTCCTCATTGTTGGGACGCACCAAACCGGGGTCGGACAGGCTGGCGAACACGTAATTCATTGTGGAATTTATAGCGCGGTACGTTGTTATTTTTCGTCACATTCTGCTGTGCAGCGTGTTGAATATTCACCATTTGAGGGTAATTTTTCCCCAAATGGTTGATATCGCGCTTTGCAGCGCAGATGTGTAACCCTTAATGGTTAAAGCCACAGACATGGCAAACCGAGACAAAAAAAAGGCAACCTCTCGGTTGCCTTTTTGCACTCAGCGCGGCGTCACAGCAGTGCTTTGAGCAGCTTGCCCATTTCGGACGGGTTGCGGGTGACCTTGAAGCCACACTCTTCCATGATGGCGAGTTTGGCGTCTGCCGTGTCGGCGCCACCGCTGATGAGCGCGCCGGCGTGGCCCATGCGCTTGCCGGGAGGCGCGGTCACGCCAGCGATGAAGCCGACGATGGGCTTCTTCATATTGGCCTTGCACCACATCGCGGCTTCGGCTTCATCGGGGCCGCCAATTTCACCGATCATGATCACGGCGTCGGTGTCCGGATCGTCGTTGAAGGCCTTCATCACGTCGATGTGCTTCAGACCGTTGATCGGGTCGCCACCGATGCCCACGGCGCTCGATTGGCCCAGACCGATTTCGGTCAGCTGCGCCACGGCTTCGTAGGTCAGGGTGCCGGAGCGCGACACCACACCGATGCGGCCTTTGCGGTGGATGTGACCGGGCATGATGCCGATCTTGATCTCGTCGGGGGTGATGAGGCCGGGGCAGTTGGGGCCCAGCAGCAGGGTTTTCTTGCCCCCAGCGGCTTCCTTGGCCTTCATCTTGTTGCGCACTTCGAGCATGTCGCGCACCGGAATGCCTTCAGTGATGCAGATGGCCAGGTCCAGGTCGGCCTCGACCGCTTCCCAGATGGCTGCGGCGGCGCCGGCCGGCGGCACATAGATCACCGAGACGGTGGCGCCGGTCTGCTGGGCCGCTTCCTTGACCGAGGCGTAGATCGGGATGTTGAAGATCTTCTCGCCGGCCTTCTTGGGGTTCACGCCGGCGACGAAGCAGTTCTTGCCATTGGCGTATTCCTGGCACTTTTCAGTGTGGAACTGCCCGGTCTTGCCGGTGATGCCCTGGGTGATGACCTTGGTGTCTTTATTGATGTAGATGGACATGAATCTCTCCTGGGCGGTCTTTAGGCGGCATTCACGGCAGCAACCACCTTCTGGGCGGCTTCGGCCATGGTGTCGGCGCTGATGATGGGCAGGCCCGA
>JBEIEH010000007.1:0-30631 GCA_040383055.1 Burkholderiaceae bacterium
GTCAATGGCAAGTACCAGCGCATCAGCTGGGACCAGGCCCTGGATGAGATCACCGCCAAGATGAAGGCGCTGAAAGAAGCCAGCGGACCCGACTCGGTCTACTTTGTCGGTTCGTCCAAACACAACAACGAACAGGCCTACCTGCTGCGCAAGTTCGTCAGCTTCTGGGGCACCAACAACTGCGACCACCAGGCGCGTATCTGCCACTCCACCACGGTGGCCGGCGTGGCCAACACCTGGGGTTATGGCGCCATGACCAACTCGTACAACGACATGCAGAACAGCAAGGTCGCTCTGTACATCGGTTCGAACGCGGCCGAAGCCCACCCGGTGAGCCTGCTGCACATGCTGCACGCCAAGGAAAACGGCTGCAAGATGATCGTGGTCGACCCGCGCTTCACCCGCACCGCGGCCAAAGCCGACGAGTACGTTCGCATTCGCTCGGGCACCGATATTCCCTTCCTGTTCGGTTTGCTGTATCACATCTTCAAGAACGGCTGGGAAGACAAGAAGTACATCAACGACCGTGTGTACGGTATGGAAGCCGTCAAGGCCGACGTGCTGGCCAAGTGGACACCGGACAAGGTGGAAGAGGCCTGTGGCGTCAAAGAAGATCAGATGCTCAAAGTGGCCAAAATGTTGGCCGAGAGCAAGCCAGGCACCATCGTGTGGTGCATGGGCCAAACGCAACACACCATCGGCAACGCCATGGTTCGCGCGTCTTGCATCTTGCAGTTGGCGCTGGGCAACATTGGCAAGAGCGGTGGTGGCACCAACATCTTCCGTGGCCACGACAACGTGCAGGGCGCTACCGACGTGGGTCCCAACCCCGATTCTTTGCCCGGTTACTACGGCCTGGCCGCCGGCTCGTGGAAGCACTTTGCCGCCACCTGGGGCGTGGATTACGACTGGATCAAGTCGAAGTACGCCGAGGGCATGATGGAGAAGCCCGGCATCACCGTCTCGCGTTGGATCGACGGTGTGTTGGAAAACAACGAGCTCATCGACCAAGGCCCGAATCTGCGTGGCGTGTTCTTCTGGGGCCACGCCCCCAACTCGCAGACCCGTGGTCTGGAGATGAAGCGCGCCATGGACAAGCTCGACTTGTTGGTGGTGGTGGACCCGTACCCATCGGCCACCGCGTCGATGGCCGCCATGCCAGGCAAGCCAGAAGACCTGAACCCCAACCGCGCGGTCTACGTGTTGCCTGCGTGCACCCAGTTTGAGACCAGCGGTTCGTGTACCGCGTCCAACCGCTCCATTCAATGGCGCGAGCAGGTGATTGAGCCGCTGTGGGACAGCCGCAGCGACCACATGATCATGTACCAATTCGCTCAGAAGCTCGGCTTCGGCGACGAACTGGTCAAGAACATCAAGCTGGTCAAAGGCAAGGGCGGCATGGACGAGCCGTCGATGGAAGACACCCTGCGCGAAATCAACCGCAGTGTCTGGACCATTGGCTACACCGGCCAGAGCCCCGAGCGTCTGCAAGCCCACATGCGCAACATGGGCGCGTTCGACGTCAAGACCCTCAAGGCCAAGGGCAAGGTGGTCGACAAGGTCAACGGCTACGACATGAGCGGCGACTACTTCGGCCTGCCTTGGCCTTGCTATGGCACGCCGCAGATCAAGCACCCAGGCTCGCCCAATCTCTACGACACGTCCAAACACGTGATGGAAGGTGGCGGCAACTTCCGCGCCAACTTTGGTGTGGAGCGTGAGGGTGTGAGCCTGCTGGCCGAAGACGGCTCGCATTCGGTCGGTGCCGAAATCACCACCGGTTATCCTGAGTTCGACCACCTGCTGCTCAAGAAGCTGGGTTGGTGGGACGACCTCAGCGACGCTGAGAAGGCCAAGGCCGAAGGCAAGAACTGGAAGACCGACCCGACTGGCGCCATCATCCGCGTGGCCATGGCCCACGGCTGCCACCCGTTTGGCAACGCCAAGGCGCGCGCCGTGGTCTGGAACTTCCCCGATGCGATTCCGCAGCACCGCGAGCCGATTTACGGCATTCGCCCCGATCTGGTGGCCAAGTACCCCAGCCACGACGATCAGAAGAACCGCTGGCGCCTGCCCATCCTGTACAAGTCGCTGCAGGCCAAGAACGTCGAAGAAAAGGTGCACGAGAAGTTCCCGTTCATCATGACCTCAGGCCGCCTGGTCGAGTACGAGGGCGGTGGCGAAGAAACCCGCTCCAACCCATGGCTGGCCGAACTGCAGCAGGAGATGTTTGTCGAGATCAACCCCAAGCCGGCCGCAGAAAAGGGCATTCGCAACGGTGAACGGGTGTGGGTGAGCACACCCACCGGCGCGCGCATCAATGTTCAGGCGCTGGTGACCGAGCGTGTGGACGCTGAGACGGTGTTCATGCCGTTCCACTTCTCTGGCCGCTGGCAGGGTCAAGACATGCTGGCCTATTACCCCGAGGGCGCTGCTCCGGTGGTGCGGGGTGAGGCGGTCAACACCGCCACCACCTACGGCTACGACATCATCACCATGATGCAAGAGACCAAGACCACGGTCTGCAACATCGAGAAAGCCTGAGGAGAGACACGATGGCACGCATGAAATTGATTTGTGACGCCGAGCGCTGCATTGAGTGCAACGGTTGCGTCACCGCTTGCAAGAACGAGCACGAGGTGCCCTGGGGCGTGAACCGCCGCCGTGTGGTGACCCTGAACGACGGTGTTCCTGGCGAGAAGTCCATTTCGGTGGCCTGTATGCATTGCAGCGATGCGCCGTGTATGGCGGTTTGCCCGGTCAACTGCTTCTACCGCACCGACGAAGGCGTGGTGCTGCACGACAAGGACGTTTGCATCGGCTGCGGCTACTGCAGCTACGCTTGCCCGTTTGGCGCACCGCAGTTCCCCAGTCAAGGCACTTTTGGTGTGCGCGGCAAGATGGACAAGTGCACCTTCTGTGCCGGTGGCCCCGAAGAGAACGGCACCCAAGCCGAGTTCGAAAAATACGGTCGCAACCGCTTGGCCGAAGGCAAGTTGCCAGCTTGTGCGGAAATGTGCTCGACCAAGGCGCTGTTGGCCGGCGACGGCGACACCGTGGCCGACATCTTCCGCAGCCGTGTGTTGCGCCGTGGTAAAGGCGCTGAAGTCTGGGGCTGGGGCACCGCCTACGGTACCGCTCAAGGAGCCAAGTCATGATCAAAGTCATTGCAACCGTGGCCTTGGGCCTGAGCTTGGTGGCCTGTGGCGATAAGACGCAGGTGGTGACTGGCAAAGGTGTCAAGAACGACGCCGCACCCCACACCGGGGTGGGGGCCAGCCAATACATGGGCGAAGGCTGGAAAGCCGGTGACCGTGGATCTTGGGAGCAGCAGCTCAAGGCGCGCGCCCAGTACGGTCAGAACGATTACACCCGCGCCAGCAACTGAGGAGCGCCCAGATGCACAGCTTCATCACACGGGCTCAGCGCTGGATGCTTGCGCTGTCGCTTGGTTTGGGCGTGAGCCTGGCCCAAGCGCAGTCGGCACCCGCGCCAGCCGATTCGGCGCCGCCTGCGGCGTCGGCTCAGGCGGCCGCCGGCGGTATCAAAAGTGCCAACATTTTTGAGATCGCGCCCGACGCCGACAAAGACGCCAACTACACCAACCAGACCAACGGCGAGCGCAAGCTGGTGCAGCCTGGCAACAACGCACCCATGTGGCGCGATGTCGGCAAAGGTGTGACCGGTTACAGCAGCCTGCCGTATCCAGAGTCGGGCAACCTGATACAAGGGTTTGTGCAGTATCCCGGCTCGTCGGTCACCAATGCTGGTGAAGCCTGGCGCCAGGTGCGCAACAACTGGATCATTCCCTACGGTGGTTCCTTGCTGCTGATTGTGGCGTTGGCCATCGCCATGTTTTATTGGCGCAAGGGCACCATCGGTTTGCACGGCGCTGAAACCGGTCGCCTGATCGAGCGCTTCACCTATGTGGAGCGGGCTGCGCACTGGGTCAATGCCATCGCGTTTGTGGTGTTGGCGGTCTCGGGCATTGTGATGGCCTTCGGCAAGTTCTTTATCTTGCCGGTGATTGGCAGCACCTTGTTTGGCTGGTTGAGCTATGCACTCAAGAACGCGCACAACTTTGTTGGGCCGCTGTTTGCTGTGTCTCTGGTGATCGTGATCGTCACCTTTGCCAAGGACAACCTGCCGTCCAAGGACGACATCACCTGGTTGCTGAAGGGCGGTGGCTTGTTCGGCGGTCATGAGGTACCTTCGCACCGCTTCAACGCCGGCGAAAAAGTCCTGTTCTGGGGCGGCGTGTTTGTGTTGGGTCTGGTGGTGGTGGCGTCTGGGGTGGTTCTCGACAAAATCGTGCCGGGTTTTGACTACTCACGGGCCAACATGCAAGTCGCGCACATGGTGCACGGGGTGGCCACTGTGTTGATGATGGCCATGTTCTTGGGGCACATTTACATGGGCACACTGGGTATGAAGGGCGCTTACAGCGCCATGAAGACCGGCTATGTGGATGAGACTTGGGCCAAAGAGCACCACGAGCTTTGGTACAACGACATCAAAGCCGGCAAGATCCCCGCACAGCGCACCCCCACCGCATCTGCGGCGCCGGTGGAAGCGGCCAAAGCCTGAGGTTTGAGGAGCATTTCCCATGAAAAAAATCGCGTTTTTGTTTGCAGCCCTGGCCCTGAGCGGCTTGACCCATGCCAAGCTGCCGGCGCCGGTGTTGACCGATGAAGCCAAGGCCAAAGCCGAGGAAGCCAAGGCCAAGGCGGCCCATGGTGCCAAGGTCGACGCCTACAAGCTGTGCCTCTCCATGGACCGCGCGGCGGCCAATCACCGCAAGTCGGTGGCCAACGCCAAGCCGGCCACTCCCACGCCAGCGTGTGCCGATCCGGGCCCGTTTGTGCCGCCCACCGCAGCGGCACCGGCTCCGGCCAAGTCCTGATGGCTTGAGCACATCCCACCACGCAGCACATGGCCTTCGGGCCATGTGCTGTTTTTGACAGCGACACACACGGCACAATCCCGTCCATGAGCCCACGCACGCCCCACCTCAGCCAAGCGACCGCTCCCCTGACCCGCGATGTGACGGTGAGCAATGAGTTTGGCGAGACGTCGGTGATTCAGATTCCGGCCGAACGCGACCTGACGGTCTATGTGGACAAGCGAGAGCTGGTCACGCTCATGACGCTGGGCGCGCACCCCGAATGGCTGGTCATCGGCTATTTGCTCAACCAGCGCTTGGTGCCCAGCATCGACGCCATTGAGTCGGTCACGGTGGACTGGGATGTGGGCGCAGCGTCGGTGAAAACACGCGAAGGCATCGACCGGATCGAGGAGCGCACCGCTCGCCGGGTGGTCACCACCGGCTGCGGTCAGGGCAGCGTGTTTGGCGATCTCATGGAGAACATCGATCAGATCCGCTTGCCGGTCGACGCGGGGCTGCGCCAGTCGCAGCTGTACGGCTTGGTCAATGCGATTCGCCTGAAAGAAAGCACCTACAAATCGGCTGGCTCGGTGCACGCTTGCGCTGTGTTCGAAGGCGAGGAGCTGCTGCTGTTTGTGGAAGACGTGGGCCGCCACAACGCGGTGGACACCATCGCCGGTTGGATGGCGTTGCAAAGCTGCAGTCCTCAGGGGCAACGTTTCGCGCGCACCGACAACAAGGTGTTCTACACCACTGGTCGGCTCACCAGCGAGATGGTGATCAAGTCGGCGCAAATGGGTGTGCCGGTGGTGGTGTCGCGCAGCGGTATCACCCAAATGGGGCTGGAAGTGGCCCAGCGGGTGGGCTTGTGTGCGATTGGCCGTGCCACGAACAAGCGCTTCCTGTGTTACGCCAACCCTCAGCGCCTGATGCTGGACGCCGTGCCCCAGCCAGTGGCCTTGGTCGACTGAAGGCTTCTACAGTTCGGCGCGACTGTATGCCAGTCTGACGCGGACTACACTGCGGCTTTGTCGCCATCCGCGAGCGCAACGGAGTTTTCATCATGACCGCCCAAGTCCACATCATTGACCATCCTTTGGTGCAGCACAAGCTCACGCTCATGCGCCGCAAGGACACCAGCACCAAGAGTTTTCGCGAGCTGGTGCACGAACTCAGCGCGCTTTTGGCCTATGAGGTGACGCGCGATATCCCGATGCAAACCATCGAGATCGAAACCCCGCTGGAGCGCATGCAGTCGCGGGTGATCGACGGCAAAAAAATAGTGCTGGCGTCTATCCTGCGCGCGGGCAACGGTTTCCTCGACGGCATGCTGCAGGTGATCCCGGGCGCACGTGTGGGGCACATCGGTCTGTACCGCGACCCGGCCACGCTGAAGGCGGTGGAGTATTACTTCAAGATGCCACAAGGCATGGACGAGCGCGATGTGATCGTGCTCGACCCGATGCTGGCCACCGGCAATTCGGCGGTGGCGGCGGTGGATCGGCTGAAGGCCACACGACCACGTTCGATCCGGTTTGTGTGCTTGGTGACCTGTCCCGAAGGCATAGCCACTTTCCACCAACACCACCCGGATGTGCCCATTTACACACCCGCCGTGGACCGTGGCCTGAACGACCACGGCTACATCGTGCCCGGACTTGGGGATGCGGGCGACCGCATTTTTGGGACGAAGTAGGTCCACCCCCGCGCCGCGCCTGCGGCGCGTCACCCCCTCAAGGGGGCAACGCGAGCGGACTGGCGGAGCCAGATCCGCCGCGTTCTGGCTTGCAGGCACCTCGCGCCGGAGGCGCTGGTGCGGTAGCGGTTTCCGACCGCCTGTATTTCGCCGCGTACCGGCGCCCTCATTTCCTCATGGCGTCACCGGGAGTTCTGGGTGGGGTAAGGTTCGGGCATGCAATCTGTATCGGTATGGACTTTGGGTTGGCGTTCGCTGTGGCGCGATGCGCGTGCGGGCGAGTTGTCGCTGTTGGTGATGGCGGTGACGCTGGCGGTGGCGGCGCTCACCGGGGTAGCGTTTTTTGCCGACCGGCTGCAAGGCGGTTTGCAGCGTGACGCGCGGGCGCTGTTGGGTGGTGACGCGGTGGTGCGCGGCGACCAGCCGCTGCCCGATGCGGTGGCGGCCGAAGCGCAGCGCTTGGGGCTGAGCACGGCGCGCAGTGTGTCCTTTCCCACCATGGGCCGTGCGGACGACGCCGACGGCGGCGCTTCGCGTTTGGTGGCCCTCAAAGCGGTGAGCGACGGCTACCCCCTGCGCGGTGAACTGCAGTTGGCCAATGCGCCGGGTGCAGCCCCCGAATCGGTGCGTCAGCCGCCCGAGCCCGGCACCGCTTGGGTGGAGTCCAGTCTGCTCACCGCTTTGGACACCGCAGTGGGCCAAACCGTGTGGCTGGGCGAACAGCGGTTTGTCATCGCCCGTGTGATCGTGGCCGAGCCCGACCGGGGCGCTGGCTTCATGAGTTTTGCGCCGCGCATCATGATCCGCGAAGACGAACTGGCGGCCACGGGCCTGGTCCAGCCCGCCAGCCGGGTCAACCACCGCTTGATGGTGGCGGGATCTCCCGCGGCGGTGACCGCGTTTGTGGATTGGGGCGATACCGCCATTGAGCGCGAAGGCTGGCGCGGTGTGCGGCTGGAGTCGTTTGAAGAGGGCCGGCCTGAGATGCAGCAGACCCTCTCGCGCGCGGAGCAATTTTTGAAGCTGGTGGCCTTGCTGACCGCTTTGCTGGCGGCGGTGGCGGTGGCCATTGCGGCGCGCGGATTTGCCCAGCGGCACTTGGACGACTGCGCCATGCTGCGGGTGCTGGGCTTGTCGCAGGGACAGATGGTGCGGGCTTACGCCTTGGAGTTTTTGCTGGTGGGCGTGACGGCCAGCGCCTTGGGTGTGGCTTTGGGTTACCTGGTGCACCTGGGCTTTGTGGAGTTGTTGGGCGGTTTGGTCAAGGCCGAGTTGCCTTTTGCCAGCTGGGCACCGGTGGGCCTGGGGGTGGGCGTTGGTGTGTGTTTGATGGCGGGTTTTGGCTTGCCGCCGGTGCTGCAATTGGCGCAGGTGCCGCCGCTGCGGGTGATTCGCCGCGATGTGGGCCAGGTCAAGCCGTTGAGCGCAGCGGTGTGGTTGTTGGGTCTGGCCGGTTTTGCTGGGCTGTTGTGGGTGAGCGCTGGCGGCTGGGTTTTGGGCGGTTTGACGGTGGGCGGGTTCGCTTTGGCGCTGCTGGTGTTTGCCGCAGTGGCCTGGGGTGCGGTGGCGCTGCTGCGCCGTTGGGTGAACGAAGACACCGCGCCCCGCGCGCTGGTGCTGGCCACGCGCCAGCTCACCGCTCGGCCGGGCTACGCGGTGGTGCAGGTCAGCGCCTTGGCGGTGGGGCTGCTGGCTTTGGCTTTGCTGGTGTTGCTGCGCACCGACCTGATCGCCAGCTGGCGCAACGCCACGCCACCCGACGCGCCCAACCGTTTTGTCATCAACATTCAGCCCGAACAGGCCCAAGCCTTTCGCCAGACCCTGGCCAACACCGGCGTGGAGCGTTACGACTGGTACCCCATGATCCGGGGCCGGCTGGTGGGCATCAACGGTCAGCCGGTGGCCGCTGAGGCGTTTGAGAGCGAGCGTGCACAGCGCTTGGTGGAGCGGGAATTCAACCTCTCGCACACCCCTGAGGCGCCCGAACACAACCAGGTGATCGCCGGCCGCTGGCAGGCCAACGAGGCCGACGGTCTGAGCGTCGAAGAGGGCTTGGCCAAGGAGCTGGGCCTGAAGCTGGGCGACACCTTGTCGTTTGACAGGGCTGGCGTGGTGCTGGAGCGGCGCATCACCAGCCTGCGCAAGGTGAACTGGGGCTCGTTGCGGGTCAACTTCTTTGTCTTGTTTCCGGTGGCCGAGCTCAGCGATGTGCCGGTGACATACATCACCGCCTTGCGCGCACCGCAAGGGCAGCCACGGTTTGACAACGAGTTGGTGCGCGCCTATCCCAACATCACGCTGGTGGACATGACCGACACCATTGCCCAGGTGCAGCGGGTGTTGTCGCAGGTCATCGCTGCCATCGAGTTCCTGTTCGCTTTTGCCTTGGTGGCGGGTCTGGTGGTGTTGATGGCCACCTTGACGGCCACCCGCACCGAGCGCGAGCGCGAGTTTGCCGTGCTGCGTGCGGTGGGCGCTGGCTCGGGCTTGCTGCGGCGCATCCAGTCGGTGGAGCTGCTGGGGGTTGGGGCGCTCGCTGGGGTGCTCGGTTCCGGTGTGGCCATGGCGGTGGGCTGGGCGCTGGCACGTTATGCCTTTGAATTCGCGTGGCAGCCTGCGGTGTGGGTGCCCGTGGCCGGTGCGGCCGTGGGCGCTGTGTTGGCTTGGTTGGGCGGCTGGTGGGGCTTGCGCAGTGTGCTCAACACGCCGGTGGTGCAGACCCTGCGCAGCGCCGCCACCTGAGCTGTTGGTGGGCAGGTCTGCGCTTGACCGACAATCGGGCCATGCAGATCGAAGAACCCACCCCGCGCAAGGCCGACGGCCAGTTCACCACCCCATTCGAGTGGATCGGTGGCGAGCAGCAGGTGCGTGCGCTGGTGGACCGGTTCTATGACCTGATGGACCTGGAGCCGGCCTACGCCGCCTTGCGAGCTTCACATGGCAGCCATCTCCATGACGCACGCGACAAGCTGTTTTGGTTTTTGTGCGGTTGGCTCGGCGGCCCGTCGTACTACACCGAGCGCTTTGGCCACCCGCGTCTGCGCATGCGGCACATGCCGTTTGCGATTGGTATTCTGGAGCGCGACCAGTGGCTGGCCTGCATGGACCAGGCCATGACCGAGGTGGGGTTGGACCCCGCCTTGCACCAACGGCTCAACAACAGCTTTTTTCAAACCGCAGACTGGATGAGGAACACGCCATGAACAGTGTGCCGATGGGTCGACTGTGGCCTGGAGTGTTGGCCATGGCCTTGGTGGTGCTCGCCTCCAATGTGGGGGTTCAGTTTCTGCTCGGTCCGTGGTTGACGTGGGGAGCCTTCACCTATCCGCTGGCCTTTTTGGTCACCGACGTGATCAACCGCGTGTATGGCCCGCAAGCTGCACAGCGGGTGGTGTTGGCGGGGTTTGTGGTGGGCGTGGCGTGTTCGCTGGTCGGCAGCCAGATCCAAGGTGAGTTTGGCCCACTGGTCACCTTGCGCATCGCGGGGGATCGGGTCTGGCGTTTTTGGTGGCGCAGCTCTTGGACGTGGCGGTGTTCGACCGTTTTCGCGAGGGCCGCTGGTGGAGCGCGCCGCTGTTGTCTACCTTGGTGGGTTCGTCTCTCGACACGCTGATATTTTTTTGTGTCGCGTTCTCCACCGGTTTTGTCTTCATGGAACCGAGCAACGATGTGTCTTGGGCCAATGAGATGTCGCCTTTGTTGGGCGTTGGCCCGGTGGCCCCGCTGTGGGTGTCGATGGCAAGCGCAGACTGGTTGGTCAAACTTGGGTTGGCCTTGATCGCCTTGGTGCCGTTTCGCTGGTTGGTGGCACGGTTGCAGGCGATCAATCCTGCGCCGCGCTGAGCAGAACCACCAGCGCACCAGCCCCGCCCTCGGCTGGACGAGCCTGCACAAAGGCCAACACCTCGCGTTTCTGCACCAACCAGCGCAGCACCCGCCGCTTGAGCACCGGTTCGCGTCCAGGTGAGCCCAGGCCCTTGCCGTGCACCACCCGCACACAGCGGATGCCATGCTGGTGGCATGAGCGGATGAAGTCGCCCAGCGCGTCGCGCGCCTCGTCTGTCCGGTGACCATGCAGGTCCAGGTGCCGTTGAATCGCCCAGCGTCCCTCGCGCAGCTTGCGAACCACATCGGGCCCCAGGCCTGGCCGGCTGTAACTCAGGAGGTCGTCGGTGTGCAACAAGGTTTCCACATCGAACTCATCCGAGATCGCTTCGCGCATCACCTCCGCCTCGTCGCGCTGTTTTTGCATCGGCAGCGGAGCGACCGGTTCAGGCGCAAGATGCACCCGCTGGCTTGCCCGCAGCGGGCGCACCGGACCCACCGCCCGAGCGAACCATTCGCGCTCGGCCTGCTGCTGGCGGCGCAGCGCCTCGACTCGGGCCTGCTCCAACGCGCGCGCCGCCGCCTCCGCGCGCAGCTGTTCGCGCACCCGCTGCAGGTCGGCCCAAGCCGTCAAACGCATGCCTTGGTTCATGCGCGCCATTGTCCGGCATGCGCAACGGCACAGCGCAGCGCACGGTCAATCGGCGGGTGCCGGCGCGATCAGACCAAACCCATCTCCGCCATCGAACAGGCTTGGCTGCGGGTCACCACAAAATGGTCGAGCACCCGCACGTCCACCAAAGCGAGCGCGGCTTTGAGGGTTTGGGTCAGGGTTTCGTCGGCGCGCGAGGGCCGGGCCTCACCACTGGGGTGGTTGTGCGCCAGCACCACGGCCGCTGCGTGGTGGTGCAGGGCGCGCAACACCACTTCTCGCGGGTAAACGCTGGTTTGGTTGAGGGTGCCGCGAAAGAGTTCTTCGAGCGCAATCAAACGGTTTTGGCTGTCCAGAAACAGCACCGCAAACACCTCGTGTGGGCGTCCGCCCATTTGGAGTTGCAGGTACTCGCGCACCGCCACAGGGCTGTTGAAGAGCGGTTGCTCTCGCAAACCGTGCTGCAGGGCGCGGCGCGCCAGCGCCATCACCGCCAGCATTTCAGCCCGTTTGGCCGGCCCCAAGCCCTTGATGCGCGCCAGCTCGGCGGGCGCGGCGTGCAGCAGGCCGCCCACGCCGCCGAAGGTGTCGAGCAGCTCCTGCGCGAGCAGCAGCACGTGTTTGCCTTGAATGCCGGTGCGCAGCAGCAGCGCCAGCAGCTCGGCATCGCTCAAGGCTTCAGCCCCTCTGGCCAACAGTTTTTCGCGCGGTCGCGACTCGGCCGGCAAGCCCAGCAGGCCCGGCTTGGTCATGTCGTTCATGTCAACTCCCTAAAAGCGCCGCGGATGATCCCGTCTGTTGGCGCCCTTTCTACAATAGCAGTTTTGCCGGCGGACCGCGCTGTGTCCTCCGGAGCCCCGGCGCTGTGAGGCGCCGATTTTTGGTGATCTCCATGCCCGCCGTCGAATCCGGTTCGTTTCTGACCCTGCACTACCGCATGTCCGGTCCTGATGGCCGCGACATCATCAACACCTTTGACGACCGCCAGCCCGCCACGCTGAGCCTGGGGTCGGGTCAGCTGTCGCCCGCGATCGAAGCCCGCCTGTTGGGCCTGGAGGAGGGCGCCCACCAGGTGATCGAACTCGCCGCTGGCGAGGCTTTCGGTCCGCGCCAGCCTGAGCTGGTGCAGTGGGTGGCGCGCAAGCTGCTCAACCAACTCGGGGACCCGCTGGAGCAATACACCTTGGGCGACGTGGTGCAGTTCCCCACGCCCGACGGTCGAGGCAGCTACGCGGGCACCGCCTTGCAGGTGCGCGATGACGGTGCGGTGCAATTCGACTTCAACCACCCCCTGGCCGGCCAGCCGGTGCGCTTTGAAGTGCAGATCATTGGGGTGTTGTGATGGACCGCGCATTGAACACCGACGCCGAAGTGTTGCTGGCCGAGCCACGCGGCTTTTGCGCCGGGGTGGATCGCGCCATCGACATCGTCGAGCGCGCACTGCTCAAGTTTGACCGCCCGATTTATGTGCGCCATGAAATCGTGCACAACACCTATGTGGTCAACGACCTCAAGGCCAAGGGCGCGATCTTCATTGAAGACCTGGCCGACGTGCCGCCTGGCGCGACGCTGGTGTTTTCCGCCCATGGCGTGAGCAAGGCTGTGCAGGCTGAGGCGCGCGCGCGGGGCTTTCAGATTTTTGACGCCACCTGCCCTTTGGTGACCAAGGTGCATGTGGAGGTGGCCAAGCTGCACCGCGAGGGCTACGAGTTCATCATGATTGGTCACAAAGGCCACCCCGAGGTGGAAGGCACCATGGGGCAGCTGGACTACGGCATTCACCTGGTCGAAGAAGTGGCCGACGTGGCCCGCATCGCACCGGCGCAGACCGAGCGGCTGGCGGTGGTGACCCAGACGACGTTGTCGGTCGATGACACAGCCGAGATTCTGTTGGCCATCAAAGCGCGCTTTCCCAGCGTGCGCGAGCCAAAAAAGCAAGACATTTGTTACGCCACCCAAAACCGACAAGACGCGGTCAAGCTGTTGAGCCCGCAGGTCGATGTGATTGTGGTCGTGGGTAGCCCTACCAGCTCCAACAGCAACCGCCTGCGCGAGGTGGCGCAACGCTTGGGCACTCCCGCGTACATGGTCGACAACGCCGACGAGCTGCAGGCCGAATGGTTCAGCGGTTTTTCTCGCGTCGGGCTCACTGCCGGCGCATCGGCACCTGATATCTTGGTGCAGCAGGTCGTTGAGCGCCTGCGCGCGCTGGGTGCCATCTCGGTGCGCAAGCTCGATGGCATCACTGAGACGGTGAAGTTCCCATTGCCCAAAGGGCTCAAGCTCGATGAAGCTTGAGAGCACCCGACTTCTACAATTGGCCCCATGCTAGACATTCAACAACTCCGCAAAGACCTCGACGGCGTGGTCGCCCGCTTGCAGACACGCAAAATCCCACAGCCTTTTTTGGATGTGGCGGCGTTCAGCGCCCTGGAAACTGAACGCAAAACCCTGCAGACCCGCACCGAGGCCCTGCAGGCCCAACGCAATAGCTTGTCCAAGCAGATCGGCATGCTCAAAGGCAAAGGTCAACACGCCGAAGCCGATGCCGCCATGGCGCAGGTCGGTGAGATCAAAACCGAGCTGGAATCGGCCGCCGCGCGTTTGGAGGTGATCCAAGCCGAGCTGCAGGCCCTGCTGCTGGCGGTGCCCAATCTGCCGCACGAGAGTGTGCCGGTGGGCGCAGACGAGCACGGCAATGTGGAGTTGCGCCGTTGGGGCACACCTCGCCATTTCGACTTCGAGGTGCGCGATCACGTGGACATTGGCGAAAAGCTCGGTCTGGATTTTGAGACCGGCGCCAAGCTATCAGGCACGCGTTTCACGTTCATGCGCGGGCCGATTGCCCAGCTGCACCGTGCGCTCGCCCAGTTCATGCTTGATGTGCAGACCCGCGAGCATGGCTACACCGAGTGCTACACGCCTTACATCGTCAACGCCGACACCTTGCGCGGCACCGGACAGCTGCCCAAGTTTGAGGCCGATTTGTTCGCCGCCAACAAAGGTGGGCAGGACGGCGGCCAGGACAACCAGACGCTGTACCTGATTCCCACCAGCGAGGTGACGTTGACCAACGTGGTGCGCGACGAAATCGTGGCCGAAGCCGATCTCCCGATCAAGCTCACCGCCCACACACCGTGTTTCCGTTCAGAGGCCGGCAGCGCCGGGCGGGACACGCGCGGCATGATCCGCCAGCACCAGTTCGACAAGGTCGAAATGGTGCAGATCGTGCACCCTGACCACAGCTACCAAGCGCTCGACGAGATGACTGGCCACGCCGAGGCCGTGCTGCAAAAGCTGGGCTTGCCCTACCGGGTAATGGCCTTGTGCACCGGCGACATGGGCTTTGGCGCCACCAAAACCCATGATCTGGAGGTCTGGGTGCCAGCGCAAGGCACTTATCGCGAAATCAGCTCGGTGTCGAACTGCGAGGCTTTCCAAGCCCGCCGCCTGCAAGCCCGCTTTAAAAACGCCCAGGGCAAGAACGAGTGGGTGCACACCTTGAACGGCTCGGGCCTTGTCGTCGGGCGCGCTTTGGTGGCGGTGCTAGAAAACTACCAGAACGCGGACGGTAGCGTCACTGTTCCACCGGTTTTGGTGCCTTACATGGGCGGCAAAACAGTGTTGGCGATTTTTTGATTTTCTGAGTAGAAAAACAAAAAAAGCCCACCCAAGTGATTGGGTGGGCTTTATCATTTCTGGCGGAGAGAGAGGGATTCGAACCCTCGGTACAGGAGAACCTGTACGCCGGATTTCGAATCCGGTGCATTCGACCACTCTGCCATCTCTCCGCGTCGAAGCCCATGATTCTAGCAGGCTTCTTTGACCTCATTCCCGACCGATTCCCGATGAAGACACACCGCACATTCGTGCACGCCTATAGCCCTGACGCCGAGCTTGAACTCGACACGGACAGTTGGGTCGACAGTCGATTGACCGCTTTGTTGATGGGCACTGGCATGTCGCCACTGATTGCCACAGCCGCGGTGTTGCCACTGGTGGCTTGGCTGATGTGGGGAGCGGTCAATGAGCTGGGCTTGCTGCTCTGGTTTGTCACCACAGCCTCGTTTTTGGCGTTTCGGTTTTACATGTTTTGGGATTACCGCACCCATTACGCGGACGATGTGCACGCCCGGGTCGTGTTCCTTCAGCGATATGGCTGGAGTTGGGGCGTGGCTGGCTTGTTGTGGGGTGCGCCCGCCGGTTTGGTGATGCTCAGTGGAGACATCGACACACTCTTTGTGGTGGGTTTGGTGGTGATTGGACATGCGGTGTTGTCCTTGATCACCTTCAGTGTTCAGCTTCGGGTGTTCCAGTGGTATGCCAACTGCCTGATCGCTGTGGTGGTGGTGTCGTTTGTGTCGTCTTTGATATGGGGCCAACAGTTGTTGATCGCGCCAGCCACGATGCTGGTGTTGGCCACCTTGCTCATGGTGTTTTGGTGGCTGTTGATGTCGGCGGGGCAGCGGATGCACGAGGTGCATCGTGCCAATTTCGAATTGCAACGCTCCAACGAGCGTTTGATTGCATCGCTGCAGCAACAAAAACGGGCCGCCTTGCAGGCCGTTGCCACCAAGAACCGTTTTCTGGCGTCCACCGCACAGGACTTGCGTCAGCCGGTACATGCGCTGGGGCTCTACGCGGGCTGGTTGTCATCTGAACCGCAGATGGCCGCCGACATCGCACCGAAGATCGTGGACGCCACGCGAGCGGTCAACCAATTGTTCGATTCGCTGTTCGATTTGACCCGCATCGACGCCGGTGAGTACAAGCTGCAGTGGCAAAGTGTGGATCTGGCCACCCTGATGGGGGATGTGCACCTGCAGTTCAGCGATGCCGCTCAGTCCAAGGGCCTGTCATTGCGGGTGCGCCGTTCGCACGGGCAAATTTGGTCAGATGGTTTGATCCTGTCGCGCATATTGGGCAACTTTGTGTCGAATGCCATTCGACACACCGAGCGGGGTGGCGTGTTGGTGGCATTGCGTCGCCGGCACACAGCTTGGGTGTTTGAGGTCTGGGACACCGGTGTTGGCATTGCGCCTGAGCACCAAGAGCCGATTTTTGAAGAGTTTTACCGCGTCAACCTGCACCAAGGCACCGAGGACAGTTTGGGTCTTGGCCTGACGGTGGTGTCGCGGCTCAGCGCCATGATGGGTTACTCGCTCAGCTTGTCGTCCCTGCCAGGGCGTGGCAGTGTGTTTCGCTTGCATGTGCCCATGACCAACCCATAGCCATCGGCATCAGGTCGCATGCAGGCATAAAAAAACCGCCCAGAGGGCGGTTTTTTTTACAGGTCCAGCAGACCGGTGGTTCGGGCCAAGTGGCTGGCTTGCGACCGACTCTTGACGTTGAGGCGTCTGAACAGTCGCCACAAGTGCACCTTCACGGTGTGCTCGCTGATTTGCAACTGGTCTGCGATGTCGCGATTGGACAGGCCCCGATCCAGCATCACCAGCAACTGCTTTTGGCGTTTGGACAGTTTCTCTGGCACCGTGGGGGCGTTTTCGTCTTCCGGATCTTCCGCCAAGAATTCACGCAGCACCTTGCCCAGCTGGGCCGCGCCAGCCGATTTCTCCACATACGCGTCGGCGCCGGCTTCACGGGACAAGTCTTCGTAGTCGGACGCGGGGGACGCAGAGAGCACGATCAGCGATGTGTCGGGCAGCATTTGGCGAATTTCTCGTACACCGGACACACCGTTGGTGTCTGGCAACTTCAAATCCAAACACACCAACTCAGGGTCGCCGTGTTCGGCAATGGCTTTGCTCACGGTGGCCAAGCGCTCCAATTCAACCACCTGGGTCGAAGCCCGCAGGCGGCGCAGCAACATGACCACGGCTTCGCGCATCAGCGGGTGGTCATCGATCACAAAAATACAGCTCATTGCGGACCTTTGATTGGCTGGGTGGGTATGCCTACTGAATGCTTACAGACTGAACGTCAATGTGCAAACTTTGGCATCTTCCATAAAGAGTGTTAAGGATAACGGTTGGCTCGCATTTTAGCGATAGCCAAAGGCCTCGGAACACAGAAATTTTGCAACTGATGTTACTAGCCACAGACATTTGTCACCAGAAACCCCGCTGGCGCAAGCGCTGCAACCGGTCTGGTGGGTGTCAATCGGCCTGCGATTGGCGCATCTGTTGCAGGGCCGCTTCGATGTCTACGTCGTTGCCGATTTGACATGCGGGGGGCAGTTCGGTCCATGACATCTCAGCAGAGATGAGCTGTTTGATCGTCTGAGCTGCCTCTCGTGGCTGGGCGTAGGCTTCACTCTGAAGCAAAACTTCGCCTTTGGCGGTCGTGAGTTTGAAATAGAAAAGACCGTCTTTTTCGCGGTACTGTTTGAATTGTGGCGGTGCGAGTTTGGTCGCTGGCGCTGCTGTGTTGCCCACTGCGCCGTCGTTCAAAGCACGCAAGCCTACGGCGTGGCGCAGCCGAGCGGTGAAGGGAGTGGCGATGCCGCGCGCTTTGGCAGCGCCGCGCTGTAGTGTGGCCTCTATGTGCTCGGGGTGGCGCATCAACTCTTCATAGACCCGACGCATGGGTGCGATTTCTTGTTCCAGGCGCTGGTAGAGGCGCTCTTTGGCCTCGCCCCAGGCGATGCCTTGGGCATAGGCTTGCGCCAGATCGGCGGTTTCCTCTGGCGTTGCAAAGGCTTGGAAGATTTGGAACAGGGCCGAGTCTTCGGTGTCTTTGGGCTCGCCCGGTGCGCGCGAGTCGGTGACGATGCCCATGATGAGTTTGCGCAACTGCTCGGTAGGCGCAAACAGCGGGATGGTGTTGTCGTAGCTCTTGCTCATCTTGCGGCCGTCGAGCCCGGGCAGGGTGGCCACATGGGCTTCGATCACCGCTTGTGGTGGGGTGAAATGCTCGCCGTAGAGGTGGTTGAAGCTCGCGGCCATGTCGCGCGCCATTTCGATGTGCTGGATCTGGTCGCGCCCCACCGGCACCTGATGGGCGTTGAACATCAAGATGTCGGCCGCCATCAACACCGGGTACATGAACAGGCCAGCGGTCACCCCGTCGTCGGGCTCTTGGCCGGCGGCGGTGTTTTTGTCGACGGCGGCTTTGTAGGCGTGGGCGCGGTTGAGCAGGCCTTTGCCGGTCACACAAGTGAGCAGCCAAGTCAGCTCAGGAATCTCCGGGATATCGCTTTGGCGGTAGAAAAACACTTTGTCTGGGTCTAGGCCGCAGGCCAGCCAGGTGGCGGCGATTTCCAAGGTAGAGCGCTGTACCCGCGCCGGATCGCCGACCTTGATCAGGGCATGGTAGTCGGCCAAGAAATAGTAGTTCTCGGTGTTGGACAGGCGACTGGCACGCACGGTGGGGCGAATGGCGCCGACGTAATTGCCGAGGTGGGGGGTGCCCGAGGTGGTGATGCCGGTAAGAACGCGTTGAACAGTCATGGTGTGTGAAAGCGAAAGGCCGGTGTGTTGGCAAGCAACAAGGGAGTGACGAAACAAGGTGTCAGAACAGCAGCCAGCGCAGCGGGGCAAGCACCAGTGTCAGTGCCTCGGCGGTGACGTCCATCAGCGGGCGCAGCCAGTACTGCCCAACGATGCCGGTGAGCACCAGGGCCAGCACCACAAAAAAACCAAAGGGCTCGACCCGCGACAGGGCCACCGCGGCCCGCATGGGCAACAGGCCCACCAAGATGCGACCGCCGTCCAGCGGCGGCAGTGGAAACAGGTTGAAGGCAAACATCACCAGATTGACCAAGACGCCGGCGCGCGCCATGTCCACCCAAAAACGTTCTTCCACACCAGCGCTTCGCAGCACATAAAACAGCGCCATCCACAGCGCGGCCTGCAGCAGATTGGCGCCTGGACCGGCCAGTGCCACCCAGACCATGTCGCGTTTGGGGTGGTGCAGGCGCCCGAAATGCACCGGTACCGGCTTGGCATAGCCAAACAAAAAAGCGCCATTGGTGGCGAAGTAGAGCATCAGCGGCATGGCGATGGTGCCCAGGGGATCGATGTGCCGCAGCGGGTTCAGGCTGATGCGACCCAACAGCGCGGCGGTGTTGTCGCCCAAACGCTGTGCCGCATAACCGTGCGCCGCCTCGTGCAGGGTGATGGCCAGCAGCACCGGGATGGCATAGAGGGTGACGGTCTGAACGATCTGGGCGAAGTCCATGCGGCTCTGTGGTGGTCAAAGCGCGTATTGTCCCAGAAGCCCCAACAGGGCGCGGCCGGCTTCTGGGTCTGAGCGCTCAAAGACCCAGGACGGCTAGCATGCCTTGGCCCTCGCGCAGTACCTCGGGATCGCCGCCCGTACCCATGGGCGTCAGGTCGATCACCGTGGTGGGAGCCAGTGGGCATGCACCGGCATCGATCACCGCGTCGATCTCGTGTTCGTAGTGCTCTCGGATGTCGTGGGCGTCGTTGAGTGCGGTGTCGCTGTCGCGCGGGATCAGGGTGGTGGCCAAGAGTGGCGCGCCGTGGCATTGCAGCAGCTCGCGCAGCGCGGTGTGGTCGGGCACCCGCAGGCCAATGGTTTTGCGCGAGGGGTGGCTGGCGCGCCGGGGTACCTCTTTGCTCGCCTCCAGAATGAAGGTGAACGCTCCAGGAGTGCCCAACTTCAGCATGCGGTATTGGCGGTTGTCGACCCGTGCGTAGCTGGCCAGCTCGCTCAGGTCGCGGCACAAGAGGGTGAGGTGGTGCTTCTCGTCCACCCCGCGGATGCGGCGCAGCCGGTCGGCGGCGGCTTTGTCGTCCAAGTGGCACACCAATGCGTAGCTGGAGTCTGTTGGCACCGCCAACACACCGCCCTTGTTGAGCAGCGCCACCGCTTGTTTGAGCAGGCGTTGCTGCGGGTTGTCGGGATGAATCTCAAAAAACTGCGACATGGTGTTCAGGCCTCGACCTCGTTCACAGGCGGTGGGCGGTTGGCCATCAGGCTGGCGGCCACGCCACACACAACGATCAGCAGCACGCCAGTGGTTTCCAGCGCGCCGGGCACATGGTCAAACACCCACCAGCCGCACAACAAGGCAAAGCCAATTTGCACATACAAGAACGGCGACAAGGTGGACGCCGGGGCGCGGGCAAAGGCTTGGATCAACAGAAAGTGCCCGACCGTGCCCATCAGCCCCGCCAAGCACAACAGCGCTAGGGTGTGGTGATCGGGGATGCCTTTCCATGCCAAGGGCAGCAGCACCGTGGCCAGTGCCGCACCGACCCAGCCGGTGTAGAAATGCATGGTCATGGGGTCTTCGGTGCGGGTCATGCGGCTGGTGAGGATCTGGAACACCGCGTAACACAGCACCATCAACAAGGGCAGCAGCGAGGCCCAGCCCAGCACGTCCGATCCCGGGCGCACCACCAACAAAGCTCCAACAAAACCACCGGCCACCAGCAGCCAGCGCAGCGGGGTGACGCGCTCCTTGAGCCAGATCGCGGCCAGCAACATCACCACCAGGGGGGTGGTCATGATGATGGCGGTGAATTCGCCCACCGGCATGAACTGCACGCTCAAAAACGACAGGGTGCTCACCGTATAGAGCAGGGCACCGCGCAACAGGTGCAGGCGCATGTGTTCGGTCCGCAGCAGGCGCTTGCCACGAAAAGGCAACACCAGTGCCGCCATGGCCACCGCCTGAAACAGGTAACGGAACCACACCGCCACCAAAATCGACACGAACGCACCCAGCACCTTCACCGTGGTGTCGAGCACCGCAAAACACGCGGTCGCTGCGACCAAAAAGGCAATGCCCAGCAGCGTTTTGCCTTGGTGCGCGGGATTCATCTTAGGCGTATACCCGATCGTTCAGCGCGTCCCAAATGGGCGTCACGCTGCCGGGCAGGTCGGGCAAGCGGCCCAAGTCGGTGTGGCTTTCCGTCGGGCTGTGGAAGTCGCTGCCGCGCGAGGCCAGCAGGCCAAACTCGCTGCAAAAGCCGGCGTACTTCACCACATCGGCCTGGTGGTGGGCGCCGGTGACCACTTCTACCCCTTCGCCACCGTGGGCCTTGAATTCAGAGAACAAGGCGAATTCTTCGGTGGCGTTGAAAGGGTAGCGTCCTGGGTGGGCGATCACTGCGATGCCTCCGGCCTCGGTGATCCAGCGCACTGTGTCGCCCAGCGCCGCCCAGCGGTGAGGCACATAGCCGGGTTTGCCTTCGGTTAGGTACTTGCGAAACACCTCGCTGGTGTCTTTGCAGACGCCACTGTCGACCAAAAAGCGGGCGAAATGGGTGCGAGAAATCAGCTCTGGGTTACCCACATAGCGCAGCGCGCCCTCATAAGCGCCGTGGATGCCGACCCGCGCCAGGCCATCGGCCATTTCGCGCGCGCGGGCTTCGCGCCCCCCCCGGGTTTGTTGCAAACCTTGCACCAAAGCCGGGTTGTGGTGGTCAAACCCCAAGCCCACGATGTGCACCGTCTGTCCAGCGAACGTGACCGACACCTCGGCCCCGGTCAGGTAGGGCAGGCCCAGCGCCTGTGCGGCGGCGATGGCGCGTTCTTGGCCGCCGATTTCATCGTGGTCGGTTAGCGACCACAGCTCCACGCCGTTGGCGTGTGCGCGTTCGGCCAGAGCCTCGGGGGTTAGTGTGCCATCCGACACCACCGAATGGCAGTGCAGGTCGGCGTTGAGGAAGGGGGATGGCGTTGAGGTGTTCACTGCGCCATTGTAGGAGTGCCACCCATTGGACGCTGTCGCCTCCGATGGGTGGCGCGCGCCGCCTCAGCCGGTGTTGCGCAAGCCGGCCGCGATGCCGTTGATCGACAAGTGGATGCCCCGGCGCAGCTTGTCGTCCACGCTGGTTTGCCCGGCGGGGCGGGCGTCGGCGCGGTGGCGTCGGATCAACTCGACCTGCAGATGGTGCAGCGGATCGATGTAGGGAAAGCGGTGCTCAATCGAGCGGCGCAGCGCGCCGTTGTCGGCCAGCCGCTCCGTTTGACCGGTGATCCAAGCGAGTGCCTCCGTGGTGCGTTGCCATTCGGCCTCGATGGCGGCAAACACCCGTTTGCGCAGTCGGCTGTCGTCCACCAGCTCGGCGTAGCGCCGCGCCAGTGCCAAGTCGCTTTTGGCCATCACCATGTCCATGTTCGACAGCAGCGTGCGGAAAAACGGCCATTGGCGTCCCATTTTCTGCAGCAACGCACGTTGTGTATCGGCGTGGTCTGGGCCAAGCCGTGTCACAAACGCTTGCACTGCAGAGCCAAACCCGTACCAGCCCGGCAAGGTCAGTCGGCATTGGCCCCAGCTGAAGCCCCAGGGGATGGCGCGCAGGTCTTCGATGCGTTGGTTGGCCTTGCGCGAAGCCGGTCGAGAGCCGATATTGAGTTCGGCGATTTCGCGGATCGGGGTGGCGGCAAAGAAATAATCGGCAAAGCCCGGTGTGTCGTACACCAGCGCGCGGTAGGCCGCCATGCTGGTCTCGGACAGCGCACTGGCGGCCTCCAGAAACGCCTTCGGCGCCTGCCGGCTGGGCGGCATCAGCGTGGCCTCCAGCGTGGCGGCCACCAAGGTTTCGAGGTTGCGCCGGCCGATGTCGGGGTTGGCGTATTTGGAGCCAATCACCTCGCCTTGTTCGGTCAGTCGGATTTGACCGCGCACCGTGCCCGGCGGCTGCGCCAAGATGGCTTGGTAGCTGGGGCCGCCGCCTCGGCCCACCGTGCCACCGCGGCCGTGGAACATGCGAAGTCTGATCGGCTGTGGCTCTTTGTCGTTGAGGGCATCGAAGAGTTCGACCAGTGCGGTTTCGGCGCGGTAGAGCTCCCAGTTGCTGGTGAAGATCCCGCCGTCTTTGTTGCTGTCGCTGTAGCCGAGCATGATGTCTTGCTCGTTGTAGCCGCTGGCGTCGCCGCGCTGCACCATGGCGCGGATACCGGGCAGGGCGTAGTAGCCGCGCATGATGGGCGCGGCATTGCGCAGGTCTTCGATGGTTTCAAACAGCGGCACCACAATCAGGTCGGCGCGCGCGTCTTCGTGCAGCAGGCCGTGCAGCAAGCCAGTTTCTTTTTGCAGCAACAGCACCTCCAGCAGATCGCTCACGGTTTCCGTGTGGCTGATGATGACGTGTCGAATGGCTTGCGCGCCAAAGCGCTGGCGGACCTCGCGGGCGGTTTCAAAAATCGCCAGCTCACTGTCGGTGTGGGCGTTGTAGTGAGCCCCAGGCACCCGCAGCGGACGCGGGTCACTCAGCTGCTGAACCAGCAACGCTTGCTTGCTGGCCTCGTCCAGTCCGCTGTAGTTGGGGTGCACACGCGCGGCGGCCAGCAGCTCGGTCACCGCTTCTTCGTGTTTGTCCGAACTTTGCCTCAGGTCTACCGTGGCCAAGTGAAAACCAAACACCTCAATGGCGCGCATCAGTGGCCGCAACCGGGCTTGACTCAAGGCGTGGGCGTGGTGCAAGCGTAGCGACGTGTCGATGGTGCGCAGATCGGCCAGCAACTCGTCGGGTGTCAAGTAGGGGTCTTGTGGTGCCACAGCATGGCGCGCCGCCTCGCCGCCTGTCAGCGCGGTGAGGGTGGCTGCCAGCCGGGCGTACATGCCGGTCAGCGCACGGCGATAGGGTTCGTCTTGGCGGTGCGCGTTGGTGTCAGGCGAGCGTTCGGCCAAGGCCTGCATGGCGGGGCTGACCTGTACCAGCATGCCCGACATCGACAATTCGCCACCCAGCAGGTGCAGTTGTGTGAGGTGATGTCGGATCGCCACATCGGCCTGGCTGCGCAGCGCCAACGCCAAGGTGTCGGCGGTGACAAAGGGGTTGCCGTCTCGGTCGCCACCGATCCATTGGCCCATGCGTAAAAACGGCGCCACCGACGTCTCATTGCCCAGCTCGGCCTCCAGCTCTTTGTACAGACGCGGGATTTCGCTCAAAAAGGTGGCTTGGTAGTAGCTCAGGGCGTTGTCGATTTCGTCGGCAACGGTGAGCTTGGTGAAACGCAGCAAACGGGTTTGCCACAGCTGCACCACCCGTGCCTTGATCTGCGCCTCGTTGTCGCTGAGCTCGCGTGGCAACAGCGAATCGCGTTGTGCCAACAGGCGTGCGATGGCGCGTTCGGCGTCCAAAATGCTTTTGCGCTGCACCTCGGTGGGGTGGGCTGTGAGCACAGGCGAGACATGCGCTTCGGCCAGCGTTTGTGCGATCTGGGTGGTATCCACGCCGGCTTTGCGCAGGCGGTGCAGGGTGTTGGCCAAGCTGCCGTCTTGCAGATCCCCCGCGCGTTCGTGTACCGCGCGGCGACGGATGTGGTGCCGGTCTTCCGCCAGGTTGGCCAAATGGCTGAAATAAGTGAAGGCGCGAATGACGCTCACTGTTTGTTCGTCGCTCAAGCGTTTGAGCAGCTGCTTGAGCGAGCGTTCCGCTTGGGCATCGGCGTGGCGGCGAAACGCCACGGAGAGTTGCCGAATTTGCTCGATCAAAGCAAACGCCGCATCGCCTTCTTGTTCGCGGATCACGTCGCCCAAGAGCCGGCCAAGCAGCCGTATGTCGTCGATCAGGGGTTGGTCTTTGTGCTGGTCGACCTGGGGGCGAGGTGAAGGCATGGTGTGATCCGGCGGGCTAAAAGCGGCTGCCGAAGCCGTCGGCACAGCGCTGATGGGCCATGCTAGCATCGCCAGAGAGGCTGTTCGTTACCAATGGGGTACGAAATCCCCTGAACTTTTTTCAATCGCGCTGTGACCGCTTTCAACCCCTCCCAACCTGGCCTGAACATCACCATTGCCACCCGCGAAAGCCGCCTGGCGATGTGGCAGGCCGAGCATGTGCAGGCCTTGCTGACCGCCGCTGGGCACCATGTCACCTTGTTGGGGATGACCACACGAGGCGATCAAGTCCTGGACCGTACCTTGTCCAAGGTGGGCGGTAAAGGTTTGTTCGTCAAGGAGCTGGAGGTGGCGCTGGAAGAAGGGCGTGCTGACATCGCGGTGCATTCGCTCAAAGACGTGCCCATGGCTTTGCCTGAGGGGTTTGAGCTGGCGTGTGTGATGGAGCGCGAAGACGCGCGCGACGCCTGGGTGTCGCCGAGCTGCGCGGATGTGACCGATTTGCCACCGAACGCGGTGGTGGGGACGTCCAGCCTGCGCCGCGTGGTGCTGTTGCGTGAGCGCTTGGCCGCCCTGGGGCGCGACGACGTGCGCATTGAGCCGCTGCGCGGCAACCTCGACACCCGTTTGCGCAAGCTCGACGCCGGCGAATACCACGCCATTGTGTTGGCGGCCGCGGGCCTCAAGCGCCTGCGCATGGAGCATCGGATCCGCGCCATTTTTGAACCCGACACCATGTTGCCGGCGGCTGGGCAGGGCGCTTTGGGCATTGAGATTCGCGCTGGGCGCGACGATTTGCGCGCCGCCTTGGCACCGATGGTGGACATGCCCACCTGGCTGCGGGTGGCGGCCGAGCGCGCCGTCTCGCGTGCCATGGGGGGCAGTTGCTCGGTGCCGCTGGCCGCACACGCGGTGTGGGACGCCAATGGTCAAGTGTTGCGCTTGTCGGGCGCCTGGGGCGACCCGGAGGGTCCAGCCACTTTGATGCGCGCACAGGTTGAAGCGGCTGTCTCCAGCCTAGCCGAGGCCGAAGCGCTGGGCGAAGCCGTGGCGGCTCGTTTGCAGGCCCAGGGCGCCCGGGTGCACACCGGCTGATTTTTATGCACCGCCCAACGGTGGTCATTACCCGGCCGCAGCCCGAGGCCCAAGCGTGGGGACAGGCCTTGCAATCTCAAGGCTGGCCAGCGCTGGTCCTTCCGCTGTTGCGCTTGACCGCTCCACACAGCTCCGATCGTCAAGCGGCGGTGGTCGACTTGTGGCGCAATTTGTCGGCGTGCGATGCGCTGATGTTTGTGAGTTCGGCCGCGGTGCGGTTTTTCTTTGAAGCACGTCCATCCGGCTGGCGGCCGCCAACCCACTGGCCACGTTGCTGGGTACCCGGGCCTGGCACCGCGCAGGTGCTGCAAGCCGCCTTGGCGCAGATCGGTGCCGATGTGACGCTGGTCGACGCACCCGATCCAGGCGCCTTGCAATTCGATTCCGAGGCCTTGTGGCAGACAGTGGCGCCGCAGTTGCGCCCCGGCTTTCGCTTGTGGCTGGTGCGTGGAGACAGCGATGCGCCAGCGCCTGTGGCCGCGAATGGCGATTTGCCCGGCGTGGGGCGCGATTGGTTGTCGCAGACATGCTTGGCACAAGGCGCCAAGGTGCACGCGGTGGTCGCTTACGAGCGGCGCTTGCGCACCTGGACAGCCGACACAGACGTCCACGATTTGCAGACTGCCTTGGCCGCACCGCTGTGGCAATTGAGCAACCGCGAAGCGCTGCAGGCGCTCGACGCTGTGCCAGCTGAGCGCTGGCGCGACAAAACCGCCATTGCGACCCATCCTCGCATCGCTGAGGCCGCCGCGATCTTGGGCTTTGGCCGAATTCAACTTTGTGCCCCAGGTGTGCCCGCTTTGGTGCGGGCCCTAGAATCTTTGCATTCTTGACGGCTTTGTTTTGACCCTGATCGACCATGTCCGATTCGTCTGTGCCTGAACCCACGCTAGCCCCCGCCAGTGGTACAGCGCGTCCGCCGTTGGGTATTGGGGTCTGGTTGGCATTGGGCGCAGCGGGTGTGGCGTTGGTGGGCACGGGTGTCATGTGGCAACGCCTGTCTTGGACGCAACAAGAACTCAGCCGGCGTGCCGCCGAGGTGGCCGTTCAGTCGCAAGAGGCGCGACAGGCGGTCAAGCAATCGGCGGTGGAGTTGCAAAGCTTGCAGGCCAAGCTGACGCTGGCCGAGGTCAAACTCGCCGAGGTCAGTCTGCAGCGCACCCAGCTCGAAGAGCTGATGCTCAGCCTCTCGCGCTCGCGCGACGACAACTTGGTGCTCGATCTGGAGGCCAGCGTTCGGCTGGCCCATCAGCAAGCCGACTTCACTGGCAGCCCTCAGCCGTTGATGGCCGCTTTGCAGGCGGTGGCGCAGCGCATCGAACGGGCATCGCAGCCCCGTCTCAATCCCGTTCTGCGAGCGGTGGAGCGGGACTTGGAGAAGTTGCGCGCGTCGCCATCGACCGACTTGCCGGCGGTGCTGCAGCGCTTGGATACGGCAGGGCAACGCATCGATTACCTACCGGTCGCCAATGATGCTTTACGGCCTGCGGTGACCCCCAGTCCCAACTCAGTCGCCGCCGACATCCAAACATCGCTGTGGCAGCGCTGGTGGGTCGATGTGGTGGCGCAGACCCGAGCTTTGGTGCGGGTGAGCCGCATCGACCGTCCTGAGGCCAGTTTGTTGGCACCTGAGCAAGCGTATTTTTTGCGTGGCAATGTGCGCTTGTTGTTGCTCAACGCCCGGGTCGGCATCCTGTCAAGACAGACAGCGACCGCGCGGTCAGATCTGCAAAGGGCGCTCAATCTGCTGCAGCGTTTTTTTGATCAGCAAAACGACGAGGTCCGCAACCTGCAGCAGGCTTTGAACGATCTGTTGGAACACCTAGGAGACCTGGCGCTGCCTCGGCCCGACGACACCCTCACCGCGCTGGCCACGGCAGCCGCCGGACGTTGAGGAGCGCATGATGAAGACGCTGTTTTGGTTGCTGGGGGTCTCGGCGGTGGCTGTCGCGCTGGCGCTGCTCATGGGCTACAACGTCGCCATGGTCAGCGTGTTCTGGCCGCCGCACCGCATCGACTTGTCGTTCAATTTGGCCTTGGTGTCGCTGTTGGCGCTCTTTGTGTTGGTGCACCTCGCCCTCAAAGCCTTGGGCGCACTGCGCCAGTTGCCCACACAGGCTCGTCGTTGGCGCCAGCAGCAGTTGGAGCGCGCGGTGGTCACCGCTTTGCTTGATGCGGTGGTGCAATTGCTGGCCGGGCGGTTTTCTCGCGCCCAGGTGCAAGGTCGACAAGCGCTTGAGCATCTGAGCAGTTCGGCGTGTCGCGATTGGCCACGCCGCTCGGAATGGACCGCGCTGTCCCACCTTTTGTTGGCCGAGGCCGCCCACGGACTGCGTGAGACCGACCGTCGCAACACCCATGTGCAGGCCGTGACGGCGAACGCGGCGCAGTTGGATGTGGCCCGTGAAGGGGCTGTGATGCGCGCTCTGCGCTGGTCGATGGAGGACCGCGACTTGGAGGCGGCGCGCCGTTGGTGGAGCGAATTGCCGCAAGGCGCTGCGCGGCGTATCCACGCCTTGCGGCTCAAGCTGCGTTTGGCAAGACTGGAGCAGCAACCTACAGAAGCCTTGGAGACTGCACGTTTGCTGGCCAAACACGGTGCATTCAGCCGAGTCGTAGCCCGCAGTTTGGTCCGTTCTTTGGCTCAAGAGGCGGTGCTGGCTTCAGAAGATTTGACCCAGTTGCAGGCGGTCTGGCGCACCTTGTCGGCGGCGGAAAAAGACATGCCAGAGATTCTCTTGGCGGTGGCGGGCCGCGCCATGGCGATGGCGCAGCAGGGTGGTCAGAGTACCGTCGAGGCCAGCGCTGCTGCTTGGCAGTGGCTCGCTCCGCTGTGGCCCGCTTTTCGCAGTTTGGCAACAGAGGAACAGCACCAATTGGTGGCGGTGGCCGAAGCGTGTGTGCCACACGTCGACATCGCCTTGTCCACTGTTGAGCAAGCGCAACGCCAGTGGCCCGACAGTGCGGCCTTGTTGTATTTGACAGGTCAGGTGTGTGTGCAGCGGCGCTTGTGGGGCAAGGCCCATCAAAACTTGCAGATGGCCTTGCCCGGGCTACAAAGCATCGAGCTTAAGCGCCGCGCGTGGGTGTCTATCGCCCGCTTGGCACAAGAGCGCGGTGACACCGCAGCTGCCGCTCACGCTTGGGAACAAGCCGCGACATTGACCTGAACACCGCATCCAGCGTTCAGGTCAACTGCTTCTCAGTCAGCCTTGGCTTGTTCAAAGGCCAATTGCACTTGGCGCAGGTCTTTGCGGGTCTCCACCAGCACCAAAGGACCTTCATCCATCACCAACACCGGTTTCGGTTCGCGTGGCACGTGCACTGGCTTGGGCTCGGCAGCGATGGCCGCTTGCACTTGGGCCACTTTGCCAGCGTCTGAGTTCACCCACTCCAAACCGCTGTTGGCTGCCATAGCGGCCAGATCGGTCAGGGGCAATTGGTAGGCCTGCACTTTGGGCATGCCGCTCGGTGCCAGTGCCGGAGCCGCGATAGGTGCGGCCGCTGGGCTTTGGGGACGTGGCGCCGCTGCGTCGGTATGGCCGACAGCAGGGCTGGACGCCGCTGTGGTGCCCGGTTTGTTGAAGTAGCTGCGAGCAGGAGCGTCGCCGTCGGCTGGCGCAGCGCTGATCACCACCGGCTCAGGCGTAGCGCCGGTGTTGGCTTCACTTTCATCAGGGCGTGCATCGCGGCGTTCACGGCGGTCGCGGCCGTAACGATCGCGAGAACGGCGTTCACGACGCTCACGGGATTGGCTATCGTCGTTGGCGGACGTTTGCTCTTCGGTTCCAGCCGTGTCTGCGGTGGTGGTCTGAACATCCAATGCTGGGGTGTCATTCACAGGTGTGGACGTGGTCGCGTCGTCGCGGCGGCGCTCGTTGCGCCCTCGGCGTTGGCGCGGCGCCTCGCTGCCCTCTTGGGTTGCGGATGGGTTCGCTTCTGGCGTCTCGGCGCTCAATTCGCGGCGTTCCTGGCGGCGGTCGGGGCGTGCCTGACCCTCGGCGCGAGGGGGGCGTGCGGGGCGTTCATCGGCACCGGTCTTCGCGTCGCGCGGACCGTCGCGGCGTTCACCTTTGTTGCCGTCTAGGGCTCGACCCTCCCCACGTGGGCCGCGGGCTGGGCGGTCACCCCTGTCACCTCGTTCCGAGCGCTCGCCATCGCGGGCTCGGCCACGGTTGCCGCGCGAACGTTCGTCGCGCCCGGTGGGTTTGTCGGTGGTGTTTGGCGTTGTGGTTTTGGCGGGTGCCGGTGCCACAGGTTGTGGGTCGCTCAGGCCAAACAGGCGCTTGAGCCAGCCCATGAAGCCACCGCTGGCCGCAGGTGCTGACACAGGAACAGGAGCCGCCGGGGCAGGAGTGGGAGCCACAGGAGCGGCCACGGCTTCGGGTTTTGGGGCGGCCACTGGCGCCGGACCGTCGGGCACCACGCCTTTGATCACCGGTTCTTGGCGGTTGGCGCGTTCTTGGCTGCGACGGGTGACGGTGGTGGCTTCATCCACCTCCTCGGCCATTTTGTAGCTGGCGTCGAGGTTGTCCAGGCGTGGATCGTCGTGCTTGAGGCGCTCCAGCTTGTAGTTGGGTGTGTCCAGCGATTTGTTGGGCACCAGCAGCACGTTGATGCGCTGTTTGAGTTCGATCTTGGTGATCTCGGTGCGCTTTTCGTTGAGCAAGAAGCTGGCGACTTCCACCGGCACTTGCACGAACACGGCGGCGGTGCTGTCTTTGAGTGACTCTTCTTGAATGACACGCAGGATTTGCAGCGCCGAGCTCTCGGTGTCGCGGATGTGGCCAGCGCCACCGCAGCGCGGGCAGGGGATGGACGCGCCTTCGTTGAGGGCGGGACGCAGGCGCTGGCGGCTCATTTCGAGCAAGCCAAACTTGCTGATGGCACCGAACTGCACACGCGCGCGGTCTTGGCGCAGCGCGTCGCGCAGGCGGTTTTCCACCTCGCGCCGGTTGCGCGACTCTTCCATGTCGATGA
>JBEIEH010000008.1:0-30373 GCA_040383055.1 Burkholderiaceae bacterium
CAGGTGGGCGGAGGCCAGCAGCGGGTCCTTGCCGCCCGGGATGTAGCAGCCCACCGCATTGACCGGGATGTGCCGGTGGCCGAGCACCACGCCGGGGTGGGTCTCGACCTCCACATCCTTCATGGAGTCACGCTGGATCTGCGCGAAATTGCGGATCTGCGTCTGCGCGAAGGCGATGTCCTCGATCTCGCGTGCCGACAGCTGGCGGCGCGCGGCTTCGATCGCGGCGCGCGAGAGGCGGAAATCCGCCGGGTCCCAGTTGTCGAAGCGGCGGCTGTACTCGAGCACCGCCGCGTCGCCGCGCTGCTCGATGTCCCGGATGATGGACTCGACGGTGGAACGGACCTTGGCATCGTCCTCGGCGCGGACCTGGGCGTCCTTGCCGCGTTTGAGGTATCGGATCATGGGCGGGGCTCCTTCAAGGGGTGGGCGCACGCAGGACAGCCGCGTGCATGCGGATGCATGATCCGGCTTTGCAAGCGTATGCAAACAGGGATATCCCTAGGGATTGGCGGCGCGCAGTTAAAATCGCCCTCGCTCAAGAAGCGCTGCAGCGGCCCAGCCGTCAGGCTTGAGAAGTCTCAACTGCGCTTACCTCTCAGTTCCCGCCGGATGGCCGGCCAACCCGCAAGCAGGTGAGTGATGCATCCCGACACCCGTTCCCCGACCGCGGCGGCCCTGCCGCCCGCGATGCCCGTCCCCCCGATGCGCCTGGCGGGCCTGGAGCCCGTCAACATCGGCCGTGACGCACTGTTCGTCAACATCGGCGAGCGCACCAACGTCACCGGCTCCAAGGCCTTTGCCCGCCTGATCCTGGCTGGCGAGTACGAGCAGGCCCTGGCCGTGGCCCGCCAGCAGGTGGAAAACGGCGCCCAGATCATCGACATCAATATGGACGAGGCCATGCTCGATAGCCGGGCCGCCATGGTGCGCTTTCTGAACCTGATCGCTTCCGAGCCCGACATCGCGCGGGTGCCGATCATGGTGGACAGCTCCAAGTGGGAGGTGATCGAGGCGGGCCTGCGCTGCATCCAGGGCAAGGCCATCGTCAACTCCATCAGCCTGAAAGAGGGCGAGGCGCCGTTTCGCCACCAGGCCAAGCTGATTCGCCGCTATGGCGCCGCCGCGGTGGTCATGGCCTTTGACGAAAAAGGCCAGGCCGATACCTACCAGCGCAAGATCGAAATTTGCGAGCGCGCCTACCGCCTGCTGGTCGACGACATCGGCTTTGCGCCCGAAGACATCATCTTCGACCCCAACATCTTCGCCATCGCCACCGGCATCGAGGAACACGACAACTACGCGGTCGACTTCATCGAGGCCACGCGCTGGATCAAGCAGCACCTGCCGGGCGCCAAGGTCAGCGGCGGTGTGAGCAACGTGAGCTTCAGCTTCCGTGGCAACGACCCGGTGCGCGAAGCGATCCACACCGTGTTTCTGTACCACGCGATCCAGGCCGGGATGGACATGGGCATCGTCAACGCTGGCATGGTCGGCGTGTACGACGAGCTGGAGCCGCAGCTGCGCGAGCGCGTTGAAGACGTGGTGCTGAACCGCCGGCCCGACGCCGGCGAGCGTTTGATCGAGATCGCCGAGTCGGCCAAGGGCGCGGCCAAGGACGACAGCAAACAAAACGAGTGGCGCGCGCTGCCTTTGCGCGAGCGCCTGACCCACGCGCTGGTGCGCGGCATCACCGAACACATCGACGCCGACACCGAAGCCATGTGGCAAGAGATCAGGGCCAGCGGCGGGCGTCCGCTGCAAGTGATCGAAGGCCCGCTGATGGACGGCATGAACGTGGTCGGTGACCTGTTCGGCCAGGGCAAGATGTTCCTGCCCCAGGTGGTCAAAAGCGCGCGGGTGATGAAGCAGGCCGTGGCCCACCTGCTGCCCTACATCGAAGAAGAAAAACGCCAGCTCGAAGCCGCTGGCGGCGACGTCAAGAGCAAAGGCAAGATCGTCATCGCCACCGTCAAGGGCGATGTGCACGACATCGGCAAGAACATTGTCACCGTGGTCTTGCAGTGCAACAACTTCGACGTGGTCAATATGGGCGTGATGGTGCCCTGGCAAGATATTTTGGCCAAGGCCAAGGCCGAAAACGCCGACATCATTGGCCTCTCAGGCCTGATCACACCGAGCCTCGAAGAAATGCAGGTGGTCGCGGCCGAGATGCAGAAGGACCCGTATTTCCGCGAGCGTGGCACCCCGCTGCTCATTGGTGGTGCGACCTGCAGCCGGGTGCACACGGCGGTGAAAATTGCGCCGCATTACACAGGCCCTGTGGTCTATGTGCCCGATGCCTCGCGCAGCGTGAGCGTGGCCCAGGGCTTGCTCGGCGACGGCCGCGACCAGTACGTGGCCGAGATGGCGGCCGACTACGACAAGGTGCGCACCCAGCACGCCAACACAACGCAGACGCCGCTGTGGCCGCTGGACAAGGCCCGCGCCAACCGCTGGATGCCCCCTCTCCCTGCGGGAGAGGGCGGGGGTGAGGGGCTCAGCGCCGACGCGCGTGAGGCCACCGCTTGGGCGGCGTACCAGCCCACGGCGCCCAAATTCACCGGCCGACGCGTCTTCAAGAACTGGGACTTGGCCGAGATCGCGCGCTACATCGACTGGGGCCCCTTCTTCCAGACCTGGGACCTGGCCGGGCCCTACCCCGCCATCCTCGACGATGAGGTGGTGGGTGAACAAGCCCGCAAGGTGTTTGCCGACGCGCAGGCCATGCTCAAGAAACTCATCGACGGCCGCTGGCTGAGCGCCAGCGCGGTGGTGGGCCTGTACCCGGCCAATCGCAGCGGCGCCGACGACATCACCCTCTACGCCGACGAAGCCCGCACCCAGCCGCTGATGACCTGGCACGGCCTGCGCCAGCAGACCGAGAAACAAGAAGTGGACGGCGCCATGCGCCCGAGCCGTTGCCTCGCCGACTTTGTGGCGCCGGCCGGCACACCCGACTACGTGGGCCTGTTTGCGGTCACCGCAGGTCTGGGTGTGGAGAAGAAGGAACAGCAGTTTCTCGATGCGCACGACGACTACAGCGCCATCCTGTTCAAGGCGCTGGCCGACCGCCTGGCCGAAGCCCTGGCCGAGTGTCTGCACGAACGGGTGCGCAAAGATCTCTGGGGTTACGCACCCGACGAGGCGCTGAGCAACGAGCAACTCATCAAGGAGCAGTACCAGGGCATCCGCCCCGCGCCGGGCTACCCGGCCTGCCCCGACCATTCGGTCAAGCGCGCGATGTTCGATGTGCTGCAGGCCGGCGACATCGGCATGGGCCTGACCGAGAGCCTGGCCATGACGCCGGCCGCGAGTGTGAGCGGCTTCTACCTCGCCCATCCCGAGAGCCAGTACTTCAACGTCGGCAAGATCGGCGACGACCAGCTGGCCGACCTGGCGCAGCGCAGCGGGGTGGAGGCGAGCGAATTGAAGCGTTGGTTGGGGCCGAATCTGTGAGGCATTGGGCGGCCGTGCGGCGCTGACGCATCGTTCACGGTGGTCCATCGGGGGTGGGATGGGTTAAGCTTTTTGTGTACAACCCTTTCGGAGGAACACCATGTCCCACTTCACCCGCCGCGCCAGCATGGCGCTGGCCACCGCCGCCTTGGCGCTCAGCCTCACAGGCTGTGGCTACAACGATTTCCAGCGTCTGGACGAGCAGACCACTTCGGCCTGGGCCGAGGTGCTCAACCAGTACCAGCGCCGCGCCGATCTGGTGCCCAACATCGTGGCCACCGTCAAGGGCGAAGCCAACTTTGAGCAGGAAACGCTGACCAAGGTGATCGAGGCGCGGGCCAAGGCCACCAGTTTTCAGATCACGCCCGAGGTGCTGAACAACCCGCAGGCGCTGCAGCAGTTTCAAAACATGCAGGGCGAGTTGTCGAGCGCGCTGTCGCGCTTGATGGTGGTGTCTGAGCAGTACCCCAACCTCAAGGCCAACCAGGGCTTTGCCGATTTGCGGGTGCAGCTCGAGGGGACTGAGAACCGCATCACCGTGGCGCGCAACCGCTACATCGCCGCCGTGCAGGAATACAACGTGCTGGCGCGCAGCTTTCCCACCAACCTGACGGCCAAGGTGTTTGGCTACGCACCCAAGGCCAACTTCACCGTGGCCAATGAGGCGGCCATCAGCGCTCCGCCCACGGTGGACTTCGGCAAGTGAACGCCGCCGTGGCGTGTCCGGTGAGCGCGCGTGGGCTGTGGGCCTGTGCGCTGCTCGGGCTGGCGTTGTGGCTGTGTGCGCTTCTGCCGGTGTGGGCGCAGGCGCCGCTGCCGCTGCCGGCGCTCACCGCCCGGGTGATGGACCAGACCGGGACGCTCGCCGCCGCCGATGTGGCTGCGCTGGAACAGCAGCTGGCCGCGTTTGAACAACAGCGCGGCACCCAGATGGTGGTGCTGCTGGTGCCCACCACCGCGCCCGAAGACATAGCGGACTACACCCAGCGCCTGGGCGACGCCTGGAGGATTGGCCGCCGCGAGGTGGGCGACGGGCTCTTGCTGGTGGTGGCCATCAACGACCGGCGCTTGCGCATCGCGCCAGCCAAGGCGCTCGAGGGGGCGGTGCCCGACTTGGCGGCCAAACGCATCATCGACCAGGTGATCACACCAGCGTTTCGCGCGGGCGATGTGGCCGGCGGCATTCGCGCCGGGCTGGAGCATTTGCAGGCGCGCATTGCGGGCGAAGCGCTGCCCCTGCCCGAGGCCACGCCAGAGCGCGCGCAGGTGGCGGGCGTGGACTGGATGGATCTGGCGGTGCTGTTTTTTGTGGCGGTGCCGATGGTGTCGGTGGTGCTGCGCGAGATGCTGGGCAACCGCCTGGGCTCGCTGGCGGCTGGCGGCGCGGCCGGTGCGCTGGCCTGGAGCATGACCGGGCTGTTGTGGCTGGGCCTGATGGCCGGGCTGCTGGCGCTGGTGATGTCGTTGTTTTGGCAGATGATGCCGAGCGACGCGGTGCGACGCGGGCGCGGCGCCGGCCGCCGGGGGCGGGGTGGCGATTGGCCCGGCTCGGGTGGTTGGGGCCATGGTTCGGGCGGCGGCTGGGGAGGCTCGGGCGGTGGCGGTTTTTCGTCCGGGGGCGGTGGCAATTTTGGGGGCGGTGGTGCCTCCGGGGGGTGGTGAGGCATGGCGCACGACAGCCGATGGACCCGTTGGGCGCGCTGGTGGCGCCACCGCTGGACGCCCGATGACGCCGCCACCCGCGCGGTGCCCGATGACATGGCCGCGCGGCTGGCCCAACGCATCGCCGCCAGCGAAGCGCGCCACAGCGGCGAGCTGGTGGTGTGTGTGGAAGGCGCGCTGCCCAACAGCTACCTGGCGCGCGCCGGTGCCACCGAGCCGCTGGACGCGGTGGTGCGCCAGCGCGCCCTGGCTTGGTTTGGCAAGCTGCGGGTGTGGGAGACCGAGGCCAACAACGGCGTGTTGATTTATCTGCTGCTGGCCGAGCGCCGCATCGAAATCGTCGCCGATCGGGGGCTCAGCCAGCGCGTTGACGCCGCGCATTGGCAGGCGGTGGTGCAGCGCTTGGGCCAGGCTCTCAAACAGGGCGATGTGGAAACCGGCCTGACGCAGGCGCTCGAAGAGGTGTCGGCCCCGCTGATGGCCCACTTTGCCCTGCCCGAGGGTGTGGCCAACCCCAACGAACTCAGCGATCGGGTGTGGCGGGTGTGAGCACCGCTGTGGCCCGCAGCCAGCCCTGAGTCAGCGCGGTTTGCAGCCATTGGCCCAGCGCTTGGGCCGAGAGCGGCGCTTGTTCGGCCATGGTGTCGCTGGCCTGCAGCACGCTGTCGCCAGCGCACAGGCGCTCCAGAAACGCCAAGTGGTCCATGGGCACGGTCTGGAAGTGGGGCTGCTGGCCCAAGCGCCACACCACCAGCCCCAGGGGCGCCGCCAATGCCTCGGGCGGTGGCACCTCGGTGTCGGCGTCCAGCGCCTGCCACAGCGCCACCACATTGGTGTGGATGGTGCGCAGCTGCACCGTGGGGTGCAGCGGTGCGCTGGCCTGCAGCCAGGCCTCTGGCGGCAGTTCACTGGCCAGCTTGCTGTCGAGCACCGGGGTGTCGGCCATGTCGAAACGGCTGCGCAAATCCCAGTCGAGCCGGGCCAGTTCAAACAGCTCGGGGTTGTGCGGAAAGCGCTGTTGCAAAAAATCCGCAAACGTGTCGCCGTAGCGGTTGAGTGAGCGGGTGCTCGGCGGGTGCAGCTCGGCGTAGCGGCGCGCCCACACGGCAAAGCTGTCGTCACCGGCGTAGAGCGCGGTGCGGGCAAAGGTGTCGGCCAGCGCCTCGGTCAGCCGCGCGCGGTAGGCGTGGTGGTAGATGCCCAGGCGCAGCGCTGCACCGAACGGGGCGCGGTCGACCACCAGGGCGTGGGTGGCGGCATCGCCCTGGTGGTGGGTGTCCAGCAGGTAGCGGGTGAGTTGCGCTTGGGTGTGGTGCAGCGACACGCCGTTGGGAGCGCCGCCGCGTGCGCTGTCGGTGGGCAGATCCGGGGCTGCCACAACTGTTGGAATGGCTGGCGTGGGGAGGGGCCCCAAGGCGTGTGCGCGCACGTGGCGCGCCGTGTTCAGTTCGGCCAGCAACTCGGGCAGTGGGGGAATGTGGTCGTCGCGCTCGATCATGGTGGCCACCGCGCCGTACAGCGCGCAAGCGTGCTCGTACAGGTGCCACACCGCGTCGCATACCGGGTGGTCGTGGGTGTCGATCAGGTGGTCGCCATGGTCGGTGTGGCCGGCCAGGTGGATTTGCTGGACCCGATCGGCCGGTAGGCCACGCAGGTAGGCCAGTGCGTCACAACCGTGGTTCACGCTGCTGACATAGATGTTGTTGATGTCCACCAGCAGCAGGCAGTCGGCCTCGGTAGCCACATGGTGCAAAAACTCCCACTCGGTCTGGGCCGAGGCCACAAAGTCGATGTAGCTCGACACGTTTTCGATCACCAGCCGACGGCCCAGCATGTCTTGCGCTTGGCGGATGCGGTCGATCACATGGCGCGCCGCTTCGTCGGTGTAGGGCAGGGGGTAGAGGTCGTGCAGGCGGTGGTGGTAGTGCCCGGTCCAGCACAGGTGGTCGGACACCCACAGTGGCTCGATGCGTTGGGCGAGCGCTTTGACTTGGCGCAGGTAATCCAGATCCAAGGGGTCGGTGCCGCCAATCGACAGGGCCACGCCGTGCATGGCCATGGGGCAATCCTGGCGAATGCGGTCGAGCACCGCCAGCGGCTTGCCGCCTTCGCCCAGAAAGTTGTCGGTGATGATTTCCAGCCAGTCCAGCGGCTGGCGTTCGCGCAAAAAGTCGGCGTAGTGGGCGGTGCGCAGGCCCAGCCCGAAGCCGGTCTGGTCGTCGCGCCGGGGCGCGTTGGCGTGGGGGCGGGCGGGCGTGGGCATGCGCGGGCTCGGATTACAGGTCGCCGATGGTGCCGCCAGCTTTCAGGCAGGACTCGGCGGTTTGCATCTTGAAGCCGTGGCCTTTGCAGGCGTTTTGGCCCTTGCAGGCGTGTTCGGCGGTTTTGCAGTCGCTCATGCCTTTGCAGCTGTGCACGTTGTAGCAATGCACGCTGTCTTTGGCGCCGACGGCTTTGCCGCTGGAGCCGGCGGGCTTGTCGGCGGCAAAAGCGGTGGACGACAGGGCCAGCAGCGCTGCGGTGAGGGCCAGACCGGAGGTGGACTTGAGAGAGTTGGCGTTCATGGAGAGCTCCTAAAAAGGGTGAAAACACAAACCGGCTCGGCACTTACACCGGACGGTCCTGAGCCAATCCGTAAGAAAAAGGGTTTTGGTTACGACAGACCTCAAAAAGTTTTTTTGACCTGGCTGTAACCCCCGACCCTTGGCGCCCGAATAGCCCACAGACACATGAACCACAACCCTTTGCCGCCGTGGCAGGCGCGTGAGCAGGCGCTCAAAGCGCTGATGCTCCAGGCGCTGGCCGGAGACGAGCACGCTTATCGGCGCTGCTTGCAAGGATTGAGCGGCCACCTGCGGGCGTTTGTGCGCCGGCGGCTCGCTCGCGATACCGATGAGGTGGAAGACTTGGTACAGGACACCTTGCTGGCGCTGCACACGCGCCGGCACACCTACGACCCCGCCTTGCCGTTGACGGCTTGGGTGCAGGGCATGGCCCAATACAAAGTGGCCGACTGGTACCGCGGCCATGGCGCTCGGGTGCCGCAGCACGACCCGTTGGACTCGCACGAACTGCTGTTCGCCGACGACGACACCGACGCCCGAGAGGCCAAGCGCGATTTGCGCCAATTGCTGGCCAGCTTGCCCGACCGTTGGCGGGTGCCGATTGAGCGCACCAAGCTCGACGGAGAATCGGTGGCCGAGGCCGCCCTGGCCACCGGCATGTCGGAGTCGGCCATCAAGGTGGGCGTGCACAGGGGCCTGCAGGCCTTGGCCCGGCTGATCAAGGAGCGCGCATGAACACCCACGACTGGATCGACGCTTTGGCGAGCGGCGCCACGCCTGTGCGCCGCGCCGCCCCGTGGGGGCGCTTGGGCGCAGGCTGGATCGGCGGCGCTGCCTTGGCGGTGGCGGCGGTGCTGCTGGCCTGGGGCGCGCGGCACGACCTGCTGCCCGCGCTGGCGCAGCCGGTGATGTGGCTCAAGCTGGGGTATCCGCTGTTGCTGTTGCTGTTGGGCGCGCCGGTGCTGCGCCGCCTGTCGGTGCCCGGCTGGCGCCCTGGGGTCTGGCGCTGGGCCGCGCTGCCGCTGACCGCCGCTGTGTGGGCGCTGGGCCTGTGGGTGTTGTGGCAGGCCGAAGCCACGCAACGCAATATGTTGTGGATGGGGCAGACCTGGGGCTCGTGCACCCTGAGCATTGCCGCGGTGTCGCTGCCGGTGTGGGTGCTGCTCACACTTGCCCTGCGTGGCCTGGCGCCGACCCGCTTGCGCTTGGCAGGCGCGCTGGTGGGGGTGTTGTCGGGCGCCACGGGTACCCTGGCCTACAACCTGCATTGCCCCGAAATGGCGGTGCCGTTTGTCGCCTTGTGGAACACGTTGGCGGTGGCACTGATGGCGGCGCTCGGCGCTTGGCTGGGGCCGCGCACCTTGCGTTGGTGAGAGCGCGGCGGGCTCATTCCCCGCGCAGCACGCGCCGGTATTGCACCGCCTCGGCCACATGCGCCACCTGCACCGCTGCGCTGCCCGCCAGATCGGCCACGGTGCGGGCCACGCGCAGCGCGCGGTGGGTGCTGCGCGCGCTCCAACCCAAGCGGGTGGCGGCGGTGTTCAGAAAGGCCAGCGCGCTGGCCTCCGCGCCCACATGGCGGTCGAGCGCGCGACCGGCCAATGCTTGGTTGGCGCAACCCTGCCGGGCCACCGCGCGCTCGCGTGCGGCCTGCACCCGCTCGCGCATGGCGGCGCTGGCCTCGCCCGCCGGGCCGCGCAGCACCTCGTCGCCGCTCACAGCGGGCACTTCCACATGCAGGTCGATGCGGTCGAGCAGCGGGCCGCTGAGCTTGCCCTGGTAGCGGCTGACCTGATCGGGCGTGCAGCGGCAGCTGCGGGTGGGATGGCCCAGATAACCGCAGGGGCAGGGGTTCATGGCGGCGATCAGCTGAAAGCGCGCGGGGAATTCGCTTTGTATGGCCGCGCGCGAGATGCGGATGTGGCCCGTCTCCAGCGGCTCGCGCAGCGCCTCCAATGCGCTGCGCGCGAACTCGGGGAATTCATCGAGAAACAGCACGCCGTGGTGGGCCAGCGAGATCTCGCCCGGGCGCGGCGGTGAGCCGCCGCCGACGAGCGCTACTGCGCTGGCGCTGTGGTGCGGCGCACACGTGGGGCGTTGCCCCCAGCGCTCCAGCACAAAGCGCCCGGCCAACGAGGCCACGGCCGCGCTCTCCAGCGCTTCGTCCACGTCCATCGGCGGCAACAGGCCGGCAAATCGCTGGGCCAGCATGCTTTTGCCCGAGCCCGGTGGGCCCACCATCAGCACGCTGTGGCCACCGGCAGCGGCGATTTCCAGCGCGCGCCGCGCGGCGGCTTGGCCTTTCACATCGGCCATGTCGGGGTAGGCCAGTCGACCGGCGGGCGCGCGGGTGTGCAGCCGGGCCCAACCGTCGGGGTCGGGTGGCTCGGTGGGCGCCTCGCCGGCGGGCGCATCGGGCGCAAAAGCGGCCACCACGTCGCGCAGGTGGCGGGCGCGGTAGACCTCCACCCCATCCACCAGCGCGGCCTCTTCGGCGCTGCTTGGCGGCAGCACCAGCCGTACCGGGCGCTCACCGGCTTCGCGCCGCAGCGCCAGCGCCATGGCCAGTGCGCCGCGGATCGGGCGCAACTCGCCGCCCAGCGACAGCTCGCCCGCCAGTTCCCAGCCTTGCAGCTTGGCCAGGCTCACCTGTTCGCTGGCGGCCAGCAGTCCCATGGCCAGCGGCAGGTCGAAGCGGCCCGAGTCCTTGGGCAGGTCGGCCGGCGCCAAATTGACCGTGATGCGTTTGTTGCTGGGAAAAACCAAGCCCGATTCGGCCAGGGCCGAGCGCACCCGCTCGCGCGCTTCCTTGACCTCGGTGTCGGCCAAGCCCACCAGCGTGAAGCTGGGCAGGCCGTTGGCCAAATGGGTTTCGACCCGCACCGCCCGGGCGTCCAGCCCTTGCAGTGCGCGGCTGTGTATCACCGCCAGCGACATGTGTGTGTTCCTCCCTGAATTGGTGCGCGTGGGCATCAACATACCGGGTGACAGTCCGGTTTGCACCAGTGTGGTGCGCATGGGTGCCCTGTAAGGCGCGCAACGCCCATCATAGGCGCGTTGGACGCTGGCACGCCTTCTGCTAACTGCCCTGTGTTCTTTTTCTCCACAGGAGTGCGTCATGAAAATGGTCTCCGCGATCATCAAACCGTTCAAGCTCGACGAGGTGCGCGAAGCCCTCTCGGCCATGGGTGTGCAAGGCATCACCGTCACCGAGGTCAAGGGTTTTGGTCGCCAAAAGGGCCACACCGAGCTCTACCGCGGCGCCGAGTACGTGGTCGACTTTTTGCCCAAGGTCAAGATCGAAGCGGCCGTGGCCGACGAGCTGGTTGACCGCGTGATCGAAGCCATCGAGGGCGCCGCCCGCACCGGCAAGATCGGCGACGGCAAGATTTTTGTCAGCCCGCTCGAACAAGTCGTTCGCATCCGCACCGGCGAAACCGGCGCCTCGGCCTTGTGAGCCCTTCAACCCACTGAAGCGAGAACGATCATGAAAAAACCTTTTGCCTCCTTGCTGCTGGGCCTGGGCCTGGCGGCTTCCGTGTTGTTGGGCGCCACGCACGCCACGGCCCAGACCGCTGCCTCCGAAGCGCCGCCTGCTGTCACCGCACCCGCTGCCGCCGATGCGGCTCCCGCCGCCGCGCCGGCCCCTGAAGCCGCTCCTGCTGCAGCACCTGCAGAGGCCGTTGCTGCCGCCGCTCCTGCCGCTGAAGCACCACCCACCGTCGACAAGGGCGACGTGGCTTGGATGATGGTGTCCACCCTGTTGGTCATCATGATGGCCGTGCCTGGCCTGGCCCTGTTCTATGGCGGTCTGGTGCGCAGCAAAAACATGCTGTCCGTGCTGATGCAGGTGATGGTGGTGTTCTCGCTGATCTCGGTGCTGTGGGCTGTGTACGGCTACAGCCTGGCGTTTGGTGGTGAGGGCCTGATCATCGCGGGCTTTGACAAGGTGTTCTTGAGCGGCGTGACGATGGAGTCGGTCTCCGCCACCTTCACCCCCGGCGTGGCGATTCCCGAGTTTGTGTTCATCGCCTTCCAGGCCACGTTCGCCGGCATCACCTGCGCGCTGATCGTGGGCTCGTTTGCTGAGCGCATCAAGTTCAGCGCCGTGCTGCTGTTCTCGGTGATTTGGTTCACCCTGAGCTACTTGCCGATCGCCCACATGGTGTGGGGCGCCGGTGGCTACCTGTTTGGCAAGGGTGCGCTGGACTTTGCCGGCGGCACCGTGGTGCACATCAACGCCGCCATGGCGGGCCTGGTGGGTGCGTATGTGATCGGCAAGCGCATCGGCTACGGCCGCGAAGCCATGGCCCCGCACAGCCTGACGCTGACCATGGTGGGCGCCTCGCTGCTGTGGGTGGGCTGGTTCGGTTTCAACGCCGGCTCCAACCTCGAGTCCAACGCCGGAGCCACACTGGCCTTCATCAACACCCTGGTGGCCACCGCCGCTGCGGTGCTGTCGTGGAGCTTGGGCGAAGCCATGCACAAGGGCAAGGCCTCGATGCTGGGTGCCGCTTCCGGCGCGGTCGCTGGTCTGGTGGCCATCACCCCCGCCTGCGGCACCGTGGGCCCGATGGGCGCCATCGTCATCGGTCTGATCTCGGGCTTCTTGTGTCTGTGGGGTGTGTCGGGCCTCAAGAAAATGCTCGGCGCTGACGATTCACTGGATGTGTTCGGCGTGCACGGGGTGGGTGGCATCGTGGGTGCCCTGCTCACCGGTGTGTTCTCTGCGCAGTCCCTGGGCGGCATCAAGGGCGATGGCTACAGCATCGCCACCCAGCTGTACATCCAGGCCGAAGGCGTGGTGATCACCATGGTGTGGTCGGCGGTGGTGGCCTACATCGCCTACAAAGTGGTGGACATGCTGGTCGGTCTGCGCGTCTCGGAAGAGGAAGAGCGCGAAGGTCTGGACATCGCCTCCCACGGCGAATCCGCCTACAACCGCTGAACACGGTTTCTCCAAGGTTTGAAACCCGTCACGCGAGTGGCGGGTTTTTTTTCGCCTTGATGCGGCTCGGCGCTACCATGGCGGCGTCACACACAGGGAGTTTGTCATGACCGTTTATTGCGCACGCATCGCCACCGTGCTGGTGTTGTGTCTGTCCACCGCCGCCGTGGCCGCTGAGGCCACCAAGCCCAAACCGGCCAAGCAGGGCACGCGCGTCACGTTCCACAACAGTCCATCGGCCGAGAGCAACGCCGAGCGCGACCGCCGGCTGACCCGCGAGTGCAAGGGCCGACCCAACGCCGGCGCCTGCCTCGGCTACGCCAAGCCATAAGCGGCGTTCCCCAGCGGGTTTGCAAGGGGGCGTGCAAAAAAATCAAAAACCCCGGGCAGGCTCGCCGCTACCATGGCGCCCATGTCCGAGCACACCACCCCGCAGCACCTGATCGACCGCGTTCGCGCGGCCGCCGCCGACCGCACGCCCCTGGCCATCACCGGCGGGGGCAGCAAAGCGTTTCTGGGCGAAGCGGTGCGGGGCGAGCCCCTGTCCACCGCCGACTGGCGCGGCATCGTGAGCTATGAGCCGACCGAGCTGGTGGTGACGGTGCGCGCCGGCACACCGCTGGCCGAGCTGGAAGCGGTGTTGGCAGAGCGCGGCCAGTGCCTGCCGTTTGAGCCGCCCCACCTGGGCGCGGGCGCCACCGTGGGCGGCATGGTGGCCGCCGGCTTGAGCGGCCCGGCCCGCGCGGCGGTGGGCAGTGTGCGCGACTTTGTGCTGGGCGCCGAATGCATCAATGGCCAAGGCGAGCTGCTGACCTTTGGTGGCCAGGTGATGAAAAACGTGGCGGGCTACGACGTCAGCCGCCTGCTCGCTGGCAGCTGGGGCACGCTGGCGCTGATCAGCCAGGTGAGCCTGAAGGTGCTGCCGGTGGCGCCGGCGGAGGCCACGCTGGTGTTCGACTTGCCGCAGGCGCAGGCCTTGGCCCAGTTGCACCACTGGGGCGGTCAGCCCTTGCCCATCAGCGCCAGCTGCTGGGTGTGCGACACCACCATCGCGGGTGCGCCCGAGCTGCTGTTTGTGCGCTTGCGTGGCGCGGTGGCGGCGGTGGAGGCGGCCTGCCAGCGCATGCTGGCCGACATGCCCGGCCAGCGCATGGACAACGCCCAAGCCCAGCCCGACTGGGCCGCCTGCCGCGAGCAGCGCCTGCCGTTTTTTCAGCCGCCCGCCGACGGCCTGTGCCTGTGGCGCCTGGGTGTGCCACAAACCGCTGCGGTGCTGCTGCCCCAGTGGGCCCAGTTGGTGGAATGGCAGGGCGCACAGCGCTGGCTGTGGGCGCCGTCCGATGCCGCCGCTGAGATCCGCGCCGCCGCCAATCCCGTGGGCGGGCACGCCACCTTGTGGTTCGCACCCCCGGGTGCGGTGATTGGTGTGCCGCGTTTTGAACCTCCGGAGCCGGTGCTGCGCACCATCAACGACCGCTTGCGCCGCGAATTCGACCCCGCTGGCATCTTCAACCCAGGCCGCATGGGCTGAACCGAAAGCGACACATGCAAACCCAGCTGTCCCCCGAATTCCAGGCCCGCGCCGACGGCCGTGCGGCCGAAGCCATTCTGCGCAAATGCGTGCACTGCGGTTTTTGCACCGCCACCTGCCCGACCTACCAGCTGCTGGGCGACGAGCTCGACGGCCCGCGCGGGCGCATCTACCTGATCAAACAAGTGCTTGAAGGGGCCGAGCCGACCCGAAAAACCCAGCAGCACTTGGACCGCTGCCTGACCTGCCGCAACTGCGAAAGCACCTGCCCCAGCGGGGTGGACTACGGCCACCTAGTGGACATTGGCCGTGCGGTGGTGGACGAAAAAGTGCCGCGCCCGGCCACCGAAAAAGCGGTGCGCTGGCTGCTCAAAGAAGGGCTCACCTCGCCTGCCTTTGGCCCGGCCATGAAGCTGGGTCAGCTGGTGCGCGATGTGCTGCCCGCCAGCCTAAAGGCCAAGGTGCCGCCGCGCCAAGACGCCGGTGTGTGGCCCAGTCGCACCTTGCCGCGCCAAATGCTGATGCTCGCCGGTTGTGTGCAGCCGGCCATGATGCCCAACATCAACAGCGCCACCGCGCGGGTGCTCGACGCCGCTGGCATCCAGCCGGTGCTGGCCCCCGAGGCCGGTTGCTGCGGCGCGGTCAAGTTCCATTTGAATGACCAAGACGGCGGCAAAGCCCAGATGCGCGCCAACATCGACGCCTGGTGGCCGCTGGTGGAGCGGGGCGTGGAGGCGATTGTGATGAACGCTTCCGGCTGTGGCGTCACCGTCAAGGAATACGGCCACATCCTGGCCGACGACCCGGCCTACGCCGCCAAGGCCGCGCGCATCAGCGCCTTGACCCAAGACCTGAGTGAGCTGCTGCCCACGCTGGTGCCGCTGCTCGCGCCCAAGCTCAAGGCCCAGCCCGACGCCAGCCGAGTGGTGGCGTTTCACCCGCCCTGCACCTTGCAGCACGGCCAAAAGCTCAAAGGCGGGGTCGAAACACACCTGGCGGCGCTGGGATTCACCGTGCAGGTGGCGCGCAACGAGGCGCACCTGTGCTGCGGCTCGGCCGGCACCTATTCGGTGCTCAACCCCGACATCGCCTACACCTTGCGCGACCGCAAGCTCGGCCACTTAAAAGAACTCAAACCCGCCGTGATAGTCAGCGCCAACATCGGCTGCATCACCCACCTGCAAAGCGGCACCGACACGCCGGTGCGCCACTGGGTGGAGGTGCTCGACGAGGCGCTGGCCTGAGCGCCTGAGGAGCTGAGTCAGGCCGGCACCCCCCGGCGCGCCTGCCACCAGCGCAGCAGCGCCGGGCCATAAATGATCAGCGCCAGCGCGCCCAAAATCAGCGGCAGCGCCACAAACACCTGGCCCGTCAGGCGCTCGCCGCCCAGCGCCACGCCCACCCACAGCGCCACCACCGGGTTCACAAATGAATAGCTGCCAGCCAAGGCGGGTGGCGCGTTTTTCAGCAGCCACAAATAGGCGTTGAGCGTCACCAGCGTGCCCGCCACCACCAAATACAGCCAAGCGGCCAAGGAGGCGGCGCTCACGCTGTGCCACTGCCACACCTGCGTGGCGGGCTCCCACCACAGCGCTGTCAGCACACCCATGGCGCCGCCGAGCAACCACTGCGCGCCCGAGGCCATGGCCGGTGGCGGCAAGTCCAGCTTGCGCGACGCGTACGACCCGATGCTCCAGAGCATGGGCGCGCCAAAGGCCAGCAGACCGCCGAGCCAGCTCGCCGAAAAATCGCCTTCGCCGGCCAGCACAGCCGCGCCCGCCACGCCCAGCGCCAGGCCCAGCCAGCTGGTGACCGGCACCCGCTCGCCGCCCCAGCGCGTCCACAGCGCCAGCCACATCGGCATGGTGGTCACCACGGTGGCCATCAGGCCCGATCCAATGCCCATGCGCTGCGCCAACACCACCAAGCCCATGGCGCCAAAGGCCATCAGCCCACCGATCAGCGCCGAATGCCGCCACTGCGCCGCCGTGGGCCAAGCTTGCCCTTGCCAGCGGGCCAGCGCCAACATCACCGCGCCTGCCGCCACAAAACGCGCCCCGTTCATCAGCAGCGGCGGCAGGGTTTGCATCGCCACATTGAGCGCGTGGTAGGTCGTGCCCCAGACGATGTAGACGATCAGCAGGGCGGTGATCAGGCGCATTTGCGCGTCGCTGGCGCCACGGAGTCGGAAAAAGATTGGCATAAAAGCTATTCGGACAGAAAATATCCAGCCCTGCGGCTGTTTGGCCGAATGTAGCCGGAAAATTCGCGCGATGCAAGAAAATATTCAGACAGACGACTTAGATAGAAGAATTCTTACGGCGCTGAGCCACGACAGCCGACGTTCCTACGCCGATGTGGCGGCCGAGGTGGGCATGTCCACCGCCGCCGTACACGAACGGGTGCGCAAAATGCTGGAGCGTGGCGCCATTGAGCGTTTCTCGCTCAAGGTGGCGCCGGCCGCCGTGGGCCTGCACCTGACCGCCTTTGTGGCCATCCGCAACGACGGCGGGGTGCACTGCCGCGACATCTCGGGCCGCTTGCGCGAGTTGGACGAAGTGGTGGAGCTGCACAGCGTGGCCGGCGAGTACGACTCGCTGGCCAAGGTGCGCTGCGCCAGCGCCCGCGCGCTCGAAGACGTGCTCTACCGCATCAAGGCCATTCCGGGGGTGCTGCGCACCACCAGCACGGTGGTGCTAAACACGGAGTTTGAGCGCTGAAGAGCATCATCGGTACACACCGACAGCGTCTGGACCTGGGCCCTTCGGCAGGTGCCAGGTGCCAAAGACTTGGTCCCACAAGGGCACGGCGGTGCCGTAGTTCAGTGCTTCATGCGGCCGCGTGCTGTGGTGCCAGCGATGGGCCTCGGCGCTGCCAATCAACCAGGCCAACGGCCCCAAGTGTCCTCGCACATTGGCATGCACCGCCACACCTTGCAGCAGTATGAACATGGTCGCCCAGGCCAGAGCCTCTGTGCCAAAGCCAAGGCCCCACCAAAGCAGTCCGCGAGAGGTCACATTCCAAGCCATGTTTACCGGGTGTACACGCACACTGTTGCTTGTGTTGACTTGCTCGGGTGTGTGGTGCAACCGGTGCCAACGCCAGCCAAGGGGGTGGATGTGAGCCCAGCGGTGCAGGGCATAAGGTCCCAATTCACCCACCAGCACCGCTGCAGGCACGGCCAAGAGCAGCGGCCAGTCGCTGGCCCATCCCGGGCTTTGGCCTTGGGTGGCAATCCACTGTGCAAGCAAAAGGCCGCCATGCTTGAGCACACCATCCACCAACGCCGCTGCCAGCAGCAACGCGGCGTCTGAGCCCATTGAGCGGACCGAGGGATGCCAGTCCACCCGGTATGGCCACTGCCGCTCGGCCAGGGCAAAGCCGATCAGACACATCAACAACCATATCGCCGTGGCCGTGGTGGTGGCGCTGTGGTGCAGTAGCCAAGTGCCCACGGGCACCCACAATGCCAAGGCCATGAGGTGGGGCAGGTTCCATGGTTCTTGTGCTGCTGCAGCATTTGGGGTGGCATTGCCTTGACTCTGCTTGAGGGCAGGATCGGCAGCCACCGAACGTTCACAATCCATGGTCGATCTCCTTCTTCGTGAAGATCACGACTTTGCGCAACATGTCTCATGGCCGCATTAACCCAAGTTCATGAAACCTTCAACGGACTTTGCTGTATCCAGCAGCTCTAGCCCCTGTGTCGTCTGTGCACCGGATTGGCTGACCAATCTGTTGGCCGATGCGCGCTTGCGTGTATATTGGCAAACTCTGCCGCGGATGGCCTTGTCAACCGGGCAAGAATGGCTTGCCGAGATCCACAGCGTCGCGGCCTTGTTGGTGGAGGATGGTCTATTGGCCACGGTGTTTGTGGACGTTCAGGGCCGCGAGCGGGTACACCATTTCCATGCTACTGCGCACTGGCTGACACCACCACTTGGTTTGCCCGATCACACTTGGCGCATCGAAGCCCAGGTTCCCAGCCGCGTGTTGGTACTAAGCCCTGAACACCTAGAGGCCGTCAAGCTTTGGGAGCCCCGCGTCGAAGGCTGGCTGCTGCAAGCGTTAACGGCCGAACGGCAGCGGCTGATTCAGCGTGAACACCAATGGCTGATGCTCAGTGCCACTGAGCGTTATGTGCAAGTGCTGCAGGAGGCGCCAATCTGGTTGGACGACATCCCTCAGCATAGGCTGGCCAGTTATCTCGGTGTGACCGATGTGGCACTGTCCCGCATACGTCGGCGTTTAAAGGAGGGCAGTGCGGGTAACTGATGAACATCCTAGAAGTTTTAACGCCAGACGTTCAAATTTCAATGAAGACACGCTGGCCTACCTCGCCCGCCAACGCCCCCACCACCCCGCCCCAAACACATTCAGCAACAAGCCCGCCATCAGCAGCCCGCCCCCTGTGAAGTGCTGCCACAACAGCGCTTCGCCAAACGCCAGCCAGCCGGTGTTCAGGCCCACCAGCGGCACCAGCAGGGTGAACGGCGCCACCCGGTTGGCGGGGTAGCGGCTCATCAGCCAGGTCCACAGGCCGTAGCCCAGCAGCGTGGCCATCCAGGCCAAATACGCCACCACGCCAAAGGTGGTCCAGCGCAGGTGGGTGAGCGCGTGGGTGATGGCGTCCGCCCCTTCGAGCCAGAGCGATAGGCCCAAAAACGGCAGCGGCGGAATCAGCGCTGACCACACCACAAAGCCCAGTTGCCCGCGTGGGCTGCGCATGGCTGGGTGCTGGCTCACCAGGCGGGTGACGATGTTGCCGCAGGCCCAGGACACCGCCGCCAGCACCGTCAACACAAAACCCAGCAGCGGCATGCTCGCGCCGTGCGCGGTGCCGATCAGCACCAGCCCGCCAGCGGCCAACAGCAGGCCCGCGAGTTGGTGCGCGCCCCACTTTTCGCGCAGCCACCAGGCCGCCAGCAGCAGGGTGAAAAACGACTGCGATTGCAGCACCAGCGACGCCAGCCCCGATGGCATGCCCACATGGATGGCGGTGAACAACAGGCCAAACTGCCCCACGCACAGCAGCAGGCCGTAGGCCAGGTACCAGCGCAGCGGCACGGCAGGGGCTTTGAAGAACAAAAGCGCCGGAAACGCCGCCAGCACAAAACGCAGCGCGCCCAGCAGCAGCGGGGGCACATCGGCCACGCCCACTTTGATGACGGCGAAGTTCACGCCCCAGACGCACACCACCAGCAGGGCGAGCGCCAGGTCGCGAGGGGCGAAGGCGGGTGAATGCAAGGGATCAGCCGTGCAGATCGTCGCGGCGGGCGATCTCGTACAGCCGCTCCAGCTCGTGCGGGTGGTGCATCAGGTTGCGCTGGTGCCAGCGACCAATCGCCCACATGCAGCCCGCCACAATCAGGCCAAAAGCGGTGATGGCCGCAAAGGCCGACAAGCCGGCGGCGGTGGAGAAACTGTAGGACGCGCCCAAGCCCAAGATGCAGGCCTGTTCATTGAAGTTCTGCACCGCAATGGAGCGGCCCGCGCCCATCAGGTTGTGGCCCCGGTGCTGCAGCAGGGCGTTCATCGGCACCACCAGAAAGCCGCCGAGGCCGCCGAGCAAGATCAGGAAGGGCGCGGCCACCCAGACGTTGTCGATGACATTCATCAAGATCACCAACACGCCCATGCCAACGCCCAGTGGAATCACTTGGGTGGCTTGATCGAGTTTCATGCGTATGGACGCGATCAACGCGCCCACCGCCGTGCCCACCGCCACCACCCCCACCAGCGCCGACGCTTGGCTGGTGCTGTAGCCCAGCGCAGCGCCCGCCCAGGCCAGCACGATGTAGCGCAAATTGCCCGACACGCCCCAAAACAGGGTGGTGGTGGAGAGCGAAATTTGGCCCAGCTTGTCGCGCCACAAGCGGGTGTTGCAGCGCCAGAAGTCGGGCAGCAGTTCCAGCGGGTTGGTTGGCATCGGGCGGGGTGTGACACCGGTGAGTGGGATGCGCAAATTGAACGCAGCGGCCACCGCATACACACCCACCAGCACCGCGATCGCGGCGGTGGGCGCGCTGTGGATGCCGGTGTCGATCAGGGGCAGGTCGATCGACAGCAACAGGCCCGAGAGCCACGGCCCCACCAGTTGCCCGCCCAACAGCACACCCAAAATGATGGAGGCGATGGTCAGGCCCTCGATCCAGCCATTGGCTTTGACGAGTTGCGAGGGCGGCAGCAGTTCGGTCAAGATGCCGTACTTGGCCGGTGAATAGGAGGCCGCACCCAGCCCCACCAAGGTGTAGGCCAAGAGGGGGTGCACGCCCACCAACATCAACACGCAACCCACCACCTTGATGGCGTTGCTGATGAACATGACCTGGCCCTTGGGCCGGGCGTCTGCAAAAGCGCCCACAAAGGGCGCGAGCACGACATAAAACAAGGCGAACAGCGGCACCAAGGCGGCGCTTTGCCATTCCGGGGCGCCCCGGGTGCGCAGCAGCTCAATGGCGGCGACAAACAGCGCGTTGTCGGCCAGCGAGCTGAAGAACTGCGCCGTCATGATGGTGTAGAAGCCGCGCTTCATGGGGATGATTTTGGTGTTCGAAGCGGGCGCGCCAAGCGGCGTCCCGGTGAATGTGTGCGACAGTGCGGCTCGAAGTCTCCAACGGTGCCGGGTTATAGCATGCGGCCACCACCCGGTACGCCTTGGACCCAGCGCCCTTTCACGTCCCATTTGCCACCATGCCACGCCCGATTCTTGCCACCGTCCACCCCCAAGCCCTGCGCCACAACCTGCAAGCGGCCCGGCTGCGCGCACCCGACGCCCGGGTCTGGGCGGTGGTCAAGGCCAACGCCTACGGCCATGGTGTGGAGCGGGTGTTTGAGGCCCTGCGCGGCGCCGACGGGTTTGCCCTGCTGGATCTGGACGAAGCCCAGCGCCTGCGCGCGCTCGACTGGCGCGGCCCGATCTTGCTGCTCGAAGGCGTGTTCGAGCCGCGCGATCTGGAGCTGTGCTCGCGCTTGGGCCTGTGGCACACGGTGCACTGCACCGAACAGATCGACTGGCTCGCGGCCCACAAAACCCAGCAGCCGCACCGGGTGTTCCTCAAGCTCAACAGCGGCATGAACCGGCTGGGCTTCACCCCATCGGCTTTTCGCAGCGCTTGGGCGCGCTTGAATGCCTTGCCGCAGGTGGACGAGATATCGCTGATGACGCATTTTTCCGACGCCGACGGCCCGCGTGGCATCGCGCACCAGGTGACGGTGTTTGAAGACGCCACCGCCGATCTGCCCGGTGAGCGCACGCTGTGCAACAGCGCGGCCATCCTGCGCCACGCCAGCGCGCCGCTGCGCGGCGAAGGCGTGAGCCAGCTCGCCGCCGACTGGGTGCGCGAAGGCATTGCGCTGTACGGCAGCGCGCCCGATTTTCCCGAACACAGCGCGGCCGATTGGGGCCTGTTGCCGGCCATGACGCTGTCGTCGCGGCTCATTGGGGTGCAGCACCTGATGCCGGGCGACACCGTGGGCTACGGCTCGGCGTTTCGGGCTGAGGCCGCTATGCGCATTGGCGTGGTGGCTTGTGGTTACGCGGACGGCTACCCGCGCCACGCGCCCACCGGCACCCCGGTGTTGGTCGACGGGGTGCGCACCCGGGTGGTCGGTCGGGTCAGCATGGACATGATCACGGTCGATCTGTCGCCACTGGACGCCGCCGGCCTCACCCCCGGGGTGGGCAGTGAGGTGGTGCTCTGGGGCCACAGCGCGCGCGGCACCACCTTGGCCGCCGACGAGGTGGCGCGCGCCGCCGGCACCATCGCCTACGAGCTGTTTTGTGCGGTGGCGCAGCGGGTGCCGTTTGCGCCGCTGGGCGACTGAGTTGGGTTTGTCCGGTTACCACCGGGTTTCTTTTTCGCCCGGGTGACCAACGCCCGCCACGCGGCGCCACACAATGCAGGCCACAGCGCCCGGTGGCGCGGATGGACGGTGTGTGACGGCTGTTGTGACCCCTTGGGCGCGCTTGCGCCGCTTGCCCTTTGTGGCCTGGATCATTTTGTACTGCGCGGTGGTCTGGGGCACGTTTGGTGCGCTGCTGGGCGCGGTGGCGCCCAATTTGCGCGCGCAAATGGGCCTGAGCTTTGACGAAATTGGCTGGCTCATGGCCTTGTGGACCAGCGGCGGCGCCATCGGATCGGTGCTCGGTGGTTCGGTGGCCAAACGGTTTGCGGCCCAGCGGCTGCTCTCGGCCTACGCCACTTTCGTGTTGTTGGGGGTGGCTGGCGTCATGCTGGCGCCGGGTTTTGCCACGCTGGCACTGGCGCTGGTGGTCATCGCGGTGTTCGAGACCGCGCTCTTCACCCTGGGCCACGGTTTGCTGGCGGAGGTCAGCGACGATCCGGAGGAGCGCACCCGTGTCATCAGCCTGATGGACGTGGCGTATTCCGCGGGCAGCATTGTGTCGCCGCTGATGGTGATGGGGGTGTTGCTGCTCACCCCGTGGTGGCGCGGACCCTACGCCGTGTTTGGCGTTTTGGCCATTGGTCTGTGGCTGATGGCCCAGCAGCGCGCGCGCCTGGCTCACGTCGCGTTTCGCGACCACGGCGTGGCCGCCGAGGGCGCGCCGCAGGGCTACCGCGATTTGCTCGGCCAGCGCTTGGTGCGCCGGGTGCTGGCGGCGGGCTTGTTCAGTGGCTTCATCGAATGGGGCCAGTATTTTTGGTTTGTCAGCTACGCCAGCACCGCGCTGGGGCAAAGCGAGCAGGGCGCGCGTCTGGCGCTCGGTTTTTTGATGGCGGGCATGACGGTGGGGCGCATCTGGCAGGCTTTTGTGCACAGCCGCTGGAGCATGGGTCAGAAGCTGCAGTGGCTCAGTGCCTTGGCCACGCTCGCTTTGCTGGCCCTGTTGGCCATGCCAGTGGGTGCGCCGCTGGCGTTGTTGGCGCTGTGCAACTTTGCGTCGGGCCTGGGCGTGTCGGTGGGATTTCCGATTTTGTTGGGCACCGCGCTGCGCGGCCATCCGGAGCAGGCGCCGCGCCTATCTGCCTTGCTCATGATCGCGTTCACCGTGGGTTCGCAACTGGCCGCTTTGCTGCTGGGCTATTTGGCCGAAGGGCCAGGGCTGCGTGTGGCTGATGGCGTGCTGGCGCTGGGCTCGGTGGTGCTCTTGGTGGCGGTGTGGCGGCTCAACCGCTGGGTGGCGCGCTTGCCGGCTTGAGGCGCCGGGCGTCAGGCGCCTTCAGTGCAGCGCCGCGCACCAGCGCGCCTTGTCGCTGTTGGGTGCAAAGCTCGCTTCCAAGCTGTGGCGCGCCATGCGCCGCACCTCGCCCGCCGTCAGCGGCAGGGCTTGGCTCACAGCCAGGTAGTTGTCCAGCACATAGCCGCCAAAGTAGGCCGGGTCGTCGCTGTTGACGGTGACGCGCAGGCCAGCCTGCAGCAGGCGCTGCAGGTTGTGTTGGGCCATGTCATCCACCACACACAGCTTCAAGTTCGACAGCGGGCAGACCGTGAGCGCGGTGCCTTCGCGCGCCAGTCGCTGCATCAGGGCCGTGTCGTGTTCGGCCTGCACGCCGTGGTCGATGCGTTCCACCTGCAGCACATCGAGCGCGCTGTGGATATAGGCCGGCGGACCTTCTTCGCCGGCGTGCGCCACCGCATGCAGCCCCAGCGCGCGGGCGCGTGCGAACACCTGGGCGAATTTCTCTGGCGGGTGGCCCAGTTCGCTCGAATCCAAGCCCACGCCGATGAAGCGGTCGCGCCAGGGCAGGGCGGCCTCCAGCGTGGCCAGGGCGTCGGCCTCGCTCAGGTGGCGCAAAAAGCACAGGATCAGCGCCGCGCTCACGCCCAGCTCCCGCTGCGCGCGCTCGCAAGCGCTGTGCAGGCCTTCGATGACCGTGCCCATGGCCACGCCGCGCGCCGTGTGGGTCTGCGGGTCAAAGAAGATTTCAGCGCGCACCACACCGTCGGCCGCCGCCCGCTGCAGATAGGCCCAGGCCAGGTCGTGAAAGTCGGCCTCGGTGCGCAGCACATCGGCGCCGGCGTAATAGATGTCCAGAAAACTCTGCAGATCGCTGAAGGCGTACGCCGCGCGCACCGCCGCCACATCGGGGTAGGGCAGGCGCACACCATTGCGCTCGGCCAAGGCGAACATCAGCTCGGGCTCCAGCGAGCCTTCGATGTGCAGGTGCAGCTCCGCTTTGGGCAGGGCGCGCAGCCAGTCGCGCAAGGCCTCGGTCGGCAGGGTGGACAAAAGGGTGTCGTCGCTCAGGGTCATCGCCGCAGTGTAGGCCGCTGTCTGGCGGCGCGCCATACGCCATCGCCGATGCGGCGCATACCCGTGCGCAGCGCTGTGGGCCGTGTGTTGCACGGTCTGACGAACTTATATATACTCCCAGGGGTATAGGAGTTGTCCATGTATCACCGTCTTTCGCCCGCTGTTGACCCATTGCTGTCCCTGCGTCGCCCCGCCGTGGCGCTGACCATCGCCGTTGCTCTTGCGATGCCCGCTGTGGCCCAGACCGCCACACCGGTGTCTGTGCCGGTGATGGCAGTTGGCAGTCAGGTGGTGGCCGCCAGCCTCACGTTGGACGCCACGGTGCAAGCGGTGCGCCAAACCACCCTGGCCGCGCAGGCCAGTGGTCGGGTAGCGCAGCTGCTGGTCAAGGCCGGTGACCGTGTCAAGGCCGGTCAGGTGCTGGCGGTGATCGACGACCGGGTGACACAGGCCGGGGTGGCACAAGCGGGTGCGGGTGTGGCCCAGGCCCAGGCGCAGTTGGCCAACGCCCAGGCCGAATTCGAGCGCGCACGCGACCTGCGATCCAAAGGCTTTGTGGCGCAGGCGGTGCTCGATGGCGCCGAGGCGCAGTTGCGCGCCGCCCAAGCCGGCCTCAAAGCCGCCCAGGCCGGCCAGACCCAGTCGGCGGTGGCCCAAGGCTTCACCCGCCTGACCGCACCGTACGACGGCTGGGTGCAGCAGACCCATGTGGAGCTGGGCAGCTTGGCCATGCCGGGCAGCCCGGTGGTGAGTGTGTACGCCCCCCAGCCGCTGCGCGCGGTGGCCTTTGTGCCGGCCAGCCAGCAAGGCGCGGCCCAGCAGGCCCAGGCGGTGGAGGTGCAATTGCCCGCCGGCGCATCGGGCGGCGCCCGTTGGGTCAAGCCGGTGGCCCGCACGGTGGTTCCGGTGGCCGACGCGGTGTCGCAAACGGTGGAATGGCGGCTGGACTTGGCGGCCGCCGACACCAGCGATTTGGTGCCAGGGCGTCAAGTGCAGCTGCGCTTCAGTGGCCTGCCGGTGGCGAGTGCCCAAGCACAACGCCTGCTGGTGCCCGCCAGCGCGGTGTTGCGCCGGGGCGAGCTCACGGCGGTGTATGTGGCCAGTGCCCAAGGTCCGTTCCAGCTGCGCGCGGTGCGCCTGGGTGAGCGCAGCAGCCTCAATGGCCAGCCGGCTGTGGCGGTGGTCTCGGGCCTGAAGGCGGGTGAGCGCATCGCGCTCGACCCGGTGCGCGCCGGCTTGGCCGGCGCGGTGGCGCAATAAGGCGGGGGCGGCACATGGCATCCCTTCCCCAACACGACAGCTCGGCCGAAGCGCTGGGTTTTTCGGGCCGTGTGGCCCGGGCTTTCCAGGCCAACGCCATCACGCCACTGCTGGCGCTGGTGGCGCTGTTGCTGGGCCTGTTTGCGGTGCTGGTCACGCCGCGCGAGGAAGAGCCGCAGATCAATGTGACCATGGCCAACGTCATCATCCCCTTCCCCGGTGCGTCGAGCGCCGATGTGGCCAAGATGGTGGCGCAGCCGGCCGAGCAAGTGCTGTCGCAAATCCAGGGCATTGAGCACACCTACTCGGTGGCACGGCCCGGTGTGGCGGTGCTCACCGTGCAGTTCCAGGTGGGGGTGCCGCGCACCGAAGCGCTGGTGCGCCTGTACGACGTGCTCAACGCCAACCAAGACTGGCTGCCTCAGGGCCTGGGCGTGATGCCGCCCATCGTCAAGCCCAAGGGCATTGACGACGTGCCGGTGCTCGCCGCCACTTTCTGGAGCCCCGACGCAGCGTCGGCGCTGGACCTAGAGCGGGTTGCCACGGCGGTGGAAGCCGAGATCAAGCGGGTGCCCGGCACCCGCGAGGTCAAGACCATTGGCGGCCCCGGCCGCGCGGTCAACGTGTGGATCGACCCTAGCCGTCTGCGCGAACGTGGCGTGCCGGTGCAGGCGCTGTACCAAGCGGTGCAAGCGGCCAACCAGGCCCTGCCGGCGGGCGCCGTGGTCAACCCCAGCCCAGCGGCGGGCGAGCCCCCCATGCTGACGGTGGACACCGGTGAGTTCTTGCAAACCGAAGACGACGTTGGCGACATCGTGGTGGGGGTGCACCAAGGCAAGCCCATCTATCTGCGCGAAGTCGCGCGGATCGAGACCGGGGCCCAGCAAGCGCAGCGCCATGTGTGGCACACGCCGGGCGCGGCCGAAGGCGGTGAATACGCCGGGCGCAGCTTCCCAGCGGTGACCTTGACGGTGACCAAGAAGGCGGGCGAAAACGCGGTGGACGTGGCCGCCGGTGCCCGCGCGCGCCTGCAGGAGCTGCAGAACACCGCGATCCCGGCCGATGTGCAGGTGAGCATCACCCGCGATTACGGTCAGACCGCAGCCGAAAAGGCCAACAAGCTGATCCAGAAGCTGGCCTTTGCCACCGCCTCGGTGATTTTGTTGGTGGGCTTGGCCCTGGGTAAGCGCGAGGCGGTGATCGTGGGCGCGGCGGTGATCTTGACGCTGACCGCTACTTTGTTTGCCAGTTGGGCCTGGGGCTTCACCCTCAACCGGGTGTCGCTGTTTGCGCTGATTTTTTCCATCGGCATCTTGGTGGACGACGCGATTGTGGTGGTGGAAAACATCCACCGCCACCGCCAACTCACGCCCGGTGTGCCGCTGACGACCATCATCCCTCGCGCGGTCGACGAGGTGGGTGGCCCCACCATCTTGGCCACTTTCACCGTGATCGCGGCGCTGCTGCCCATGGCCTTTGTCAGCGGACTCATGGGCCCTTACATGAGCCCGATCCCGATCAACGCCAGCTTGGGCATGGCGATTTCGCTGGTGATCGCATTCACTGTCACGCCTTGGTTGGCTTTGAAGCTCACCCAAACCGATGGCCATGCAGCGCATGCGCCGAGCAAGCTCACCCACGCTTTGCAGAGCACCTTCACCCGCCTGCTCACGCCATTCTTGGCAAGCGCCAAAAAGCGTTGGCTGTTGCTGGTGGGTGTGCTGGTCGCGCTGTTCCTGTCGGTGGGCCTGGTGGTGGTGCAGCGGGTGGTGCTGAAAATGCTGCCCTTCGACAACAAGAGCGAATACCAGGTGGTGCTCGACATGCCCGCCGGCACCCCGCTCGAAGACACGGCCGCCGCGCTGCAAGCGATCGGTGGCTGGGTGGCGGCCCAGCCCGAGGTGGCGCATGTGCAGGGCTACGCCGGCACCGCCAGCCCCATCACCTTCAACGGCCTGGTGCGCCAGTACTACCTGCGCGCCGACGCCGAAAGCGGCGACCTGCAGATCACCCTGGTGCACGCCAGCCAGCGCAGCGAGAAAAGCCACCCCATTGCGCAGCGCCACCGGCTCGAGATCGAAAAAATCGCCGTCGCGCATGGCGCGCGGGTCAAGGTGGTGGAAGTGCCGCCCGGCCCGCCGGTGCTCTCGCCCATCGTGGCCGAAATCTACGGCCCCGACGAAGCCGGCCGCGAACAGCTGGCCAAACAGGTGGCCAGGGCATTCGCCGACACGCCCGACATCGTGGGTGTCGACACCACCCTCAAAGAACACGCGCCGCGCGCCTTCCTGCGCATCCGCAAGGCACGCGCCGAGTCGCTGGGCATTCCGACCCAGGTGGTGGCACAAACCGTGACCGCTGCGCTCTCGGGCACGGACGCCGCTTACTTGCACGACGGTCACGCCAAGTTCGCGGTGCCGGTTCGCCTGCAACTGCCGCGTGAAGACCAGGTCGGTCTGGACGCGGTGTTGGCCTTGCCCCTGCGCGCGGCCAATGGACAGATGGTGCCGCTGGGTGAGCTGGTGACGGTCGAGCGTGGTGTGATCGACCAGCCGCAGTTCACCAAAAACGGCCTGCCGGTGACCTATGTGCTGGGCGATATGGCGGGCCAACTCGACTCGCCGCTGTACGGCCTGTTTGGCATCCGTGAGCAGCTGGAGCAGGCCGCGCTGCCCAATGCCGGTGAGCTGGGCGAGTATTGGATTTCCCAGCCCAGCGACCCCTACCGCCAATACGCCCTCAAGTGGGACGGCGAGTGGCAGATCACCTACGAGACCTTCCGCGACATGGGCGCTGCGTATGGCGTGGGCCTGATCCTGATTTACCTGCTGGTGGTGGCGCAGTTCAAGAGCTATGTGACGCCGCTCATCATCATGGCGCCCATTCCGTTGACCCTGATCGGCATCATGCCGGGCCACGCTTTGTTGGGCGCACAGTTCACCGCCACGAGCATGATCGGCATGATCGCGCTGGCCGGCATCATCGTGCGCAACTCGATTTTGTTGGTTGACTTCATTGAGCTGGAAACCGCGCGCGGCGTGCCTTTTGCCACCGCGGTGGTGCAGTCGGCTGCGGTGCGCGCCCAGCCGATTGCGCTGACCGGGCTGGCTGCGATGATGGGTGCGTTCTTCATCTTGGACGACCCCATCTTCAATGGCCTGGCGGTGGCGCTGATCTTCGGTATCGCGGTGTCGACGCTGTTGACCTTGGTTGTGATTCCGGTGCTGTACCACGCCGTGTACCGGAGCAAGCACCCGGCCCCGGCGGGTCTCTGAGTTGTGTATGTGTTTTTATAGGAGCTTGAAAATGACCGTTGAACGTTACATCCGTGTGATCGCTGGCCTGTTCATCATGACCTCGCTGGCGCTGGGCGTGGAAGCGAGCCCGCTGTTCGTGAGCCCGTGGTTCTTGGCCTTCACCGCGTTTGTGGGCCTGAACCTGTTCCAGTTTGGACTGACCAACTTTTGCCCCATGGCCATCATCTTGAAAAAGCTCGGTGTGCCCGAGAGCAAAATGCCCTGCTCCACTTGCTGAAACCGCATTGCCCATGACACCCCAGTCGCACCCCTTGAAGTTCCTCATGCCCGGCTGGTTTTCGCTGGTCATGGGCTTGTCCGGTTTGACCTTGGCCTGGCAGCGCGCCAGCGGCTTGCTGGGGCCGTGGGCGACCGGGGTGGCGCTGGTCTTGGGCGCTGTGTCGGCGCTGGTGTTTGGTGTTCTGCTGCTGGCGTCATTGTTGCGCTGGCAGCGCCACCCCGAGGCGTTGGCCGACGACCTGCGCCATCCGGTGCGCCATGCGTTTGTGGCGGCGCTGCCGGTGGGCGCTTTGTTGTTGGTGGCGGTGGCTGTGGCGTTGGGGGGGGTGGATGTGCCGTGGCGCTTTGTCCTCAATACCCTGTGGTGGCTGGCCGCTTTGGGGCAGTTGTGGGTCACCGTGTGGGCGCTGGGCCGTTGGTTCGCGGTGCCCGCGCCTGGTGCTGCTCCGGGCAGTTTGTGGCCAGCGGTGACGCCGGTGTTGCTGATCCCGGTGGTGGGCAATGTGGTGGTGCCTGTGGCGGGCTTGCCGCTGGGCCATGACGCGTGGTCGATGGTGCATTTGGGCATCGGCGTGTTTTTTTGGCCGGTGGTGTTCACCCTCTTGATCGTGCGCCGGCTCACCCACAGCCCGCTGCCCGACCGGCTGTTGCCCTCGTGGATGATCACCTTGGCGCCGCCCTCGGTGATCGGTGTGGTGCTTGATCAACTGGCCGCTCCCTTGCCGGTGGTGGCCGCGGTATGGGGCGTGGGTTTGTTTGTGTTGTTGTGGGTGGGCACGCTGGCCCAACGCATCGCCGCCCAGCCATTTGGCATTCCGTTTTGGGCGTTGTCGTTTCCGTTGGCCGCCTTCACCACCTTGACCTTGCGCATCACCGAACGGCTGCAAGGTACGGCCTCGCATGGAGTGGTCCAGACCGGGTCGATGGTGTTGCTGGCCATCACCACCATCGTCATCACCTGGCTGGTGTTGGCCACGGTGCGCGGCTTGCGGCAGGGCACTCTGTTGGCACCGGAACCCGTGGCGCAGATCGCGCCGGTGGCGAGCTGAGGGCTCTGGCGTCTGCCGTCTTGTTTGGTTGACGGCGGGTTTTGGGCGACTGTTTTTGGTGGGACGGGGTGGTGGCGCCCTGCTCCGCGAATGTCCCCCAGACCGGCTGTGCCGGTCCTCCTCCTTGATTTCGCTGCGCAGGGCG
>JBEIEH010000009.1:0-26916 GCA_040383055.1 Burkholderiaceae bacterium
CACCATGCAGTCCACCCCCTACCGCACGGTGCTGCCGGGCTTGAGCGACGCCGACCAGCAGACCGCGTTGGACGCGCTGAAGGCCGCCGACTACAAACCCAAGATCGATCCAGCCAACGGGCAACTCACCGTGCCGGCCGACCGTTACCACGAGGCCCGCATGTTCTTGGCCTCACAGGGGTTGCCGCGCACCGGCACCGTCGGTATTGAGGCGCTCAACACCCAATCGTCCATGACCACCAGTCAGTTCATGGAACAGGTCAAGGTCAACGCTGCCATGGAGCAGGAGTTGGCGCGCAGCATCATGCAAATTGGCACGGTGCAGGGCGCACGGGTCCACTTGGCCACTCCGAAACAAAGCGTGTTTGTGCGCGACCGCACACCTCCCAAAGCGTCGGTGGTGGTGACGCCCTATGTGGGCCGCATGGTGGCGCCTTCCCAGGTGCAGGCGATTGTTCACTTGGTCGCGTCCAGCGTGCCTTACATGGCTCCGGAGCATGTCACCGTGGTCGACAACATCGGTAACCTGCTCACAGAGTCTGCGACCGACCCCAAGCTCGGTCTCACGGCGGTGCAGAGCCAGCACAAACAGCAGCTCGAGGACTTGTATCGCAACCGCGTGATGCAAATTCTCGCGCCGGTGGTGGGGGAGGCCAACGTCCGCTCGCAGGTCAACCTGACGCTGGATTTCACCCAGATCGAGAGCACCACCGAGAACTACGACGACAAGGAAAAAGGCCCCAAAACCCGTTCGGAGGTGCTGGCCGAAGACCGCGCTGCTGTGCGTGAAGCCACCGGGGTGCCCGGTGCCTTGACCAACCAGCCACCCGCCGCCCCCAACGCCACCCTCAACACCCAGGCCACCCCCGGCGAAGGACAGACCGAGGCCGCCAACAAGCTCAGCAGCCGGGCCACCCGCAATTACGAACTCGACCGTTCGGTGCGTTACGAGCGGCGTGCGGTGGGTGGCGTGCAGCGCGCCAGCGTGGCGGTGGTGATCAATGAGCGCCCCGCGCCGCCACCGGCCGATGGCTCCACCCCCGCTCCCGACGCGCCGAAAACCGTGCCCTACACCCCGGAAGAGTTGGCTCGCTTCCAAGACTTGGTCAAAGGTGTGATCGGCTTTGATCAAGGCCGTGGCGACGTGGTGTCGGTGGTGCCGGCCCGCTTTGAAGAAACGGTCGTCGACGACGGCATTCCTTGGTACATGCAGAACGACGTGCACCTGGCCTTCAAGAGCGGATTGCTCGCGCTCATGTTCATCATCTTCCTGCTGGTGGTGGTGCGTCCCATCCTCAAGGCCATGGGCATCGGTGTGAAACCCAAGGAAGAGGCCACCACCGAAGCCGCCCCAGTGCCCGCCGATGGCGAGCTGACCGAAGAAGACATGCGCATGATCCAGATCGGCGAGGGCGAGACCTTGGAGGAAATCAAGGCCAAGCTCAAGCCCAAGAAGTCCAGCATCTCCATCGACATGCTCGACACCGCCAACACCTACGACGACAAGGTGGCCCTCATTCGCATGCTGGTGGCCGAAGACTCGGGTCGGGTGGCCAATGTGCTCAAGGGCATGATCCGCGTCTGATCGTCTGAGGTAACCGACATGGCTGACAAAAAAGAGTCGAAAGACAAACCCAAAGACGACAAAAAGGCCGAAGTCAAACCGGCCGCACCACCGCCCATCCCCGAGCTGGTGATGACCGAGGAGCTCAAAGCCGAGCTCGAGGCCCTCACCGGCACCCAACGGGCAGCGGTGTTGATGTTGCTGCTGGGTGAACAGCAGGCCGCTGAAATCATCCGCTACCTCAACCCCAAGGAAGTGCAAGCGCTGGGTGCCGCCATGGTGCAGGTGGCCGATCTGTCGCAAGAAGCGGTCAACATCGTGTTGGACGACTTTGTGGCCACGTTGAAAAAACAAACCAGTTTGGGTTTGGGCACGGGCGACTATGTCGAAAAAGTGCTCAAGCGCGCGCTGGGCGACGACAAGGCGGCCTCGGTGCTCAGCCGCATCATGCCGGGGCAGGGCAGCAAAGGGCTGGAAATCCTCAAGTGGATGGACGCTCGCTCCATCGCCGACATGATTTACGGCGAACACCCACAGGTCACCGCCATCATCTTGTCGGTGCTGGAATACGACGTGGCCGCCGACGTGATGAGCTATTTGCCGCCTGAAGGGCGCGCTGAAATCCTCCAGCGCGTGGCCAGCTTGGAGACGGTCCAGCCGTCGGCCATGGAAGAGCTTGAAGCGATCATGAAGAAGCAGTTCGCTTCGAACTCGTCTGCCAAGTCGTCGAGCTTTGGCGGCATCAAGGCCGCAGCCAAGATCATGAACTTCGTCAAGGTCGATTTGGAGTCCAAGATCATGGGCGGCCTGGCGCAACTCGATCCGGACCTGATGCAGAAGATCCAGGACAACATGTTTGTGTTCGAGAACCTTTCGGGTGTCGACAACCGTGGCATCCAGACGTTGATGCGCAACGTTGAATCGGATCTGCTCATGACCGCGCTCAAGGGGGCGCCCGACTACGTCAAGGACAAGTTCTTCGACAACATGTCGGCGCGCGCTCGGGTCATGTTCATCGACGAAATGGAAGCCAAAGGCCCGCTGCGACTGGCCGATGTGGAGGAGGCGCAGAAGCAGGTCATTCGCATCGCGCGCAAGCTGTCCGACGCTGGCGAGATGATGCTGGCGGGTCGAGGAGACGATTTTGTTTGAGTCCCGTTCACCCACCGGTGCGCCCCCCGTGTGGGTGCCGACGCCATTGCTGCAAGGCAAGAACAGCCCGCGCTTTGTCCGGGTGGAGTGGGACGAGAGGCGGGTTGATGAGTTTGGTCCCTGGCGTTTGGGACCGGCGGCCGATCCCACGGTGGTGCAGGCCGACGCCAATGCCGTTGATGCAGGCGCAGACCCAGAGGTCGGCGATGGTGTGTTAAGTCTGGGCGACGACCCCGCTGCTGTGAGGCCAGACCAAGAAAGCACACCACAAGAGGCGGAGCCGCCCGTCGAGGACAGCGCCGGTGTGTCCACCGAAGAGCTGATCGCTTTGGAAGTACAGGCTTATGAGCGTGGACTGGCCGAGGGGCGAGCCCAAGTGCAAGCCGAGATGGAGGCTGAGCGCGCGCGCGACCGCGAGCTGCTGCGCCACATCGCCATCGAATGCAAGGGCTTGGCCGAACACCCGCAACGCTTGGGTGAGCCGCTGCGCCGCTTGGCCCTGCACCTGGCCGAGCAACTGGTGCGCGCCGAGCTGCAGACCTCGGGGCAGGCGGTGAGCCAATTGGTGGAGCAACTGGTGGCACAGCTCGACGGCGCCGAGCCGGTGGTGGTTCACCTCAACCCTGGCGACTGGGATCGGGTGCGTGCCCTGCAAGGCGATCCCCAGCCTGGCATGCAGTGGGTGCCCGATCCGGAGCTGCAGCCTGGCAGCGTGCGCGTGCGCGCCAACGACACGGCGGTGGAAGACCTGATCGAGCACCGCTTGGAAGCCCTGGCCGATCAGCTGTTGCTGGCACCGCAGGCGCGTGCCAAGGTCGGCCAACGCGCCACCCGTCGCCGTCCATCGGTCACCGATGTCGAAGATGTGCAAGACGTGTCCGCCAAGCCCGCGCGCGCGCGCCGCCCTAAAACCGATGTGGAGGATGTATGAACGCTGCCAAATGTCACGCCACACCGAGGATGTGTGCATGAACGGCTTTGCGGATCAGGTCGACCAGCTGCTGGGTCAGCTGCGCGCGCCGCAGCCCCAGAAAACCGGCACCCTGGTGCGATTGGTGGGCCTGCGCATGGAAACGCGCGGCATCATGGCCCCGCTGGGCGCCGCCTGCGAGGTCTGCAGCCCCGGCGGCGAACGCGTTGAGGCCGAGGTGGTGGGCTTCAACGACCAGACCTTGTTTTTGATGCCTTTCACCGAGCCACAAGGGATTGGCCCCGGCGCCACGGTGCGGGTCATCAGCAACACCGCCAGTGTGCGCTTGGGCAACGCTTTGCTCGGCCGCGTCATCGACGGCCGTGGCATGCCACTCGACGGCAAACCCGCCCCTGTGTGCGACGACCAGCTGAGCCTGCTGGGTCGCCCGCTCAACCCGATGGAACGCGGCCCGATCCGCGAGGTGTTGGACGTCGGCGTCAAAGCCATCAACGGCATGCTCACCATTGGCTGCGGTCAGCGCATCGGCTTGGTGGCGGGGTCTGGCGTGGGCAAAAGTGTGCTGCTGGGCATGTTGACCCGATTCACCCAGGCCGATGTGGTGGTGATCGGCCTGATTGGCGAACGCGGCCGTGAAGTGCAGGCGTTTATCCAAGAATCGCTGGGCGAAGAGGGCATGGCCAAATCGGTGTTGGTGGCCGCGCCTGCCAACGTGTCACCGGTGCTGCGTCTCAAAGCCACCCACCTCACCCATGTGATCGCCGAATACTTTCGCGACCAAGGCAAAAACGTGCTGATGTTGGTCGACAGTCTGACCCGCGTGGCCCACGCGCAGCGCGAGATTGGTCTGGCCGTGGGTGAGCCGCCCACCGCCAAGGGCTATCCACCGTCGGTGTTTGCCTTGTTGCCCAACCTGATCGAGCGCGCCGGTGTGGGCCGACAGGGGTGGGGCTCCATCACCGCCATCTACACCGTGCTGGCCGAGGGCGATGACGGCAACGACCCGATTGTTGATATCGCGCGCGCTTCGCTTGACGGTCAAGTCATGCTCTCGCGCCAGTTGGCCGATGCCGCGCACTACCCTGCGATTGATCTCAACGGGTCCATCTCGCGGGTCATGCCGAATTTGGTCGACGCCGACTCGCTGAAAAAAGCCAACCGCTTTCGGCGCCTGTGGTCGCTCTACCAGCAAAACCAAGACCTGATCCAGGTGGGCGCCTACGTCAGCGGCTCCAACCCAGACCTGGACGAGGCCATTCGCCTGCGGCCCATGATGGAGACGTTTTTGCGCCAAGACATGCACGCCAGCCTAGGCTATGGCGACTGCTTGCGCAGCGTCAACGACATGATGAGCCCGTCCGCTCAGCCATAAAGGACTCGCCATGACCGCCTCTACTCCCACCCGTCCTTGGCATCTCCTCGCTGAAAAGGCTCAGCGCGCGGCCGAGGACGCTCGGCAAGCGCTTCAAGCCTGTCTGGACAAACTCAACCAGCTGCAATCCGCCGAGCAGCGTCTCAGTGGCATGCTCAGCGACTACCGTCACCGCCATCAGCAACAGTTGCGAGATGGTCAACTCATGAGTGACCAGATCAACAGCCAACGGTTTATCCAACAACTGCAACAGCTGCACTTTCATGCCATGCGCGAAGTGGCGCAATGCCGTGTGCAGCGCGATCAGTTGCAGCAGCAACTGATCGCTGCCCAGCTGGAGCTCGACAAAATGAGAAAACTGGTCGAGCAAGAGCAGCAACGCGTGGCACGCAAGGGGGAAAAAGCCGAAGCCAAACGCCTCGACGAGATGGCCGTGATGCGGTTCCGTGTTCAAGAGGTGTGACGATTGATAAATAAAATGTCAGACCTGATTAGCTGTTGATCGTGTCTGTAAAATAGACGGGAGATGCGTGTTGTTGTTCTCGCGTTTTCCTGCTTGAGGGTATTTTTTATCAGTTTGAAGGATTTCTGCAGTCCGCTGATGAGTACTCTTTTAGGCGTAAAACATCTGATGAGTAGATTTCAAACCACTAAATTAACCACGACTTTCCTCGTGGTGGTGTGAACTATTTGACGATGGGGGGTCCGCGGCAACATCAGTGGATGGTCGGTGTTCTCGTTTTGACAAAGGTGTGGCAATATTGGGAAGTTCCATGTGTTCCCGCATATTTGTCAAGTCGGGTGGCCGATAATCGGTTTTTCAGTTTGTGACAAAAAAGTCAACGGACCACAAGGGTGGTGATCACCGGGAACCGCAGTCCATCTGTCGGTCAGGCACTTGGCGGTGTGTGGCGTCGACAGGTACATCGTCAAAGATGACTTCTTAGTAGAATAGTTTTATGGCAACCAAAACCTCTCTCGAAGCGCAGAACGACTTCTGCGGCACCTTCTTCGCAGCCAAGCTGCTTGGCCTGTCGGTGGGCACCGTGCAGTCATTGGTGGAGCGCGGCGAGCTCGAGGCGTGGAAGACCAAAGGCGGTCACCGGCGCATTTCTCTGCAGTCGGTGCGTGACTACCAAGCACGCAACGGTTTGCAAACCCAGTTCGGCGTGACCAGCCAGGGCCTGCTCAAGGTGCTGGTGGTGGACGACGACCAAATCAGCTTGGAGCTGATTCGCACAGCCGTCAACAAATGGCAGCTGCCGCTGGACTGCACCGTCATGCCGTCGGCCATGGAAGCCCTGATCGACATCAACAGCTTGCGCCCGCAGGTGTTGCTGACCGATCTGAACATGCCTGGCGTGGACGGTTTTGCGCTGCTCAAAACCTTGCGCAGCAACCCGGTATTCGCCCACATGGTGCTGGTGGCCGTCACCGCCATGCCCGACGAAGACATCGCCAAGCGCGGTGGTTTGCCTGAGCACACGGTGCTGGTGCGCAAGCCGCTGGACATGCACTGGTTGCACGGCTTCATGACCGCCCTGGTGGCCGACCGGCAACTGAAAAACGTCGAAGCCGTGACCGATTGAGCGTCGCGCGCCTCCACTGCACAACGGACCTTCGGGTCCGTTTTTGTTTTGTCGCGTGGCCGACAGCTTGACCTCGTTCCGAGGGTAGTCTTCTATTGCCATGCGCGATGGCGCCCGATACATTGCCTCTTGATCGCCAACTGTTAACAGTTAACCAAGGAGACACCGATGAAACGACGCCAATTTCTGGCCACGGCCCCGGCTTTGCTGGTCGCTCCAGCGTGGGTGCGCGCACAGGGCTATCCCACCAAAAACATCCGCTATGTGGTGCCCGTGGCGGCAGGCGGCGGCAGCGACATGGTCGGGCGTACCGTCACCGATCGCTGGGGCAAGGTACTGGGCAAGTCGTTTGTCGTGGAAAACCAGGGCGGCGGCGGCGGTGTGATCGCCTGCCAGACCGTTATGCGCGCTGCGCCCGATGGCTACACCTTGTTGCAGGGGTATGTGGCCACTCACGGCACCAGTCCGGCCACCCGCAAGCTGCCGTACGACGCCATCAAGGATTTCACGCCCATTGGCATGATCGGCGCTACGCCTAACGTATTGGTAGTGAACGCCAACTTGCCTGCGGCCAATATGAAGGAGTTGGTCGCGTATCTGCAAAAAAACCCAGGGCGTACCAGCTACGGCTCGGCGGGTGCGGGGTCGCTCACGCACTTGTCGATGGAGCTGTTCAAACAACAAATCAACAGCTTCATGGTGCACATTCCCTACCGAGGCATCGCGCCCGCCTTTACCGACTTGATCGCGGGCCAAACACAGGCCATGTTCCCGGGCTTGGCGGCGGCCATGCCCCACATCCGCGGTGGTCGGGTGCGGGCGATTGCGGTGACGGGCAAATCGCGCCACCCCTTGTTGCCGGACGTGCCGACCATGGACGAGGTGGGTTTCAAAGGCTTTGATGCCGAGCAGTGGTATGGCGTGGTGGGCCCAGCCGGCATGCCAGCACCCGTGGTGGCCCAGCTCAACGACAGCTTGGCGCAAATCCTGCGGGCTCCCGATTTGCGTGAGAAGCTGTCGGTGGAGGCGATTGAACCCGCCCCGATGAACCCGGCAGCGTTTGGTCAATACATCCAAGCCGACCTGCGCCGTTGGACCAAGCTGGCCCAAGACCGCAAAATCAATCTCGACGCTTGAGCGCGGGCGGTGGCTGGGCCTTCACCCAGCCGCTGCTGAGCATCCATTGGGCGAGCCAGCGGGTGAAAAAAATGGTGAGCACAATCCGCTGCAAGTGAAAGGCGGTGACCACTGGCGCACCCAGTCCAAAGGCTTTGGCAATCACGCCCATTTCGGCCATGCCGCCCGGTGCCATGGCGATGAAGGTCGTCATCACCGGCAGACCAGACGCCCACGAGATCAGCCACGCCGTGGCCAGACAAGCGGCCAAGATGCCCAGCGTCACCAAGCCCGAGTGGAGCAACCAACGCGGTGCGCGCCGAAAAAACGACCGCGTGAGGTGCTGGCCCAGCGCCCAGCCGATCAGCACTTGGGCGCCCACCGACAGCGCGTCGGGCAGTCGACCCGCAGAACCCCAGACCGCCCACACCACACCGACCGCCAGCGGACCGAGCAACCACGGATTGGGCACGCGGATGCGGTTCAGCGCCAACGCTACCAACGCGGCCACGGCCAACAGCGGCGGCCACACTTCTAGCGGAAGCTCCGCCACGCCAACGGGCGTCCAGCCCAAGGGTTGCCCGAGCGCCCAGGCCAGCGCGGTGGCGCTGGTGGTGACCAACATGATGCGCAAGGCGTGGGCCGAGGCCACCGCCGCCGCGTCGGCCCCGGCGCGTTGGCCCTGCAAGGACATTTCAGCCGATGCGCCAAGCGCTACCGCATAGACGGCGGTGGGGCCATCTACCCCGGCCAGCCGCTGCAACAGGGGTGCAGCCAACACCGACAAGGCCAGCGCAGTGAGCGCTCCGACCAACACCCAGGGCGCCAAGGTGCCGAGTTGGCCCAACACCTCAGGGGTGAAATACAGACCAAGGCCGACACCAATGACGCCTTGGGCGGTGCGGCGCCAGCTTGAGGGCTGTGGCAAAGTGTGGTTGCGCCAGAGCGACCACAGCCCCACGCCCAACATGGAGCCCAGCACCCAGGCCAGCGGCATGTGCACCGCGTGGGCCAGCGCACCGCCCGCGCTGGCCACGCCCAGGCCAATCAGCCTTTGGCGCCCCTTCATGCCGATGGATCAGCTGCCCAGGTAGGTGCCCCCATTGAGGTGCAGCACCTGTCCTGTGACAAAGCGGGCTTGTGGGCTGGCCAGCCACGCCACCATATCGGCCACTTCTTCGGGTGTTCCACGCCGCCCCAGCAAAGGGTGGTGCACGCTGTGGTGCTGCGGTGCGGTGGGTGAGCTGCTGCTGTTGCGGGCGGTGGCGATCATGCCCGGCGACACACAGTTCACCGTGATCTGCTGCGGCGCCAGATCGTGCGCCAGCGCACGGGTCAAGCCCACCAAACCCGCTTTGGCGGTGACCACATGCACCCGGTTCAACGCGCCGGTGTGAGCGGTCAGGCCACCGATGTTGATGACCGCTGCGCGGTCCGAACGGCCCAGCATGGCCATGGCGGCTTGGGTGCAGAAAAAAGCGCCATCCAGCACCACCGACAGGGTGTGGCGCCATTCGCGCGCGCCCAATTCGGCCAGCGGCGCCTCGCGGCGCACAGCGGCGTTGTTCACCAGCACATCGAGCCGGCCCATGCGCGCCTGGACCTCGGCCATCATGTGAACCACCGCGTCTTGGTCGGTCACGTCGGCCACCAGCAGCTCGGCCTTGGCGCCTTGGGCGCGCAGTTCATTGACCACGGCTTCGCCTTCGTGCACGCTGCTGCGCACATTCACCGCCAACGCAAAGCCGTCGCGGGCCAGCGCGAGTGCGATGCTGCGACCGATGTTGCGGCCAGCCCCGGTGACCAGTGCCACGGGTGGGGAGGATGTGTTCATGTCAGGTTCTCCAAGGCCAGCAGCGACCAGTCGGGGGAGCCGTCGCGCAGCAGCGAGGGCAGTTGTTGCAGCAGCCGTTCGGCGCAGTCCGCACCCAAGCCGCCGTGGCGCACATTGGCGCGGAATTTGTGGGCCAAATCTTCATCGCTCAGCGGGTGATCGGCACCGCCCTTGAAATAGCCCTGTCGTTCTTCGAGCACGCGGCCATCGCGCAGGGTGGCACGGATGTGTCCGATGAACTGTTTGGGATAGGGGTTGTCTGGATCAACGCGGTAGCGCACCTTGGCGGCCACACCGCGCAGGTCATCGCGTTGCACCATGGCGCCGGTGTAGGCCGACAGACCGGCGTCGTCAAGCACCAGCCCCGCCGCAATCGCATAGGGGATGCTGAACTTGGCGGCGTAGGCGTTGGGCGGAGACGCTTTGAGCGCCAGCGGTTCCCAGAGCCGGTGCACGATGCCTTCGGCGGTGTCGCACTCGATGAGCGCGATGTCATCTGCCTGCACACCCTGGCGGCGCAGCGCGCGCGCGCAGTCGATGTAGGGATGCGCCATGGTGCCGCAGGCGTAGGGTTTGAACGCGATGTGGTGCCACCACCAGTCTTCGCCATAGCCCGCCAGCATGGCTTCGAAGTCGCCGTGGCTGGTGTTGGCAAAACCGTGAAACAGTCCGTGGGTGCCTTCGAACACGGTGAGCGGTCCCACAAAACCCGCTTGCGCCAAGCGCACCGCGCGGTAGCCCGACTGCGCGGCCCAGCCCGGGTGCATGCGTTTGGTCCACGAGCCGTCGGCCAGGTATTCGATGATGCCGCTGGCCATGCTGCCGGCCAAGCCCAAAGCGTGGGTCATCACGCGCTCATTGACCCGCAGGGCCGCCCCGACACCGGCCACAGCCCCCATGGCGCCAAAAATGGCGGTGGGATGAAAGCCGGCTTTGTGCACCTTGGTGGGCGCCACCGCACACAGGCGACACATGACCTCCACACCGGTGGCGATACCGCGCAGCACCTCTTCGCCGCTCAACCCGTGGCGCTGGGCGGCGGCCAACACGGCTGGCACGATCACCGCACCGGCGTGCACTGGCCCGCCTTCATAGGTGTCGTCAAAGTCCTCGCCGTGCGCGGCAATGCCGTTCACAAACGCGGCGGCTTCCACACCCCATTCGCCCGCATGGCCCATGGCGGTGCACACACCGGCCTGCTCGGTGGCGGCCAAGGCGGCTTGCACATAGGTTTCACCGCGCGCCGCCAAACAAATGCCGACCACGTCCGTCAGCAATCGCTCGGCCGTGCGGCGCGACTGAGGGTGCTGCTCGGGTTGGCTCTGGGCGATCGCCTGCGCCAAGCGCTGGGAAATAGTGGCTGCGCTCATGGTTTTTTCCCACCCCAAAATTCTTTCCACCCGGTGTAGAGCGTCAACACCAAGGCCAGTGCCAGCAAGCCAGCCGAGACCGGATCGGTCACAAAAATGCTGTGTTCACCGCCGGAGATCAGCAAGCTGCGGCGGTAGTTCGACTCGATGAGGTAGCCCAGCACCAATCCGAGCACCAGCGGCAGCACCGGAATGCGCAGCAAGCGCATGGCATAACCCAGCACACCAATGGCCAGCACCAGCGCGAGTTCCAGCACGCTTTGGTGAATCGCGTACACCCCGGTCATGACCAGCGCCAAGATCGCAGCCATGAGGTACGGCTTGGGCCGGTTCACCAGCCAGATGCACGGTGTCAGCACCAACATGCCCAGAATCACCATGGCGATGTTGGCCAGCAGCAGTCCCCCGTACAGGCCGTGAATCACCTCAGGTGCTTTCTCGAACAGCATGGGGCCGGGCTGCAGGCCATGGATCAAAAAGCCACCCATCAAGATGGCCGCTGAGTTGGAGCCCGGAATGCCCAAGCTCAAGAGCGGCACCAGTGCGGTGGCGGTGACCACGTTGTTGGCCGATTCCGGGCCGGCCACGCCTTCGGGCGAACCTTTGCCAAATTCCTCGGGGTGCTTGGACCAGCGCTTGGTTTCCGAATAGGTCATGAAGGCCGCCACCGTTCCACCGGCGCCCGGCGTGACGCCTTCCACCGTACCCACCACCGAACCGATCATCTGCGGTTTCCAAATGCGCTTCCACATCGCCAGATCGGGCAGCACCAGTCGCGAAACCTTGATCATCTTCTCGCGCGCCACCTCCGGTTCGCTGATTTGCACCAGCATCTCAGTCACCGCAAACAGGCCCACCATCACCAAAATCGGCTTGATGCCATCCAACAACTCGGGCGAGCCAAAGGTGAAGCGGGCCACCCCCGACACCGGATCGCTGCCGATGAAGGCGAGCATCAACCCGATGCAGGTGGCGATCAGCCCGCGCAGCAACGAACCACCCGACAAGCCGGCGATCACCGACAGACCCAACACCCCCAGCGAGAAGTACGCCGCCGGCGTGAAGGCCAACGCAATTTGCGCCAGCGATTCGGTAGCCAGTACCAACACCAACAGGCCCACCAAGCCACCGACCAAGCCCGACATCAGCGAGATGCCCAGTGCCTCACCGGCTTTGCCTTGGCGCGCCATCTCGTAGCCGTCGATCACGGTCGCAGCCGCCGCATTGGTGCCAGGCGTTCGGATCAGAATGGCCGGGATGGAGCCGCCGTACTCGGCACCGACGTAGACGCTGGCCAGCAGCACAATCGCCACCGTGGGCTCCATGCCCACTGTGAAGGGCAGCAACAAGGCCATGGCGATGGAGGGCGATATGCCTGGCAAAGCGCCGCCCAACATGCCCCACAACACCCCGCCAAAAGCGGCGGCCAGCACCGACAGCGAGGCCAGGGCCCCCACCGTGCTCAAAAAACTGTCCATGTCAACCTTTCTGCGCTGGGCTCACCCGCCCAGCAGCCCGGCAGGCAAACGCACCTGCAGCACCCGATCAAAGGTGAACCACAGCAAGGGTCCACCCACCGCTGCCACCAGCAGCACCGTGCGGTGCGCGCGCGCACCCGCTAGCCAGGCCACACCCGCCATCAGCAGCGGCATGGCCAGCAAGTAGCCCAGCACGGGCAGGGCCGCGACGTAGGCGGCCAGCAAGGCCAGCAGACTGAGTGCCATGCGGTGCATGGGCCAGTTAGGGGCGCCGTCTTCGGGCGCTGGCGCTTGCCACAAGCGCCACAGTCCCTTGACCGTCAAGCCGGCACCGGCGAGCAGCATCAGGCCACCAATCGCGCCGGGCACCCCGCCAGCGCCCACCGCATCGGACAGCAGGCTGTTCTCGATGCTGTGGGCCTGCTGGCGGTAGAGGCCACCGAACACCATCGCTACCACACCGGTGGCGATGTCGCGCCCATGCGGATGGGCTTGTGCGTCCGATCCGCTCATTTCAGTAAGCCCAGCTCTTTGAAAGCTTCCGTCGTTTCAGCGGCCACCTCGGCGGTGAACTTGCGCGCCGCTTCACGCCCCATAACAATGGGAGTGAGCTGCTCGCGTGTGTACTCGGCTTTGTAAGCGGGCAACTCCACCACGCGGCGCAGGGCCGATTCCCAGGCCGCTGCCACGTTGTCGGGCACACCTTTGGGGCCGGCAATGCCGCGGAACTTGCGCACCACCACGTTAAAGCCCTGTTCCTTGGCGGTGGGCAGCTGAGGCAGACCGGTCAGACGCTTTTCAGACAAGGTGGCCAGCAGGCGGATCTTGCCGGCTTCGAGCTGCGCTGCGAGTTCCTGCATTTCACCAACGCCGATGTCGTACGTGCCGTTGAGCACGCCGATCATTTGGTCGGCACCGCCGTCGTGGCTGACGATGGGCACTTTCACATTGGCCGCGCGCGCCAGGCGCTCCATGGCGATGCGCTCCAACGAGGCCGGGTTGGACGCACCCCAGCGCGCCTTGCCCGGTGTGCGGGCGTTGTTCACCGCGTCGGTCAGCGTGCGAAAGGGCGAATCGGCGCGGGTGTAGATCAGCTCTGGGTCCAGAAACACGATGGCGATGGGATCCAGTGCGTCGTAACCCACCGCCGGTTTGGACAGCAGCGTGGTTTGGATGTAGGTGGGCGTGGTGCCGTAGAAGATCGAGCCATCTGCCGCCCCTTTGGCGACATGAGCCACCGCCGTGGCACCGCTGCCACCGCGGATGTTTTCCACCGCGAAGTTGGTTTTGATGATGCCGTTGAGATGTTTGCTCAGGTCGCGCAAAAACACATCGGTGCCGCCCCCGGGGCTGGAGTGGGTGACCAAGGTCACCCGGCTCACCGGGTAATCGATGGCTTGTTGCGCCAAGGCCAGTGTGGGGGCCATCAGGCTTAGGCCAGCGGCCTGGATCAGTTCACGACGTCGCATGGTGTTGTCTCCTGTTGTGGTTGGGACCGAAAAAAACCGCTTCACTGGCGCTGGGTCAGGTGCGCCAGCACCGTTTGCACATTGCCTTCGCTGGCCAGGCGCATGCAGGTGTCAAAGCCAGCGTGGGCCGCCGCCTCGCCGATCACAGGGGCGCTCTGGTCGACAAACTTCGCCCGCAGCTGTTCGTCGCTCATGGGGCGCTCCAAGCTGCCAATCGCGTGTTCAACAAAAATGTGCAGCTCGCGGCCGTCGGTGGTGCGCACGGTGGCGTCGACCGACGCTTCGTGGATGGACGGATCGACAATCAGCGTGACTTTGTCGCGCAGGGCCACGGTGTGGGGGTCGATCACAAATTCGTCGGCGTATTCGTGCTCGCCGGCGCGTCCTCGGATGAAGGCCGCCGCGCACGAGTGGTAGACGCTGAACTTGGCCTGCAAGCCGTCGGTCGGCGTCTTTTTGCCGGTGAGCTCCTGCACCAGCGGGTGCGCGCGCAGCGTCACGGTGGCCACCTGATCGGGCTGCAGGCGGTGTTGTTCGCGCAGCTGCACACAAGCGTCGATGGCGGGGTGGATCACGATGCCACAGGCAAAAGGCTTGTAGGTGTTGAGCGCGATTTCCCAGCGCTGGCCCAGGTGCTCGGTGATTTCGGCCCAATCGGTTTTGTCGGAAAACACCTGCATCAAACCGCGTGGCGCTTCGAGCGCACGCTTGGAGGCGGTGTAGCCGTGTTGCGCCATGAGCGCGGCCATCAGGCCGGCCTTGGCGGCGCCGCCGGGGTGAAACGGCTTGGTCATGGTGCCGAACTGCTCGCGCAGGCCCACCGGCTGTGAAGCCGCAATGCCCAGCGCCATTTGGGTGCGCGCGGCGTCGAGCTTGAGCAAGCGGGCGCAGGCCGCAGCGCTGCCCAACATGCCGGTGGAGCCGGTGATGTGCCATCCCCGGTCGTAGTGGTGCGGGTACACCGCGTTGCCCACCCGGCACGAGACCTCAATGCCCAACACCAGCGCGTCGATCAACTCGCGCCCGCTGCTGCCCAGGTGCTCGCCCAGCGCCAAGATGGCCGAGGCCACCGGGCCAGCGGGGTGGATGATGGTTTTGAGGTGGGTGTCGTCGAAATCGAAGGTGTGTGAACTGATGCCGTTGAGCAAAGCGGCATTGGCGATGTCCACCCGCTCGCGCCGGCCCAACACGCTGGCCTGGGGCGCGGGTTGCAGCACCTGCACCGCCGCCAGCGCAGCTTGCAAGGTCTCGTGTTGTGAGGGGCCAACCGCGCAACCAGCCCAGTTGGCAAAGGTGCGGTGGGCTTGGGCTTCCACCTCGTCGTCCCAGCCGCGAGATGGGTGCTCGGCCACCATCTGGGCCAGCATCTGGGTGACGGGAGGGGCGTTGTGGTCGGCGTTGACGTGTGTGTTGCGAGCCATGACAGCAAAAAATCAAAAGGACGATGGAGGCCCCATTGTGCTTGTTAACTGAAAACTGTCAACAGTTTGGGTGTGTGATTGACTGCCCTGGGTTGTCACCTGCGGGGCAGGGCGGGGGCGTCCGTGGGGCTCAGACGCTGCGCAGGGTTGGGGCCTCAGGCGGCGTGTTCTATCGCCTTGGCCAGCCGGTCCCAGCCTTTGTTGACGTGTTGGGTCAGGGCTTTTTCGGCGGCGTTGGCGTCGCGTTTGGCCAATGCGTCGACGATTCGGCGGTGTTCGGCGTTGGAATGCTGCAGGCTGCCTTGTTGCACCAGACCTCGGCGACGAAACAGGTGGGTCTGGTTCACCACCGACAGGTAAAAACCTGCCAGCTTGGGGTTGGCGGCGATGTCCATCAGCCGCTCGTGGAAGTGCAGGTTGAGCTGGTAATAACGCGGCATGTCCTGCTGGCCGGCTGCAGCCTCCATGGCGTCGAGTTGGGCTTGCAGTTCCGCCACCTCACCGTCGGTGATGCGCTGGGCGGCCAGCTTGCCGATCAGGCCCGACAGCGCTGCGCGCACCTCGTAGAGCTCGCGCGCATCGTCGAGCGTCATTTCGCGCACAAACACGCCTTGGTTCACCGCGCTCACCAGCAGCCCGGCTTCTTCTAAGCTGCGGCAGGCCTCGCGCACCGGACCCCGACTCACGCCCAAGCGCGCTGCCAATTCGCTTTCGTTGATGCGGTCGCCCGCCTGCAATTCACCCGAAGCGATGAGTTGCGCGATCTCGTCGCGCACGATGGTGGTGAGGGTGCGGGACCGCCGCTGGGTGATCTGCTGCAGAGCCGAGGTGGACGGGGTGGCTTTCATGCGGCGGGATTCTAGTACCCGAGCGCTTGGCGTGGGCACCAAGCGTTGGCGGAGACGGTGAGATTCGAACTCACGGACCCTTTCGAGTCGGCGGTTTTCAAGACCGCTGGATTAAACCACTCTCCCACGTCTCCGCGAAGCCGGCATTCTAGCGCGCTCGCCACGGGTTCAGGCCGACGCAGGGGTGCTCAGCATGCCGCGTTCTTCAATAAACCGCACCACCGCGTCCACCCCGGCTTGGGTTTTGAGGTTGGTCATGACCCAAGGGCGGCGCGTGGCATCGGGCCGCATGCGCGCGGTGTCGGCTTTCATGACCTCCAGATCGGCGCCCACATGAGGCGCGAGGTCGGTTTTGTTGATGACAAACAGATCGCTTTTTGTGATGCCGGGGCCGCCTTTGCGCGGGATTTTTTCGCCAGCGGCCACGTCGATCACATAGATGGTCAGGTCGGACAGTTCGGGGCTGAAGGTCGCGGCCAGGTTGTCGCCGCCGCTTTCAATGAACACCACATCGGCGTTCGGAAACTGGGCCAGCATCCGGTCGATGGCCTCAAGGTTGATGGACGCGTCTTCGCGGATGGCGGTGTGGGGGCAGCCACCGGTTTCCACCCCCATGATGCGTTCGGCCGGCAGCGCGCCACTCACCGTGAGCAGCCGCTGGTCTTCTTTGGTGTAAATGTCGTTGGTGATGGCCACGAGGTCGTAGCGCTCGCGCATGGTTTTGCAGAGCATCTCCAGCAGCGTGGTTTTGCCAGAGCCCACCGGGCCGCCAATGCCCACGCGCAACGGGGGCAGCGCTTTGCTGCGGTGGGGAATGTGGTGCAGGGCAGGGGTGTTCATGATCGAAACAGTCGTGAGTATTGGGTTTCGTGGCGGGCCGACAAAATCGCCAACCCAGGGGTGAAGCATTGGCGCTGGGGCTCGGTGGTGTGCAGCGCGATCTGCACGGCGGTGGGAATGTGGTCGACCAGTTGCGCCAAGATGCGCTGCCCCGCGCTTTGGCCCAGCGGCACCGCCTTGATGGCGGCCTGCACAGCGTTTTCGGCCCAAGCAAAGGCGTGGGTGTGCAAGGTGTCGGCGAGCGAAACCCCGCTGTGGGCGGCCAGGCAGGCTTGCACCAGCGGGTAAGTGGGCTCGACCAATGCGGCCTCGGCCAGCGCGGTGCGCGCCGCTTCGGCCACGGGTTGCTGACCGGACGCAAACTGCTGCGCCCACACCTGCAGCGAGCGGCCCATTTGCACCGTTTGCTGGCGCAGTTCGGCGCTTTCGCGGGTCTGCAGCACCCAGTCGTTGAGGGCGCGCACCCGCTGCCAGTCGCGCGCCTGCCACGCTGGGTAAGCGTGCGCCTGCACCGCAAGTTCGCTGCGCGCTTGACTCAGGTGCAATTGGTCGACCAGCCAGTGCGCGGCGCTCGCCTCGTGGTGCACCCAGCCGGCGTGCACCGCGGCCTCCAGCCCTTCGGAATAGGAGAAACCGCCCACCGGCAAGGTGGGCGAGGCCATCCACAGCAGCTGCAGCAGGCCAGCGGGGTCAGTGCTCATGCGGGTGGTCACCGTGATCGTGGCCATGGTGGTGCGCGTGCCCTTGGCCACCACCGTGCTCGCCCGCATGTCCCCCATAAGCGCCGCCTTCGGGCTCAAACGGCTCGTTCACCTCGGCCACGTTCAGGTGCATGGCGCGCAGCATGTCGGCCAGCACATGGTCGGGCTCGATCTTCAGGTGGTCGGGTCGCAGCTCGATCGGCACATGCCGGTTGCCCAGGTGGTAGGCGGCGCGCATCAGGTCGAACGCGGCATCGTGCGTGTGACCATGGTGGGGGTCGGTGCAGGCGCTGATGCGCAACACCGCCTGTGGCGCGGCGGCCACCGCCACCAGCGTGCCACACAGGCACAGCAGCACATCGCCGCCACGCAGCACTGTGCCGCGCGGCAGAAACACGCCCACCCGCTGGCCGTCGGTGGTGTCGGCAAAAAAGCGGCTTTTTTGGCGCAGGTCCCAGTCCAGCACCAGGCGCGGTGCGCGGCGCACCAGCACCGGCGCCAGACCTTGGCCTTGGGGAATACAACGGGCGGCTTGCAGCATGGTGTTCAGAACAAAAAGTAACGCTGCGCCATCGGCAAGCGGGTGGCCGGCTCGCAGGTCAGCAGCACACCGTCGGCGCGCACGGTGTAGGTTTGGGCGTCGATTTCGATCTTGGGCAGGTAATGGTTGTGCACCATGTCGGCCTTGGTGACGCGGCGGCAACCTTGCACCGCCACGGTGGTTTTGGCCAGGCCGTAGCGCTGCGCCACTCCAGCAGCTTGGGCGGCCTGCGACACAAAGGTGAGGCTACCTGGGCCAGCGAACCACCGAGTGCGCCAAACTGCGGCCGGTAGTGCACCGGCTGCGGCGTGGGAATCGATGCATTGGGGTCGCCCATGGCGGCCAGCGCGATGCTGCCGCCCTTGAGCACCACCGTGGGTTTGACACCAAAAAAGGCCGGCTTCCACACCACGATGTCAGCCCATTTGCCGACTTCGAGCGAGCCGACCACATGCGAGATGCCGTGGGCAATCGCCGGGTTGATGGTGTATTTGGCGACGTAGCGTTTGACGCGGAAGTTGTCGTTGCGCGCGCCATCACCGTTGAGTGCGCCGCGCTGCGCCTTCATCTTGTCGGCCGTTTGCCAGGTGCGGATGATGACCTCGCCGACGCGGCCCTTGGCCTGGCTGTCGCTGCTCATGATGCTGATCGCACCCAGGTCGTGCAGGATGTCTTCGGCTGCAATGGTCTCGCGGCGGATGCGGCTTTCGGCAAAAGCCAGGTCTTCGGGAATCGCCGGGTCCAAGTGGTGGCAGACCATCAGCATGTCGACGTGTTCGTCGAGCGTGTTGACGGTGTAGGGCATGGTCGGGTTGGTGGACGACGGCAGGAAGTTGGCCTCGCCCACCACACGGATGATGTCGGGCGCATGGCCGCCGCCCGCGCCCTCGGTGTGGAAGGCGCAGAGGGTGCGGCCTTTCGTAGCGGCAATCGTGTCTTCGACAAAGCCCGACTCGTTGAGCGTGTCGGAGTGGATCGCGACCTGGGTGTCGGTGGCGTCGGCCACATCGAGACAGTTGCTGATCGCGCTGGGGGTGCTGCCCCAGTCTTCGTGCAGTTTGAGGCCAATCACACCGGCTTCGATCTGTTCCAACAGCGGCTCGGGCTGGCTCACATTGCCTTTGCCCAGAAAGCCGAGGTTCATCGGCAGGCCGTCGGCCGCTTGCAGCATGCGCTCAATGTGCCAAGGCCCAGGTGTGCAGGTGGTGGCAAAGGTGCCGGTGGCAGGGCCGGTGCCGCCGCCGAGCATGGTGGTCACGCCCGAGGCCAGCGCCTCGTCGACCTGCTGTGGGCAGATGAAGTGGATGTGGCTGTCGATGCCACCGGCGGTGACGATGTTGCCTTCGCAGCTGATGATCTCGGTGCCTGCGCCGATGACGATGTCCACCCCGGGTTGGGTGTCGGGGTTGCCGGCCTTTCCGATGGCCACAATGCGCCCGTCTTTGAGGCCGATGTCGGCTTTGACAATGCCCCAGTGCTCGACGATGAGCGCGTTGGTCAGCACCGTGTCTACGGCGCCTTCGGCGCGCGTGCGCTGCGATTGCGCCATGCCGTCGCGGATGGTCTTGCCACCTCCGAACTTCACCTCTTCACCATAGCCACCGGCGCGCAGGGTGTAGTCGTGTTCGACTTCAATGACAAGGCCGGTGTCGGCCAAGCGCACGCGGTCTCCCACTGTGGGGCCAAACATGTCGGCGTAGGCGCGTTTGTCGATGTTCGCCATTACAAACTGCCTTTCGCAGGGCCGCCCCAAGAAAGGCGGGTTCCCCCTTGGGGGGCAGCGAAGTCACGAAGTGATGAGCGTGGGGACATCAGAGGGCTCCTTGTGTCATACCGCGAAAGCCGCAGACGATGCGCTCGCCCGCGTAGTCGACCAGCTCCACCGTGCGTTGTTGCCCGGGCTCGAAGCGCACCGCAGTGCCGCTGGCGATGTTGAGCCGCATGCCGCGCGCCGCCGCCCGGTCAAAACCGAGCGCCGCATTGGTTTCGGCAAAGTGGTAGTGCGAGCCCACCTGGATCGGCCGGTCGGCTGTGTTCTTCACCACCACGGTGAGCGTACGCCGCCCGGGGTTGAGCGGATGGTCGCCATCCTCAATCAGGAATTCGCCGGGAATCATGGCCGCTCCCTCACTTGCGCGACAGCCAGACCGCCACACCGACGGCCACCGCCAGCGCGACAAAGCCGAAGGCATCGCTGGCATGCCAGTGCGCCCCCCACAAGCCATGGCCATCGTGCGCAACAGCGGGCAGCGCAACGGCAGAAAGAGCAGCAGCAGACAGGGGGGCGAGAGCGGAGAAGGTTTTCATGACAGCTGACCTAAAAAACGAAAGAGGCGATGGTGGAGCGAAGTGTCTGCATCCAGGATGCGGCGGATCCGGCTTCGCCGGTCCGCAACGCATCGCCCCCTTGAGGGGGGACGCGCGAAGCGCGGCGGGGGTGAGCCAATCCTGCGGCGCGGGGGGTCAAGGTATGGGTTGATGGACGGTGACCAGCTTGGTGCCATCGGGAAAGGTGGCCTCCACCTGGATGTCGGGAATCATCTCGGGCACGCCCTCCATCACATCGTCGCGGCGCAGCACACGACGGCCTTCGCTCATGAGCTGGGCCACGGTTTTGCCGTCGCGCGCGCCCTCCATCACAGCGGCGCTGATCAAGGCCACCGCCTCGGGGTAATTGAGCTTGAGCCCGCGCGCTTGGCGGCGTTCGGCCAGCAGCGCGGCGGTGAAGATCAACAGCTTGTCTTTTTCGCGGGGCGTGAGTTCCATGGGTTCGCTTGTGCAAGTTGTGTGCCCACATCGCGTCGGTGTGGCGGTGGCACAGAATCTGCACAGCTTGAGAGGTGAACCCCGCGTCCGCTCCTGCCACCAACAGCCCCTCCACCAACGCGCCACAGCGCATCATTCCGGTGCGCCGCGAGTACAACCGCTGGGTCAGCAGCGACACATTGGAAGACCACGCCCTGCGCTACACGCCGCAGCGCACCCGGCGCATGTCGGGCTGGCAGGTGGCCAACACCGCGTTTGGCGCCTCGTCTTTTTTGATCTTGGAGGCCATTGGCGCCACGCTCTTGTTGGCCCACGGTTTTGTCAACGCGGCGCTGGCGATTGTGTGCACCGGCCTGATCATTTTTTTGGCTGGCGTGCCCATCAGCGTCACCGCCGCGCGCCATGGGGTGGACATGGACTTGCTCACGCGTGGCGCGGGCTTTGGGTATCTCGGCTCTACCGTCACGTCGCTGATTTACGCCGCCTTCACCTTCATTTTTTTTGCGCTGGAGGCGGCTGTCATGGCCTATGCGTTGGAACTGGCGCTGGGCGTACCGCCAGTGTGGGGCTACCTGGCGTGTGCGCTGGTCGTGATACCCCTGGTGACCCACGGTGTGTCGGTGATCTCGCGCTTTCAACTCTGGACCCAAGGCCTGTGGCTGGGCCTGATGGCGCTGGCTTTTGTGGGCGTGTGGTGGCACGAGCCTGGTGCGTTTGCCGACTTTCTGCGCCACGGTGGTGCGTCTGGGGGGCAGCTTGGGTTTGAATGGCTCCACTTTGGTGCGGCTTTGACGGTCGGTGTGGCCCTGATCACCCAACTGGGCGAACAGGCCGATTACCTGCGCTTTATGCCGCCGCCACAGCCCGGGCGGCGCTGGCGCTGGTGGGCGGCGGTGGTGCTGGGCGGGCCGGGCTGGGTGATTCCGGGTGTGCTCAAGATGCTGGGTGGCGCGCTCTTGTGTGTGCTGGTGCTGGGCTACCAGCTGCCGCCTGAGCGCGCCACCGACCCCAACCAGATGTACTTGGCCGCCTTTGAAACCTGGTTGCCTTATGGCGCTGCGGTGGCACTGACCGCGCTGTTTGTGGTGGTGTCGCAGCTCAAGATCAACGTCACCAACGCCTACGCCGGCTCGCTGGCCTGGAGCAATTTTTTCTCGCGCCTGACCCACAGCCACCCTGGCCGGGTGGTCTGGGTGGTGTTCAACACCCTGATCGCCTTCCTGCTGATGGAGATGAATGTGTTTCGCGCCATGGGTGAGGTGCTGGGCCTTTTCTCCAACATCGCCATCGCCTGGATGATGGCGGTGGTGGCCGATTTGGTGATCAACAAGCCGCTGGGCCTGTCGCCCCAAGGCATCGAGTTTCGCCGCGCCTACTTGTACGACATCAACCCGGTGGGCGTCGGCGCCATGGGCCTGGCCTCGGCCCTCTCGGTCACCGCCCACCTCGGCGTCCTCGGCCCCTGGCCTCAGGCCTTCTCCGCTGTGCTGGCCATGGTCACCGCCCTGATCGCATCTCCCACCATCGCCTGGCTGACACAAGGCCGCTATTACCTGGCGAGACAGCCAGAAGAAACAAAGAAAGAGACCTGTGCTGGTGCCGACTGCCCAAGCTGCAAAGCAGCGAGCGGCAGTCCGGCCAGAACACCGCGGATCGGGCTTGGCCCGTCCGCCGGTGTTGCCCCCCGGCCGGGGGGTGACGCCGCAGGCGGCGCAGGGGGCGTCTGCACAGTGTGTCAGAGGGAATACGAAGCCCCCGACATGGCCCACTGCCCGGCCTACCAAGGCCAAATCTGCTCGCTGTGCTGCACGCTCGACGCCCGCTGCGACGATTTGTGCAAGCCCCACGGCAGGCTCGAATCGCAGTGGCTCGCGGTGCTGCAGCGCTGCCTGCCCAGCGCCTGGCACCGTTCGCTGCAAGCGGGGCTGGCGCATTACCTGCTGATCATGGCGGTGGCCGCGCCGGTGTTGGCCGCCGTGCTGGCGCTGCTGCTGCGCCAAGGCGCCACGGCGGTGCCTGGGGTGGCCGAGGTGCTGCAGGCCAGTTTTGTCCGGGTGTACGCGGTGCTGCTGCTGATGGCGGCGGTGGTGGCTTGGTGGCTGGTGCTCAACCGCCAGGGCAGGCGCGTGGCGCAGCAAGAGTCGCAACGCCAGACCCAGCTGTTGATGCAAGAAATCGACAGCCACCGCCGCACCGACGCCCAGTTGCAGCAAGCCCGCGCCGCCGCCGACGCCGCCAACCAGGCCAAGACCCGTTACATCAGCGCGGTGAGCCACGAGCTGCGCACACCGCTCAACAGCATCTTGGGTTACGCGCAGTTGCTGCAGGCCGACGCCGACATGCCCGCCCACCGGGCGCAAGCTGTGCATGTTATCCAGCGCGGTGGTGAACACCTGCTGTCGCTGATCGAAGGCACACTGGACGTGGCGCGCATCGAATCGGGCAAGCTCGCGCTCGACGTCAAACCCATGGCCTTGGCCAACACCTTGGCTGAAGTGGCCAGCCTGTTTGAGCTGCAAGCCGCCGCCAAAGGCTTGCGGTTTCAGTACGAGGTGCAAGGCGCACCGGTGCCCGCTGCTGTGCGCGCCGACGACAAGCGCCTGCGCCAAATCCTCATCAACCTGCTGGGCAACGCGGTCAAGTTCACCGACGCTGGCAGCGTGGGCTTGCGGGTGCGCTACGCGCGGCAGATGGCCACTTTTGAGGTGCACGACACCGGCCCTGGTATGAGCGCCGACGAGCTCGACCAGGTGTTTGAGCCCTTTGCCCGCGCCCGTTCGGCCGACGGCACCAGCGCCGACGGCCGGGTGTTGCCGGGCCACAGCGGCAGCGGCCTGGGCCTGACCATCGCCCGCATGTTGACCGATTTGATGGGCGGTGAAATGACGGTGCGCAGCAGCCCGGGCGAGGGTTCGGTCTTCACCATACGCCTGTTTTTGCCACAGGTGGCCCAGGCGCCGCAGGCGGCGCAAGCCATGGCCACCAGCGGCTACGGCGGCCCGCGCCGCACCGTCTGGGTGGTCGACAACGAAGCCGCCGACCGCGAGCTGCTGCGCCAGTGGCTAGAGCCGCTTGGATTTGTGGTGCACACGGTCGATCGAGGCGACGAAGCGCTGGCCCAGCTGGCCGCGCTCCCCCCTGGCGCGCCCGCTGCGCCCGACGCGCTGTGCCTGGACCTGGCCATGCCCGGCATCGACGGCTGGGAAACGCTGCGCCGCCTGCGCGAACAGGGCTGGGCCGACCTGCCGGTGGTGATTGTCTCGGCCAACGCCTTTGACCGGGGCCTGGATAACGCACTGGCCCACCCGGCGAGCGACTTTCTGGTCAAGCCGGTGCGGCGCGATGACCTGTTGCTGTGGCTGGGCCAGCGCTTGCGCCTGAGCTGGCACACCGCTGGCGCCGCTGGTGTCGCGCAAGCGCCCCCAACACCTGACACCAACGCGCCTGAGGCATCAGCGGCCGGCAGCCCCTGGACCCCCGCCGACGCCGATGCCCTGCGTGCGCTGCTGCGCCTGGGCTATCCGCGCGGTGTGTTGCAGTGGCTCGACGCCTGGGCCCAGCGCCACCCCGGTCAGGCCGCGCTGGCGCAGCGCTGGCAGGCCCTGGCCCGCGAATTCCGTTTTGAAGCCATCGCCACCGCGCTCGAGGCGCAGCCCATGGCCCCCGCCGTTGACCCCTGACCCCATGACAGCCCCGTCCGCTTTGCCCACCGCCAGCCCCGACGCCTTGATCGTGCTCATCGTCGACGACGTGCCCGACAACGTCGCCCTGTTGCACGACGCGCTCGACGAAGCCGGCCACACCGTGCTGGTGGCCCTGAATGGGGAATCGGCGCTGCAGCGCGCCGCCGACGCCATGCCCGACGTGGTGCTGCTTGACGCGCTCATGCCCGGCATGGACGGCTTCGAGGTCGCGCGCCGATTGAAGGCCAATGCCCAGACCCAGCACATCCCCATCATCTTCATGACCGGCCTGACCGAGGCCGAGCATGTGGTGGCCGCGCTCGAAGCCGGCGGCAGCGATTACGTGACCAAGCCCATCCGCGTGAGCGAAATCATCGCTCGCATGGCGGTGCACCTGCGCACCGCCCGGCGCGAACGCGCGGCCGCACGAGAACAGCACCAAACCCGCCATGCGCTCGATGCGTTTGGTTATGCCTCACTCACCTTGCGTGGGCGCGATGGCCACATCGTGTGGCAAACCCCGCTCGCGCGCCAGCTGCTGCAGCACTACAGCGACGCGCCGCCCGGCACCACGCCCGAGCCGCTGCGCCAATGGTTTGTTCGCCAGTTGCAACAACTGCCACCCGACCACCGGCCTTGGCCCGAACCGCCGCGCCTGACCCTGACACAAGGCCAGTCCACACTCACGTTTCGGCTGCACCAGCGCGTGGGCGACGCCGACGCCAGCCCCGACGACGACCACTGGCTGGTGGTCATGCAAGAAAGCTCCGACGCCAGCGTCATGCAGCAGATCGCCAGCACGTTTGCGCTCACTGCGCGCGAAGCCGAGGTGCTGTACTGGGTGGCCAAAGGCAAGATCAACCGCGACATCGCCGACATCGTGGGCGCCAGCCCCGCCACAGTGAAAAAACACCTGGAGCGCATCCACGCCAAGCTGGGGGTGGAAACGCGCACCGCAGCGGCGGCGATGGCGATGGCGCGGGTGCCGGCGCTCAAGGGCTGAGCCGCCTGCATACGCCACCCGGCGTACAGACGTTCAACAGGGTAATCCCTAGCATCGGTGTCACTGAGTTGGCCCACATCGGCCACCGGTGAAGACCCAAGCCCAACCACCCTGTCGAACGGAGTTCTGTCATGTCTTTGTCCACACGTCGTTTCACCCTCAAAGCCCTGTCGGCCGCCGCCGCGTTGGGCGCTTTTGCACTGGCCCTGCCGGCCCATGCGCAGAGCACCATCAAGGTCGGTGTTTTGCATTCGCTCTCGGGCACCATGGCCATTTCGGAAACCGTGCTCAAGGATGTGGCCCTGATGGCCATCGACGAGATCAACGCCAAGGGCGGTGTGCTCGGCAAGAAGCTCGAACCCGTGGTGGTCGACCCTGCGTCCAACTGGCCGCTGTTCGCTGAAAAAGCCAAGCAGCTGATCGACCAGGACAAGGTCGCCGCCGTGTTTGGCTGCTGGACTTCGGTGAGCCGCAAGTCGGTGCTGCCGGTGTTTGAAGAAAAGAACGCGCTGCTGTTCTACCCGGTGCAGTACGAAGGCGAAGAGCTGTCCAAGAACGTGTTCTACACCGGCGCCGCGCCCAACCAGCAGGCGATTCCTGCGGTGGAATACCTGATGAGCAAGGACGGCGGTTCGGCCAAGCGCTTTGTGCTGCTGGGCACCGACTATGTGTACCCGCGCACCACCAACAAGATCCTGCGCGCCTTCCTGAAGAGCAAGGGCGTGGCCGACGCCGACATCATGGAGGAGTACACCCCCTTCGGCCACAGCGACTACCAAACCATCATCACCAAGATCAAGAAGTTCTCGTCCGAAGGCAAGAAGACCGCGGTGGTGTCCACCATCAACGGCGACTCCAACGTGCCCTTCTACAAGGAACTCGGCAACCAGGGCTTGAAGGCCAAGGACGTGCCGGTGGTGGCCTTCAGCGTGGGTGAAGAAGAGCTGCGTGGTGTGGACACCAAGCCGCTGGTCGGCCACCTGGCCGCCTGGAACTACTTCATGAGCATCAAGAGCCCGGCCAACACCGAGTTCGTGAAGAAGTGGAGCGCCTACGCCAAGGCCAAGAACATCCCGGGCCACAAGGACAAGCCGCTGACCAACGATCCCATGGAGGCGACCTACATCGGCATCCATATGTGGAAGCAGGCGGTCGAAAAGGCCAAGTCCACCGACACCGACAAGGTGATCGCCGCCATGGCCGGCCAGACCTTCCCGGCACCGGGCGGCTTCACGTCC